>JAVEEG010000057.1 GCA_030840585.1 Frankiaceae bacterium | reverse complement strand
CCTCGGCCGCGCCATCCTCGGCCGCCGGAGCCTCAGGTGCCGCCTCAGCCTCGGGCGCCGCCTCAGCCTCGGGCGCCGCCTCGGCCTCGGGCGCCGCGTCGGCCGCAGGCTCCGCGGGAGTCTCGGCCTCCGCAGCCGGCTCGGCCGCAGCAGCGGGCTCAGTGTCAGCAGCCGGCTCGGCTTGGGCCGCGGCAGCGGCAGCGGCAGCGGGCTCAGCTTCGGCAGCAGGCGGGGCTTCGGCAGCCGGCGCAGCCTTCTTCGCGGCCGTCTTCTTCGCCGGCTTGTCCTCGGCGTCGGCCAGGCTCTCCTTGGCCGCGGCCTCGAAGATGGCCTTGCGATCCGGGCGCGGCGCGGCGGTCTTGACGCCCTCGGTCGGCGCCGCCTCGCCCTTGAACCGCTGCCAGTCTCCGGTCACGCGCAGGATCGCGGCGACCGGCTCGGTCGGCTGCGCGCCGACGCCGAGCCAGTACTGCGCCCGCTCGGAGTTGACCTCGATGAAGCTCGGGTCTTCCTTCGGGTGGTACTTGCCGATCGTCTCGATCACGCGGCCGTCGCGCTTGGTGCGCGAGTCGGCGACGACGATGCGGTAGTACGGCGCGCGGATCTTGCCCAGGCGCATAAGTCGAATCTTGGTGGCCACGCGGTGCTATCTCCTACGACGGGGTGGGCGCACTCCGGCCCGCGTGGGGTGCGGATCGTTGAGCGCCCTGGATGCGCCGGAGACAGGTAGAGGGCCCGAGCCCGGCGTTGCTCGCAGACATTCTGCCAGACCTGGCCCCGCCGTACGAACCGTCCATGATCATCGCCGTGAGCGCGACCTCTATCCCGCGCTGGCGGCGCAACGCAGAAGGCGCTTAGCTCTCCGGCGGGAGCTTGAGATTGGACAGGTCCGGGTTGAGGCCGGGCGGGAGCTTCAGCGCGGACGGGTCGAAGCCGGGTGGCAGACCACCCGGGAGGCGCGGCATTCCCGCAGGCCGGCCAGCCTTGCCGCCGCCCTTGCCCTTCTTGCCTTTCTTCACCGACCGATTGGCCGCCCGCCGCAACCCAGGCAGCGAGTTGGTCATCTGCTTCATCATCTTGCGGGCTTCGAAGAACCGGTCGACGAGGTTGTTGACCTCCGTCACGGTCACGCCCGAACCGCGCGCAATCCGCAGCCGGCGGGATCCGTTGATGAGCTTCGGGTCGGCTCGCTCGGCGGGTGTCATCGACCGGATGATCGCCGCGATCCGATCGAGGTCGCGGTCGTCGATCTGGCTGATCTGATCCTTGACCTGGCCCATGCCGGGCAACATGCCGAGCAGGTTGCCGATCGGTCCCATCCGCCGGACCATCATCATTTGCTGCAGGAAGTCTTCGAGGGTGAGCTCGCCGGGGCCCATCATCCGCTCGGCCATCTGCGCGGCTTCGTCGGCCTCGAATGTCTTTTCGGCCTGCTCAATCAGCGTGAGTACGTCGCCCATGCCGAGGATGCGCGACGCCATCCGCTCGGGATGGAACACGTCGAAGTCGTCGAGCTTCTCCCCCGTAGACGCGAACAGGATCGGGCGACCGGTCACCTTCGCGACCGACAGCGCCGCACCACCGCGGGCATCGCCGTCGAGCTTGCTGAGTACGACGCCGCTGAAGCCGACGCCTTCGCGGAACGCCTCGGCCGTCGTCACCGCGTCCTGGCCGATCATCGCGTCAACGACGAACAACGTCTCGTCCGGATTGACCGCGTCGCGAATGGCCGCGGCCTGCGCCATGAGATCGGCGTCGATGCCGAGCCGGCCGGCGGTGTCGACGACGACGACGTCGTGTCCCATCCGCCGCGCGTGCTCGACGCCGGCCCGCGCAACCGCGACCGGATCGCCGACGCCGCTACCCGGTTCGGGAGCGAACACCTCCACGCCGGCCTGCTTGCCGACCACCTGCAACTGCTGTACGGCGTTGGGGCGCTGCAAGTCCGACGCCACCAGCAACGGCACGTGTCGCTGCGCGCGCAACCACCGGCCGAGCTTGCCGGCGAGCGTGGTCTTACCGGTGCCCTGCAAACCCGCGAGCAGGATGACCGTCGGCGGCGTCTTCGCCAGCCGTAGCCCGCGGCTTTCGCCGCCGAGGATGGCAACGAGTTCCTCGTTGACGATTTTGATGACCTGCTGCGCGGGGTTCAGCGCCTGCGAGACCTCGGCGCCGCGAGCCCGCTCCTTGATCGCGGCGATGAACTCGCGCACGACCGGCAGCGCGACGTCCGCTTCGAGCAGTGCGATCCGGATCTCGCGCGCGGTGGCGTCGATGTCCGCTTCGGACAGCCGCCCCTTGCCCCGCAGCGTCTTGAAGACCGACTCGAGCCGGTCGGAGAGAGTCTCGAACATCGCCCGGCCAGACTACGTCTGCACTCCCGCGGCCTCGATCTCGATGCCACCGCCGGCGTACATCGCCTCGATCTGCTCGCCGTAGCGGGCCAGTACGCCGCGCCGCTTCAGCTTCATCGTCGGCGTGAGTACGTCGGTGTCGGGCAGCCACTCCTCGCCGAGGATCGCGATCCGGCGCAGGTGCTCGACAGTGGAGAACCGCTCGTTGACCGCGGCAACGCCCGCGCGGATCTCGGCGACGACCGCCGGATCGGTCGCGACATCCGCCGCGACACGACCAGGGAACCGTACGGCGACCGCGTCCGGGTCGAGGGTGAGCAGCGCGACGAGGTAAGGCCGGCCGTCGCCGACCGCCATCGCCTGACCGACGAGCGGGATCGTCTTCAACGCGGCTTCGAGGTTGGCCGGCGAGATGTTCTTGCCCCCGGCGGTGATGAGGATCTCCTTCTTCCGATCGACGATCCGCAGGTAGCCGTCGGCGTCGATCTCGCCGATGTCGCCGGTGTGCAGCCAGCCGTCGTCGTCGATCGCCTCGCGGGTGCGTTCCGGATCGTCGAGATAACCCGGGAACACGATCCCGCCGCGGCACAAAATCTCGCCATCGTCGGCGGTGATGACCTCGGTGCCCGGGTAGGCGCGGCCGACCTTGCCCGGCTTGACCAGCACCGGCTCCCACGTCATGCCGCCGGTGTTCTCGCTCATCCCGTAGATCTCGCTCATCGCCAGCCCGATGTCGCGCAGGAACTCGATGACCTCCGCCGGGATCGGCGCCGCCCCGCTGAACGCGTACGCGCATTCGTCAAGGCCGATCATTGCGCGCAGCGGCGCGAACACCCCTGCGTCGACTCGCTGCCACGACGCCGCGAGTTCACCGTCGGGTTCAGCGCCGGTCGCGCGCAGCTGCTGCACTTGCCGGCCGATCGCCAACGCGTCGGCGACGACGCGTTGCTCTTCTTCCGGCCGCACCGCGATCGCCGCCCGAATGCCGGCCGCGAGCTTTTCCCACACTCGGGGCGGACCGAACAGCAACGTGGGCCGGACCGCGACCAGGTAGGCACCGAGCTGGCTCATGTCGGCGCACGGCGTGACGACGTTGCCCCACAACAGATGCACGTAATGGCTGAGGTTGCGCTCGGCGACGTGCGCCATCGGCAGGTACGACACGAACCGGTGGCCGCTGCCGTCCGGGCCGAGGAAGTGCTCCAGACCTTCGTGCTGGGCCAACACGTTGCGATGGTTCAGCATCACGCCCTTCGGCGGCCCGGTCGTGCCGGACGTGTAGATCACGGTGAGCAGGTCGTCCGGCGACACCGCTGCCGCCGCGGCGTCGAGATCCACCGGCGGCAAGCCGAGCAGTTCGTCGTACGGCGTCGTTCCGTCGTTCGCGCCGCCGACAGTGACCGTCGCCCGCAACCCTGGGATGTCGGCGAAACGCTCGGCGAACTCGCCGGCCTCGGTCACCGCGACGACCGCACGGCTGTGCCCGGCGAGGTAACGGATCTGGTCGGCGGACGACGAGTTGTAGATGCTGATCGGGGTCGCGCCGGCGAGCAGTGCGCCGGTGTCGGCGACGTGGAACTCCAGCCGGTTGCGCAACATCAGCACGATGCGGTCACCGCGCTGCACACCGAGTTCTTGCAAGCCCGCGGCGAAGCGCGCCGCCCGGTCGGCGTAGTCGGACCACGTCCACGTCGCGCCGTCGATCGTCCAGAACGCGACGCCGTCCGGGCGATCGGTCACGAGCCGGCGGAAGCCGTCCAGGACACTGTCCACGATGAACTCCTTAGCCGGGCGGGTGGTCGTCGTCGCCGGTGCCGAGGCCATAGTCGGTCCGATCGCAGCCGCGTTGCAATCGGCCGGTGCGAGTGTGGCGCTCGTCGCGACGGCCGAGACCCCGCGCACCGATGTCACCGTGCACATGCGCACCGACCCCGCCGACCCGACCGTATGGGACCGCGTCGGGATGCACGTCGAGCAGCATCTCGGACCGGTCGACGCAGCGGTGACGGACGCAACGGCGGCCGCCGCTGTGCACGCCGCGCTCGGTGCGGATCTACAGCGGCGCGGTCACGGCGGCATCGTCACGATCGACAACGACGAGCAGCCGGGCGACGTCGTCAGGAAGGTCCTCGGCACGCAGTGACCAGCAGGTCTTCGATCCGCTGTCGTTGCAACGGATCCTCGACCCGCCGGCCGTCGGCATCGACGACGTAGAACGCATCGACGACCTCGGCGCCCAACGTGCTCATCCGCGCGGACTGTACGTCGAGGCCTGCCTCGGCGAGTGCCGACGTGAGCCGGTAGAGCAGGCCGACGCTGTCGTGCGCGCGCACTTCGATGACTGTCGCCGACTCCGATGCGTCGTCGGCCCAGATGACCCGCGGCGGCACCGGGTCGTGGGTGGTGCGGGCGTACGCGCGGTCCCGCTCGGCGAGTTTGGCCGACAGCGGCGACGCGTCGTCGTACATCCGCCGCAGATCGGCGCGCACGACGGACCAATCGGGCAGTGAGCCGAACCGCGGGCTCACGTCGAAGACGGTCACCGCCATGCCGTCGAGCGATGTCGCGGTCGCGGATCGGATCTGCAACCGGTGCAACGCGAGAACGCCGGCCCAACGCCACAGCAAGCCCGGGCGGTCCGGCGCCACAACGGTGACCCGGTCGCCGGCAACATCGACGTCGAGCACACCGGCGCGAGCGAGATCGAGTTGCGACTCGTCGAGCAGTTCCACACTCGGTGCGGCCGCGCCGGCGAGCACGGCCGCGGTGCGGTTGACCAGGTCGGCGACCAACCCGGCCTTCCACTCACCCCACGCCGCCGGCCCGGTCGCGCGCGCGTCCGCGATCGTCAGCGCGTGCAACAGTTCCAGCGTCGTCCGGTCACCGACCGCGTCCGCGACGAACCGCACCGTCGCGGGATCGTCGAGGTCGCGGCGGGTCGCAGTGTCCGGCAACAACAAGTGATGGCGCACCAACGTCACGAGCATCCCGATGTCCGCGTCGGGCAGGCCGAGCCGTGAGCCGACGACCGGCAGCAACTCCACGCCGGCATCGGTGTGGTCACCGGGAAAGCCTTTGCCGATGTCATGGAACAGCGCGCCGAGCAGCAGCAGATCTGGTCGGCTGACCCGCCTGGTCAACGCCGACGCCTCGACCGCGGCCTCGACCAGATGCCGGTCGACGGTGAACCGGTGCAACGCGTTGCGCTGCGGGTGACAGCGCACCGCGGACCACTCCGGTATCAGCCGTACGACGATCCCGCGCTGGTCGAGCGCCTCCCACACGGCGATGAGTTCCGGACCGGATCCGAGCAACGCCACCAACGCGTCCCGGGCCGCGGCCGGCCACGGCTCCGGCATCGGCGCGGCCTGCTCGACCAACCGATCCAACGTGTGCCGGGACATCGGCAGCGCGGCCTGCGCGGCGGCCGCGGCCGCGCGCAACACCAGAACCGGATCGTGTGCCGGCGTCGCGTCCCGGGCGAGTACGACTTCGCCGTCCTGCTCGACCACGCCGTCGGCGAGCGGTCGCCGGGTGGGTTGCCGCTGCCGCCAGCGCCGCGGTGGCCGGGTCGCCGCTTCGACCCGCCGCCACGTCTCGTCGGCGGCGAACGCGATCGTTCGCGCGGCGTCGTACACGTCGCGCATCAACGCATCCGCGTCCGCGTCCGCGTAGTCGAGTGCCTTCGCGACCGCGGATTGTTCTTGCAATACCAACCGATCCCCGCTGCGAGACGAGCATCGATGCAACTCGCCGCGCACGTCCATCAGCCGCATCGCGGCGGCCCGCACGTCTTCACTCGGTGCGTCCGCGATCCACGCGGCAGCGGCCGCGGCGATGGCGTGCACGTCCCGCAACCCACCGCGACTTTCCTTCAGATCCGGTTCGAGCAAGAACGCGAGTTCGCCGTACTTCTCCGCCCGCTCCCGTACGGCGGCGTGCAGTTCCGGCAGCCGCCGGCGCGCGTCCCGCCGCCATGCATCCAGCACCTGCGTGCGCAACGCCGCGGTCAGTTCCTGATCACCGGCGACGTGGCGTACGTCGACCAGTCCCAGCACCGCTTTCAGATCATCGCGCGCGACGGCCGCAGCCTCATCGACGGTGCGGACTGCGTGGTCGAGCTTCACGCCGGAATCCCAGATCGGGTACCAGATCCGGTCCGCGAGTTCCTTGATGTCAGTCCGTCCGCGATGCAGCAGCACGACGTCGAGGTCACTGCCCGGAGCGAGCTCGCGGCGGCCGTAACCGCCGACCGCGATCAGCGCGACATCGGCCTCGGTGCCGAGCTGATCACCCAACCACTGGTCGGCGAGATTCGACAACGCGTCGCGAAGCTCAGCACGGCGCAACGGCCCGGCGACGACATCGTCCCGGGCCGCGCGAAGTTTCTGGTCAGAGGGCGTCGGGGCCGCGCTCTCCGGTCCGCACCCGGACCAGGTCGTCGACCGGCGTAGTCCAGACCTTGCCGTCACCGATCTGCCCGGTCGCCGCGGCTTTCACGATGACATCGACCACATCGGCCGCGTCCTCATCGCTGACGACCACGTCGAGGCGGATCTTTGGCACGAAGTCGACGGTGTACTCGGCACCGCGATAGACCTCGGTGTGTCCCTTCTGCCGGCCGTGACCACTCACCTCGCCGACGGTCAGGCCGTGCACTCCGAACGCCTCCAGCGCGGACTTCACGTCTTCGAGCTTGAACGGCTTGATCACCGCGGTGACGAGCTTCATGACTACACCCCTGCCGTCGTGTGCCGGCCGACCGAAAGCGCACCCGGCGTTGCGTGCGCACCGGTGAAGGTCCCGCCGCCGGTGCCACCCATCTCGTACGCCGTCTCGCCGTGCAGCACGAGGTCCATGCCCTCCCTCTCTTGATCGGGCGTTATCCGTAGACCCATCACGAGGTCGATCACCTTGGCGATGACGAGGGTCGCGACGAACGAGTAGCCGACCGCGGCGCCGACGGCTTCGGCCTGAATACCAAGCAAGTGCACGCCGCCGCCGTAGAAGATCCCGTTCGCGCCGCCGACGGTCTTGGTGCCGAAGAAACCGATCAGCAGCGCACCCGCGACACCGCCGACGAGGTGCACACCGACGACGTCGAGCGCGTCGTCGTACCCGAGCTTGTACTTCAACAGCACCGCGAGCGAACACAACGCGCCGGCGATGAAGCCGAGGAAGATCGAGCCGACCGGGCTGACGAAACCGGCGGCCGGAGTGATGGCGACGAGACCGGCGACCGCACCGGACGCGGCGCCGAGGGTCGTGCACTTCCCGTCGCGCAGTTTCTCTACGACGATCCAGCCGAGCATCGCCGCCGCGGTCGCGGTGTTGGTGTTGACGAACGCGTAACCGGCGAGGTTGTTCGCGCCGAGTGCCGAGCCCGCGTTGAAACCGAACCAGCCGAACCACAGCAGGCCGGCGCCGAGCAACGTGAACGGCAGGTTGTGCGGGCGCATCGGATCTTTCTTCCAGCCGAGCCGTTTGCCGAGCACGAGCGCGACCGCGAGGCCGGCCGCACCGGCGTTGGCGTGCACGACCGTGCCACCGGCGAAGTCCTCGGCGCCCTTCTGGAACAACCAACCCTCGGGCGAGAACACCCAGTGGGCGATCGGCGCGTAGACGAGGACCAGCCAGACCGCGATGAACACGCAGTACGCGCCGAACTTCAACCGATCCGCGGTCGCGCCGGTGATCAGCGCCGGGGTGATGACCGCGAACATCAGTTGGAACGCGACGAACACCAACGGCGGGATCGTCTGCGCGAGCGGGCCTTGGTAGCCAGCGACCTGTTCGTTCATGTGCCCGAGGCCGAACTGGTGCAGGTTGCCGGCGAACCCGCCGAACCCGCTGCCGCCGAACGCGAGGCTGTAACCCACCAGCACCCACAGCACGCTGACGATGCCGATGGCGACGTAGTTCTGCATCAGCATGCCGAGCACGTTTTTCACCCGCACCATGCCGCCGTAGAAGAACGCGAGGCCGGGTGTCATCAACAACACCAGCGCGGCGCTCGCGAGCACCCAGGCGGTGTTGCCGGTGTCAATCTTGCTGAAGTCGAACTGCATGGTGAGCAGACTGCTCAGCCGACGTTGCGCGACACGAACATCAGGGTTACGACTGTGTTTCCGCGATCTGGATTTCCGGATCGCCGAGAATGGCGTCGACGAACGCTTCCGGTTCGAACGGCGCCAGATCGTCCGGACCCTCGCCGAGGCCGACCAGCTTCACCGGTACGCCGAGCTCGCGCTGTGCGGCGATGACGATGCCGCCCTTCGCCGTACCGTCGAGCTTGGTCAGCACGATGCCGGTGACGTCGACGACTTCGGCGAACACCCGCGCCTGCACCAGGCCGTTCTGGCCGGTGGTCGCGTCGAGCACGAGCAGTACCTCGTCAACCGCGCCCTGCCGTTCGACGACGCGCTTGACCTTGCCGAGCTCGTCCATGAGGCCCTGCTTCGTGTGCAGCCGGCCGGCGGTGTCGATCAGGACGGTGTCGACCTTCGCCTCGGTGCCGCGGCGGACCGCGTCGAACGCGACACTCGCGGGGTCGGACTCCTCGGGCCCGCGGACGACCTCCGCGCCCACCCGCTCCCCCCAGGTCGCGAGCTGGTCGGCCGCGGCGGCACGGAACGTGTCGGCTGCGCCAAGCAGCACGGTCCGCCCGTCGCCGACGAGGGCGCGGGCGAGCTTGCCGCAGGTCGTCGTCTTACCGGTGCCGTTGACGCCGACCATCAGCACGATGGCGGGTCTGTCTTCGTGGGGCATGGTGTGCAGCGTCCGGTCGAGGTCGGGGCCGACCGCCACGAGCAGCTGGTCGCGCAGCATCGTCCGGACCTGATCCGGGGTGCGCGCACCGAGCACCTTCACCTGCGTCTGCAGGTTGTCGGTGAGCTGGCGGGTCGCCGCGACGCCGACGTCCGCACCGATCAGCGTGTCCTCGACCTCGTCCCAGGTGTCTTCGTCGATGGTGTCGCGCGAGAGCAAGGTGAGCAGGCCACGGCCGAACGTGCCTTGCGAGCGCGCGAGGCGCGACCGCAACCGGACCAGCCGGCCGGCGGACGGCGGCGGCCGCTCGATCGCGGGCGCCGCGACGACAGGCGCCTCGACCTCGACCGGCTCAGGATGCGGCTCGACCGCGACGGCCGGCGCCTCGGCTACCGCCGGCGGCGGCTCGGCGACATCCGGTGGTAGCTGGCGCCGGGTCGGCGTACGCAGCAGGCTGACCAGCGCCGCGACGAAGACAACCGCAAGGACGATGCCAAGAACGACGAACTCCACGACGGGCCATCCAACCATCCACCCCGGTCGGCCCATCCCGCGAACCCGCGTCGACTGTGACGCTTGAGGCGTTATCAGCCCGGCATATCGCCTCGAACGTCACAGTCGACGAGGTGCGCCGGCCCACCCGGCGCAGCTACACCGGCTCGGGCTGGACCTCGCGGAGACGTTGGGAGATGACCTCGGTGATGCCGTCGCCGCGCATCGAGACGCCGTAGAGCGAGTCGGCGACCTCCATCGTCCGCTTCTGATGCGTGATGATCAGCAGCTGCGAGGTCGCCTTGAGCTCGGCGAGCAGGTCGACCAGCCGGCCGAGGTTGCGGTCGTCGAGCGCCGCCTCGACCTCGTCGAGCACGTAGAACGGCGACGGCCGGGCCCGGAAGATCGCCACTAGGAACGCGACCGCGGTCAGCGACCGCTCGCCACCGGAGAGCAGCGACAGCCGCTTGACCTTCTTGCCCGGCGGCCGCGCCTCGACCTCGATCCCGGTCGCCAGCCAGTCATCCGGGTCGGTCAGCACCAGCCGGCCCGAGCCGCCCGGGAACAGCACCGAGAAGACCTGCTCGAACTCACGCGCCACATCGGCGTACGCGGCGGTGAAGATCTGCTCGACCCGCTCATCGACGTCCTTGACGACGGTGAGCAGGTCGCGCCGCGACGCCTTGAGGTCTTCGAGCTGCGCGGACAGGAACGCGTGCCGCTCCTCCAGCGCGGCGAACTCCTCCAGCGCCAGCGGATTGATCCGGCCGAGCAACGCGAGCGCCCGCTCGGCCGCGCGCAGCCGCTTCTCCTGCTCCTCGCGCACGTACGGCGCCGCTTCGCCAGACTCAAGTGGCACCAGCGACTCCGGCCCGTACTCGGCGACCAGCGTCTCCGGCTCCAGCCCAAACTCCTCCGCCGCCCGCTCCTCCAGCGCGCCGATCCGCAGCCGTTGCTCGGCCCGGGCCACCTCGTCGCGATGCACCGCGCCGGTCAGCGACTCGACCTCGGCGGTCAGCTCGCGGGCCTTGCCCCGGACCGCGAGCAGCTCGCCCTCGAGCACAGTCCTCGCCTCGTCAGCCGCGGTCCGCTCGGCCGCGGCCATCGTGAGCGAACGTTCCAGCCGGGCCAGCGCCGACTGCGCGACCACGAGCACCGCGGCCGCGACGACGGTCTCCCGCGCCCGGCGGTCCCGCGCCTCGGCGGCCCGCTCCCGCGCCTCGCGCTCGGCCTGCGCCGAACGTTGCAGCGTCGCCGCCCGGTCGGCCAGCGCCCGGCCGCGCTCCTCCCCGGTCCGTACGGCGAGCCGCGCCTCGACCTCGGCGCCCCGCGCGGCGGCGACCAGGGCGACCAGGCGGTCCCGCTCGTCCGGGCCAGGGGCCTCTTCTGCGATCGGAGCGGCCTCCGCCGCGGCCAGCCGGGCTTCGAGTTCGGCCAAGCCCTCGAGGTCGGCCTCGCGAGCGGCGGTCGCGGCCTGGATCGCCGCGTCGAGCCGCTCGGCCTCCTCGATCGCGGCCCGCGCCGCGGCACCGAGCTGACCCAACCGCTCGGCCACGGCGGCCAGCCGGGCGTCCGACTCGTGCAGCGCGGCCAGCGCGTCGTCGGCGTCGTCCTGCGCCCGCCGGGTCTCCTCGGCCGCGGCCGACAGCGCGAACCGCAGCCGCTCGGCCCGGTGGCCCAGCTCGGTGCACTCGGTGGCGGCCTCGTCGTGCGCCGCCTGCACCTCCAGCGCGCTCGGCGTGCTCGCCGACCCGCCGATCACCCACGCGGCGCCGAGCAGGTCGCCATCGGGGGTCACCGCCCGCAGCCCCGGGGTCGAGCCGACCAGCGCGGCCGCCGTATCCAGGTCCGGTACAACGGCGACCCGGTCGAGCAGCCGGGTCAGCGCCGGCCGGAGCAACTCGGGCGCAGTGAGTACGTCGACCGCGTAGCGGCAGCCGGCCGGCAGCCCCGGCCACGGCTCACCCTCGTCCGCATAGGTCGCGCCGCCGACCACGAGACCGGCCCGGCCGGCGTCGTCGGCCTTGAGCAGCGCCAGCGCCGCGGCGGCGTCGGCCAGCGAGGCAACAGCGACCGCGTCGGCGGCCGAGCCGAGCGCGGCGGCGACCGCCGTCTCGTATCCAGCCCCGACCCGCACGACCTCCGCGACGGTGCCGAGTACGCCGGGCAGCCGGTCGCCGGCGCCGAGCACCGCGCCGTGGCCGTCCTTGCGCGCGAGACCAAGCGCGAGCGCGTCGCGGCGGGCCGCGGCGGCACTGCGCCGGCGCTCGACCTCCCGCTCCTCGTCCTGCAACGCCGACAACCGCTCCTCGGCCTCGACCAGCGCGGCCGCGAGGGTCTCGTAGCGCGCGTCGAGGTCGACCTCGCCGGCGTCAAGCCCGGCGACCTCGCTCTCGACCGCGGTGTACTCGCCGTGCGCCTGCGCGGCCCGGCTGCGCGCGGCCTCGTGCGCGGCGGTCAACCGGCCGAGCTCCTCGTCGGCCGCGGCGCACCGGCTCCGCAACGCGGCGACCTCGCCGCGCAGCCGGGCCAGGCCCTCGCGGCGGTCCGCCAGCGCCCGGGCCGCCGCCGCGATCCGCTGCTCCTCGGCCGCCAGTTGGGCTTCGAGTTCGGCCCGCTCGGCCTCGGCGCGGGTCAGCGTCTCGCGGTCCTGCGCCGTACGGCCGGCGACCTCGTCGTGCTCGCGCCGTACCTGCTCCGCCTCCGCCTCCAGTGCCTCGGGATCGCGGCCGGCCGTCTCGTCGAGCAACGGCTCGGTGCCGTGCCGGTGCCGCTCGGCCGCGACCGACGCCGTACCGCGGAAGCGTTCCCGCAACCCGGCCAGCCGGTACCAGGTCTCCTGGGCCCGGGCGAGCCGCGGCAGCTGCGCGCCCAGCGCGGACTCCAGCTCCGCCTCGCGGGCCTGCGCGGCGGCCAGGTCGGCCTCGACCTGCGCCCGGCGGGCCAGCAAGGCGGTCTCGTCGGCGACCTCGGCCGACAGTGCGGTCCGCAACGTGACGAGGTCGTCGGCGAGCAGCCGCAACCGCGCGTCGCGCAGATCGGCCTGTACGACGGCGGCCCGGCGCGCGACCTCCGCCTGCTGGCCAAGCGGCTTGAGCTGGCGGCGAAGCTCGCCGGTCAGGTCCTGCAGGCGGTTGAGGTTGGCCTGCATCGCTTCGAGCTTGCGCAGCGCCTTTTCCTTGCGCTTGCGGTGCTTGAGGACGCCCGCCGCCTCCTCGACGAAGCCGCGCCGCTCCTCGGGGGATGCGTGCAGTACGGCGTCGAGCTGGCCCTGGCCGACGATGACGTGCATCTCCCGGCCGATGCCCGAGTCGGACAGCAGCTCCTGCACGTCGAGCAGCCGGCAGGGGTTGCCGTTGATCGCGTACTCCGACCCGCCGTTGCGGAACATGATCCGCGAGATCGTGACCTCGGTGTAGTCGATCGGCAGCGCGCCGTCGGTGTTGTCGATCGTGAGCACGACCTCGGCCCGGCCCAGCGGCGGCCGCCCCGCCGTACCGGCGAAGATGACGTCTTCCATCTTGCCGCCGCGCAGCGACTTCGCGCCCTGCTCGCCGAGCACCCAGGCGATCGCGTCGACCACATTGGACTTGCCCGAGCCGTTCGGGCCGACCACGCAGGTGATGCCGGGCTCGAACCGCAGCGTCGTCGACGAAGCGAAGGACTTGAAGCCGCGCAGGGTCAGGCTCTTCAGGTGCACCGGAAGGTCTCCGCGACGGGCTCGTACGTGGCGGGGAAGGCCACCTCCCAACGTAGCGGACGGCGCGCTCGTGGTCCGGTCAACCCGCCGCTGCTGCGTCGTCGCGAGTTTCGCCGCACGGGCGCTGACCGTCCTAGCTTCGGTAGGCCGCTAGGCGCCCTTTCGCGGCGAACTCGCGACGTCGCGTGGGCGTTTTGCCGCAGCAAAAAGGGCGCCTCGTTGGGAGGCGCCCTTGGGGTTTCGGGGGGTCAGGCGAGGGCGGGTTCGGGCTGCTCGACGTGCTCGGCGACACCGTCCGGTACCGACAGGGTGAGCATGTCGTCGTCTACCGCGAGCCCCTGGCGAAGCGCGGCGTTCGCGGCTTCGAGCCTGGCTACCTCGTGCTCCAGCTTGCGGCAACGATCACGCAGTCGCCGAAGCTCGGAGAGGACCCGCATCTCGGGGCTGACGCCCACATGACCGAAGAGGGCCTTCGCCATACTCTGATGCCTCCACGATGAGGGGCGGGATCCAACCGCCACGACTACCGGACACGCCACTTGCCGTCAGGCCCGGTTGGGGCCACGGGCGCAGCGCTGCGGTGTCCCCAGAGTCCCACCGCCCACAGGCTTGGTCAAGACCCAGGTCACGATCGGGTTACGAACCTGAGCCCACCCGACGCAACCCGAAACCGGCTCAACGCTCCACGAACCCGGACAACCCGTCGCTCGCCGGCTCCGACCACCGCTCGACCACGAGATCGACCCGCCCTGGCCGCGCTGGCCACCCTGGCGCCGCGCCGGCCGGCGCCCGGAGCAGGTCCAGCAGCGCCTCGGCCGCCGCCCGCGGACCCTCGGCGACCACCTCGACCCGGCCGTCCTCGGTGTTTCGGGCCCAGCCGGCCAGGCCGAGCTCGAGCGCGCGGGACCGGATCCACCAGCGCATGCCGACGCCCTGGACCCGCCCGCTCACCCACGCGGTGAGCCGGGTCACCAGCGGGGATCCCGCGGCGTGCGCTGGCAGCGCGGGCAGCGGTACGACGACCGGTTCATGAACGGCTCGCGGCGGATGGTCGCCCCGCACCGCGAGCACGGCTCACCCTCGCGGCCGTAGACCTCGAGCGACCGCTCGAACCAGCCGCTCTCGCCGTTCACCGCGACGTACAGGCTGTCGAACGACGTCCCGCCGGCCCGCAGCGCCGCCGCGAACACCTCGTCGACCGCGTCGAACACCCGCTCCGCCTCGGCCCGGCGCAGCGTGTCGGCGCCGCGGGCGTAGTGCAGCCGGGCCCGCCACAGCGCCTCGTCGGCGTAGATGTTGCCGATGCCGGAGACGAGCGACTGGTCGAGCAGCGCCCGCTTGATGCCGGTACGGCGCCGGCGTAGCCGGTCGAAAACCGCGCCGCGGTCGAACGCCGGGTCCAGCGGGTCCAGCGCGATGTGCGCGACCGTCGCCGGCACGGCCGCGCCAAGCTCGTCGAGGGCGAGGCCGCCGAAGGTCCGCTGATCTACGAACCGCAGCTGCGGCCCGGCGTCGGCGAAGTCGAAGCGGGCCCGCAGGTGCGGCGGGTCCGGCGCATCCGCCGCTACGGCGAGGAACTGGCCGCTCATGCCGAGGTGGGCCAGCAGTGCCGCGCCGTCGTCGAGCCGCAGCCACAGGTACTTGCCCCGCCGTGCCGCCGCTTCGATCCGCCGGCCGCGCAGCCGTGCGGCGAAGTCGGCTGGCCCCGCGGCGTGCCGCCGTACCGTCCGCGGCCCGAACACCTCGACCGACCGGATGGTGCGGCCTACGGCGACCGCTTCCAGGCCGCGGCGGACCGTCTCGACCTCGGGGAGTTCGGGCACTTAGCCGTGCCCGGTATCGACGTCCGCCTCGGGGTCGTCAGCGTCAGCGGCGGACAGCGCGGTCCACGCGACCTCGGCCGCCCGCTGCTCGGCCTCCTTCTTGCTCCGCCCCTCGCCGACGCCGACCTGCTCGCCGCCCACGACGGCCACCGCGGTGAACGTCTTGGCGTGGTCCGGCCCGGCCTCGGCGACCTCGTACTCCGGCACCCCGAGGGCCCGGCCGGCGGCGAGCTCCTGAAGCGACGTCTTCCAGTCGAGGCCGGCGCCGAGCTTGGCCGCCTGGTCGAGCAGGCCGGCGAACGCGTCGAGCACCCACGCCCGGGCGGCCTCGGCGCCGCGAGCGAGGTAGACGGCGCCGATGAGGGCCTCCAGGGCGTCGGCCAGGATCGAGGACTTGTCCCGGCCGCCGCTGCCCTGCTCGCCGCGGCCCAGCCGCAGGTACTCGCCCACGCCCAGGCGGCGCGCCAGGCTGGCCAGCGCACGCGAGTTGACGACGGCGGCGCGCAGCTTGGCGAGCTGCCCCTCGGGGAGGTCGGGGTAGCGCAGGTAGAGCTCCTCGGTCACGATCAGCCCGAGGACCGCGTCGCCGAGGAACTCCAGCCGCTCGTTGGTCGGCAGCCCGCCGTTTTCGTAGGCGAACGAGCGGTGCGTGACCGCGCGTTCGGCCAGGTCGTCGGGGATGCCTCCGCCGAGGGCGGCGATCAGGTCGGCGAGCCCCGTCACCGGTACCCCGTCACCCGGTCCACGCCGCTGCCCCGCCGTACGCAACCAGATAATCGGCCGCGTCCCCGACCGTGCGGAAGGACTCCAGGTCGGCGTCCGGGATGTGCAGCGGGCGGCCGGTGCGCGCCGCTAGCTGCTCCTCGACGATCTCGGCCACCTCGACCAGCGCGAGCGAGTCGGTCTCCAGCTCGGCCAGCGTCGTGTGCTCCGTGATGGTCGCCGGGTCGCGTTCCAGGACGGTCGCCAGCGCGTCTCGAACCACCGCGAGCACCGATCCGTGCGTCGTACTCACCCCGTGCCTCTCGTCGCGCGCCATCTAGGGATAAGCACGGTACGGCGTCCACCGCGTCACTTGCTTAGTTGCCACGCGGGAAGATTCCAGCCGGTCGGTCAGACCTTGACGACCTGGCGGCCGTTGTACGTACCGCAGACGGTGCAGGCGATGTGCGGCAGCTTGGGCTGGCGGCAACGCCCACAGGGGACCAGGGCAGGCGCGGTCGCCTTCCACTGGCTACGGCGCGAGCGGGTGTTGCTGCGCGACATCCGGCGCTTGGGAACGGCCACTGGTCAGCTCTCCGTGTGTGAAGGGTTCGGTGTCGAAGGATTTGGGGCGAGGGCGCCGAGGGTGGCCCACCGCGGGTCAAGGATGTCATGACTGTGGCCGTCGCCGAGGTCGGCGAGCTTGCCGCCGCAGCCCGCGCACAGCCCCGGGCAGTCCTCGGAGCACAGCGGGTTCAGCGGCAACGCGAGCACGACCGCGTCGCGGAGGAGGTCGGTCAGGTCGAGAAAATCGCCGTCGAGGATGGGCGCCTCGGGGTCGTCCGGCGAGCGCTCGTAGCCGTAGAGCTCCTGGACGTCGACGCGCAGGCGGTCGGTCGTGGGCTCCAGACAGCGGCCGCAGTCGGCGATCAGCGGCGCCTCGACGGTGCCGGTGACGAGCACGCCCTCCATGACCGATTCCAGCCGCGCGTCGAGATCGACCTCGGCGTCCGCGGGCACCCGGACGATGTCGAGCGCCCAGTCGGCGGGAGCGCCGAAGGTACGGCGGACATGGCGCATCGACCCGGGGCGGCGGCCGAGCTCACGGGTGTCGAGCACGAACGGCGACCGGGGGTCGAGGCGGAGGGCGCGGGCGGACATGGCGACCGTCCAGCTTAGCCGACCGCGGCCCCCCCCCTTGTTGACTGTGACGTTTGAGGCGCTATGAGCGCCGCTTAACGCCTCGAACGTCGCAGTCGACGCGCTACTCGGGCAGGACGAGGTCGTCGAGGTCGGGCTCGGCGAGCGATTCCAGCTCGTGCCGGCCGCTGATCTTGGCCCGGCCCTTCTCCACCGCCTGCAGCGTCTTGTGCAGCACGACCTCGAAGTTGGCCAGCTTGCCGTCGACGTAGTCGTCGATCTCGAGCCGCATCCGGTCGGCGTCGGTGCGAGCCGCGCTGACCAGGCCCTCGGCCTCGCGGCTGGCCTCGCGCATGACCTCGGTCCGCGAGATCATCCGCGCCCGCTCGGCCTTGGCCGCCTCGATGATCCGGTCGGCCTCCTCGCGGCCTTCGGCGACGACCGCCGCCTTGTCGTCGAGCACCTGCCGGGCGTGGCTGAGTTCGTTCGGCAGCATCGAGCGCAACTCGTCGAGCTGGGCGAGCACCTCCGCCCGGTTGACGACGCAGGACGCCGACATCGGCATGGCCCGCGCGCCTTCGATCAGCGCGGTCAACTCGTCGAGCTTTGCGTGGACGTCCACGCCGCCGAGGTTAGCCCGCCAGCTTGTGCTTCAACGCGGCCAGAACCGGCGGGGGCACCAATCGGGACACGTCGCCGCCGTACGTCGCGACCTCTTTCACGAGGCTCGACGAGAGAAAGCTGTACAGCGGGTTCGTTGGCATGAACAGCGTCTCGACCTCGGCGAGCGCGTGGTTCATCTGCCCCATCTGCAGCTCGTAGTCGAAGTCGCTGACCGCGCGCAGGCCCTTCACGATCACCTGGATGCCGTTGGCGGTGCAGAAGTCGACGAGCAGGCCGTGGAAGCTGTCGACGCTGACGTTCGGCCACTCCGCGACCGATTCGCGCAGCAGGTCCATCCGCTCCTCGGTCGTGAACAGGCCCTGCTTGTTCTTGTTCACGAGCACCGCGACGACCACTTCGTCGAACACCCGGCTCATCCGCTCGATCACGTCGAGATGTCCGTTAGTGACGGGGTCGAACGAGCCCGGGCAGACGGCGCGCCTCACGGTCGGCGACCGTACCAAAGCGCGCTGTCGCCGTAGCGCCGCGACCGGTCCGCCTCGATGCCCGGCGGCCAACTCGGCGGCGCACCGCGCGAGTCGCGCTCGACGACGACGGTCGCGCCGGGCGCCAGCCAGCCGCCGCCGGCCAGCAGCGCGAGGACGTCGTCGACGCTGTCCGCGTACGGCGGGTCGAGGAAGACGACCTCGTACGGCGTTGCCGGCTCGCGCAGGAACCTCGACACGTCGTCGGCCCGCACGGCGATGTCGGGCAGGCCGATCGCGGCGACGTTGTCCCGCACGGCCCGGACCGCTTTCGCGTCCCGTTCAACGAGTACGACGGGCGCGGCGCCGCGGCTCGCGGCCTCCAGCCCGACCGCGCCGGATCCGGCGTACAGGTCGAGGAA
>JAVEEG010000053.1 GCA_030840585.1 Frankiaceae bacterium | reverse complement strand
GTTCCTGCGCGGCGTGCTGTACGACGCGGTCGCCTCCCGGTGGAGTGTCGACGTTGCGATCGCCGTCGGCGCAATTGCGTTCGGGTTGATGCACGTGCCGTTCTACGGGTGGGCGGCGTTGCCGTTGGACACTGCGGTCGGCGTCGTCCTCGGTGTCGCCCGGCTCGCCAGCGGCACCTGGGTCGCACCGGCGATCGCGCACACCGCCGCTGACGTCGTGGGTTGGTGGATGCTGTGAAGCGCCGGATCGTCGCTGCGATCGCGCTGCTGTTCGGCGCGTGGCTCATCTCGCCCACCGTGATGCCGCTGTACGACGGACCGGGCCAGCCGGACCAGCCGTACCGCTACGTCGCGCCGCCGCCGGGTGACACCGTGAAGACGCCGGCGCCGACGACCGCGACCACGTCGATGCCGGTGCGCAACGGGGTGAACACCGCGGCGTTCGCGAACAGTGCCGAGGTGGGCCCGCAGGTGCGGGTCTACGTCCCCGCCGGAGCGTTCCGAGCGCCGGCCGGTGCGAGCAGCATCCAGCTGACCGCGACGCCGTCGGCACCGAAGGCGCCACTGCCGTCGGACGGCACGATCGTCGGCAACGTCTACACGATCACCGCGACCGCACCCGGGGGCCCCGTCGACATCGTCGGCACCGGCGAAGACCAGGCGCCGGTGCTGCAGATGCGGGCACCGTCGGCGAAACAGCCCGGCCCGATCTTCGAGACGTTCGACGGCAAGACGTGGAAGTCGAGCACCACGATCCGGGCCGGCCAGGACGTCTACCAGACATCCGCGCCCAAGCTCGGCGTGTGGGCGCTGGTCCAGGAAAACGCCGGCGGGTCGGGTCTTGGCGGTGCACAGTTGGTGATGTTGATTCTGGGCATCACCATCCTGCTGCTGGTGGGCGTCATCATGGTGATCCGGATGGTCCGGGCGCGGGCCGAGCCGCCGGCCAAGCGCACCGCAGCGCGACGCTGAGGGAGGTGTCGATGCTCTACTCCCTCACCAACGTGCCCACCGTGATCCGTGACCTCGCCCGGCTGCCGTCCGGACCGGCGCTGACCGCTGATCTGTTGCAGGCGTTCGCGATGACGCCGCCGGATCTCGAGGTGCTCGACGCGCGAGTGCCGGCGCGGACTTCGGTGCGCTCCCGCGCGGTGGCCCTGGTCGGTGGCGGGCCGTCCGGGCTCGACGTGACGATCGGCGGGATGGACGACCTGGTCCGGTTCGTCCGCCATGACGTGCTCGCCAGCGCCTGGACTCACGCCGACGGCCTCGCGGTTGCGGTGTACCCCGCGGCCATCGAGGCGGTGACCGATGGTGTGGTCGCGACGTACACCGGCCGTGCCGACATCGGCCGGGCCTGGCGCAACTGGTGCGCGGTGCATCCGCAGTCGCCGCCGGCGGTTCCGTACCCGTTGATCGTCGACGTGGTCCGCCGGCTGGTGCCGCCCGCGCGGGTGCCGGTGGTGCCGGCGCAGTGGTCCCAACTCATGCACGAGGCGTGCTGGGCGGTGCACCTTGCCGGCCGGGAGCGGGCCGCCGCCGTTACCCAACTCGCTGCGCTGCAGGCGTTGTTCGAGGTCACCAAACCGGCTGCACCGAGCCCGGCGCTGGTCGCGACCGTCGTCGCCGCCGTACATGCCGGTGTCGCGTCGGACCTGCTGGCCGCGGACGACTACGACGCGATGACGCAGCCGTTGTTCAGCCTGCTGCCCTAGCCTTTGTCGTCATGGACGAGGCGACCGCCGAGGATGTCGTCGAGCGGCTGCGCGCCCGCC
This sequence comes from Frankiaceae bacterium, assembly GCA_030840585.1. Lineage (GTDB taxonomy): Bacteria > Actinomycetota > Actinomycetes > JAFAQI01 > JAFAQI01 > BP-197. The sequence goes on along the minus strand of JAVEEG010000053.1, from coordinate 14,334 downwards.
GGATCTTCGCGAGTGTTAACCGCCGGGCCGGGGTCTACAACGTCGGCGTACGAGTCGTGATCCCGGACGGCCGCGAAGCCATCTGGGACAACGACGGCGCGGCCGGACTCGAGGCCATGGTGCTGCGCGACGGCGTACTGGTCGGATACGTGCCGCAGATTCCGGACAGCGACGACCTCAACGCCGCGGACATCACCGAGATCATCGCCGGCACCGACTACGACAAGAAGCCCGAGCCGACGCCGCGGCGGCCGTCGAGTAGTGCGCCTCCGCCGCCGGCCCCGCCGGCCGGCGGCTCCAGCTGGCTCGGCAAGCTCCGCCGCCGTCCTTGAGTTGCGCCGTCAGCGCGACCTCTATCTCGCGCTGGTGGCGATGATCACTGCGGCTTCGGGGGTCGGTGCGACCGGGACCTCGTCGTCCGGGCCGAGGATCTGCCAACCGTGCAGCCAGACCACCGGTGTGCCCAGCCGGCGGGCCAGTGCGATCTCGCTCAACGTGCCCCACGATCCGCCGACGCCGATCACCGCGTCGGCCAGGCCGACCAGCACCGCGTTGCGGCCCTGTCCGAGGCCGGTCGCGATCGCCTCGCCGACCCACTCGTTCGCCTCCGCCGGGTCGTCGCCGGGCAGTACGCCGACGACCCGAGCGCCGGCTTCGTGTGCCCCACGAGAAGCCGCGGCCATCACGCCACCCAGACCTCCGGTGGCGACGTCGTGTCCGGCGAGCGCGACCAGCCGGCCGACTTCCGCGGCATCTGCGAGTAGCACCGGATCGTCGGTGTCTCCCGGTCCGACGACGGCGATCATCAGCTCTGCAGGAAGCAGACGTCGACGTCCCACTTCGCGAAGCCGAGCCGCTCGTAGGTGCGGATCGCGTTGGTGTTGACCTCGTCGACGTAGAGCATGCACTGCGGCAGTCCGCGCGCGCGCAGGTATTGCAGGCCGCGCAATGTAAGCGCCGGGCCGAGCGCGCGACCCTGCATCGACGGGTCGATACCGACGACGTACACCTCGCCGATCGGTTCGTGCGCGTGGTCGTGACCGCCGCTCGGATCGGCGCCGTGCACCTTGGTCCAGTGGAAGCCGACCATCCGGCCTTCCGCTTCGGCGAGGAAGAAACCGGCGGCGTCGAACCACGGCTCGCGTTCGCGCAGCCGCACGTCCTCGAGGGTCCACGTGCCCTGGTCGGGGTGCGCCGCGAACGCGCGGTTGTTGATTTCGAGCCACTCTTCCTCGTCCTGGCCTACGACGAACGTGCGCACGGTCACGCCGTCAGGCCAGACCGGCGCGGGCACCGGCGCGTACAGCGACCGGCGCATCTGCCACAGCACCCGCTCGCGCCGGAAACCCATGGCCCGGGCGAGTTCCACCGCGCCGGACGATTGGCCGTGCGCCCAGAGCCGGACTCGCGCGCCGTCACCGGCCTCCGCCAGGATCGCCTCGACCAAAGATTTTCCGACGCCCATGCCGCGATGTCTCGGCCCGACCGCTACTTCGGCACTGGCGCCTTCGACCGTGTCGGTCGTGTCGAGATGCGCGTAGCCGGCCAACTCGTCGTCGCTCCAGACGAGGTAGTTCTTCGCCGGAGTGTCACCGCCGTAGCGCAGGTGCATCATCACGTGCTCGGACAGCGGCCGGGTGCCGTCGGCGTCGGTCACCTCATCGACGAGACGCAGCACGTCGCGGACCTCGTCGGCGTCGAGCCGCGACCGGTGGACGACGTTCACGCCCTCAACCTAAGGGCGCGTACTCCGTCAGCTGATCCACGGGCAGCGGATCGACGGTCTGTACGACGAACTTGTAGCCGACGTTGCGCACCGTGCCGATGAGGCCTTCGCGTTCCGGCCCGAGCTTCGCGCGCAGCCGCCGTACGTGCACGTCGACCGTGCGGGTGCCGCCGAAGTAGTCGTAGCCCCAGACCTCTTGCAGCAGTTGCGCCCGGGTGAAGACGCGGCCCGGGTGCTGAGCGAGGTACTTCAGCAGCTCGAATTCCTTGAACGTCAGGTCGAGCGGCTGGATGCCGACCTTCGCTTGGTACGTCGCCTCGTCGATGGACAGGTCGCCGGACCGGATCTCCTCGGAGCGCTCGCCCGGCGCGGTCGCGGCCTGAGCCCGACCGAGCGCGAGCCGCAGCCGCGCCTCGACTTCAGCCGGCCCGGCAGTGTCGAGCAGAACGTCGTCGAGACCCCAGTCGGTCGCGACCGCGGCGAGGCCGCCCTCGGTGACCACGGCCAGCAACGGCGCCGACGAACCCGTCGTCCGCAGCACGCGGCTGGTGGCTCGTGCGGCGACGAGGTCGCGGCGCGCGTCGAGGATGAGGATGTCGGCCGCGGGCGCGTCGACCATCACGGCGGCGTCGAGCGGCAGCACCCGTACCTGGTGGCCGAGCAGCGCGAGTGTCGGCAGCACGTCGGCCGACGATCCGGTCGCGTTGGTCAGCAGCAGCAGGGTGGCCAAGCGTCACCTCTTCAGGGCGAGAACGAAGCAGGTGGGCGGCGCTGCCCGCACGAGATGCTCGGCTCACAATAGCCGAGTGCCCCCGAGCCCACCCCGAGTTGCGACCGCCGACGGCGAGCTGCTGGCCGTCGCGCACCTGCCGCATCCGGGCCCGCTCTGCGTCGTCCTCGCGCACGGGTTCACCGGTTCGATCGCCCGGCCGCAGGTACGGCGGGTGGCTCGCGCGCTGTCGTCGTACGCCGGGGTGGTGGCCTTTGATTTTCGCGGCCACGGCGGCTCGACCGGCCGGTCGACGCTTGGCGACAAGGAGGTGCTCGACCTCGAAGCCGTGGTCGGACACGCCCGCGAGCTCGGGTACGCCGACGTCGTCACCTGCGGCTGGTCGATGGGCGGATCGATCGTGTTGCGTCATGCCGCGTTGGTCGGCGGGGTGGAGGCAGTGGTCAGCGTGTCGGCGGTCAGCCGCTGGTTCTACCGCGACACCGCGGCGATGCGGCGGGTGCACTGGGCGATCGAGACCCGCCTCGGCCGGCTGATTGCCAGGCACGCGTTGCGGACCCGGATCGCCTCGGCCGGTTGGGATGTGGTGCCCGAGGCGCCGATCGATGTCGTCGGCCGGATCAGTCCGATCCCGTTGTTGCTGGTGCACGGCGACGCGGATCACTACTTCCCGGTCGAGCATCCGGAGGCGTTGTTCGCGGCGGCGCGGGAGCCGAAGGAGCTGTGGCTGGTCGAAGGATTCGGCCATGCCGAAAGTGGCGCGACGCCAGAGTTGCTGGAGCGCATCGGCGCGCACCTTCCGTCCTTGGTCGCGCAACGGGTGTCGGCCTGAGATGGCTCGCGGCACCTTGCGGTTCTGGGCGGCGGCGAAGGCGGCGGCCGGCATCGCCGAAGAGGAGTACGACGCGAGCAACCTCGCCGAAGCGCTCGCGGCGGCGCAGTCGTCGCACGGGGAGCCATTGGCACGAGTGATCGCGCGGTCGACCTTCGTCGTCGACGGCGCCCCGGTCGGCGGCCGTGCGCACGACAGCGTCGTCCTCACCGACGGCGGAACGATCGAAGTGCTTCCGCCGTTCGCCGGCGGTTGACGTGCAACCTCCTAGTCGCAGATGACGTTGGAGGACATGTGCGGATGGCCTCCCCGGGACACGACTTCGACCAGTTCGTCCTGTTCAGATCCGCGTCGTTGCTGCGCACCGCGGTGCTGTTGTGCGGCGGCGACGTACAGGCCGGTGAGGATCTCCTCCAGCAAGCGCTGCTGAAAGTTGCGGTGCGCTGGCGCGCGGCGCGGGACAACCCCGCGGCGTACACGCGGGCGGCGCTCGTCAACCTCGCGCACGACCGGCACCGCTGGCTACGCCGGCGGCCGCCGGAAGCGCCGTGGACCGAGTCGGCCGACTACGGACGGACCGATGACGCGGCCGGCGTGATCGCGCGGGACGTCGTCGTAGCTGCTTTGCGTGAGTTGCCCGCCCGGCAGCGCGTCGCCGTAGTGCTGCGCTACTGGGAGGACCTGTCGGTCGAGGAGACCGCACATCTCATGGGCTGTTCAAACGGAACCGTGAAGTCGAACGCGAGTCGTGGTCTCGACCGGCTGCGCGTCGTACTCACCAGAGACGGGGCGATGAGCGATGAGCGATGACACGACCGGGGTCGCGCTGCGCGACCATCTGGACGAGGTGTTGGCGGGGGTGACGCCAAGCCCGACGCTGCTCGACGACGTCCGCGCCGCGCATCACCGGCGGAGCCGCCGGCGCGCGACGGTAGTGGCATTCGGCTCCGCGCTTGGCACGGCAGCGGCGACCGCGATCGTGGTCTGGGGACCGACGTTCGCCGGTGCACCCGGCGACGGTGGCGGCCATCGCCACAGTCAGCCGGCACCGCTCGCCTCGCCGAGCTACTCCTCGCCGAGCTACCCACCGCCGCAGCCGCGGGAGAAATGGTTCCACGGGCCGTACGCGTACGGCCGCCCGACCAGCGATGTCGCAACGTTCCCGCTGGCTGCCCGCGAACAAGATCCGGCGAACAGCCGACGGACGTTGCTCGTCTGGTACGCGGCGACGGAAGCCGAGTACTGCGTTCGCGACATCCTGCAGAGCCCGGACGACCCGTACGGCGACGCCGACGGCCGCTCGGGCGGTGGGTGCACGCTTGTGCCGGCGCAGGGTCCAACGCGCACGAACGTCAGAGAGTCGAGCGAGACCTGCACCAGGTGGGCGTACGTGGTCGGCATGATCGCCCCGGATACCGCGCGGGTCGAGGCTCGCGGCATCGGCGGGCCCACTCCCGCAGTGACGGTGCGCCAGATCCGTGGCGCGCCGGCGCCGGTCTTCGTGGTGGTCGACGCCAGCGCTCCCACTTTCGTGTTTCGATACCTCGACGCCGCCGGCCACCAGGTGGGCTACCGGCTTATGACTCATCACATCCCCGGTGGTGCGACCCGCTGCGTCCCGACCGTCCCCACTCCTACTCCGAGCGGCTAGCGTCGAGGTGTGAGCCGCGCCGATCTATCCGTCGTCGGCAGCGGCTTCGCCGCCGGTGTCGTCGCGGCGGGGCTGGCCGGGCTCGCCCTGGTCGGTACCCCGGTGCTCGGCGCGGGGGTGTTCGTCGTACAGGTCGTCGTCGCGCTCGCCTGGCTGGCCGCACTCGACACCCGCGGCAGCCTCGGCGCATTCGCCATCACGATCGCCGCCGCCGGCACGATGGACGCGATCATCGGCGCAACCGAAGGCCCGTCGATCGGGCAAGCGGCGCCGGTCGTCGCGATCGCTCTCGCGGTCAGCCTGCTGCACCAGCTGTCCCGCCGCCCGCGACCGGGCGCCACGTTGTCCCTCGCCGGCACCATGTCGGCGCTCGCGTTCGGGCTGTGCGCCGCGTCGTACGTCGCGCTGCGCGGCGAGACCGGCGGTGACCAGGCGGTCGCGGCGGCGTTGCTCGGTGCCGGCGTCGCGCTCGCGGTCGGCCGGCTCGCCGACCTCGCCACCACCCGCCCGGCGATCGCGCCCGGCAGCCGGCGCGGCCTGCTCGGCATTGTGCTCGGCATCGGCGCGGCGGTTGGTGTCGGTGCGGTCTACGGCAGCGGTGCCGGTGCGCTCGGCACCGGCGTCGGCCTACGGCTCGCGGTGATCGCCGCCGTACTTGCGGTCATTGCCGACATCGCCGTCGACGCCGTGCTCGCACAGGCACCGCCACCGGACGAACGCCGGCTGTCCGCGCTCACTCCACTCGGTGTGCTGTTGCCGGTCGTGCTCGCCGGGCCGGTCGCGTATGTCGCCGGCCGCATCCTGCTGGGCTGATTCACGTGCGCCGTCTAGTCATCGTCGCGGTCTTCCTGGTTGCACTGCTGATCGTGCTCGACCGGGTTGCGGTCGTCGCCGCCGACCATGTCGTCGCCGCGCGGATCCAGTCTCAGCAACACCTGCCGAGCCAGCCATCGGTCTCGATCGGCGGCTTCCCGTTCCTCACCCAAGCGATTGGTGGAAAGTACGACGACGTCACGTTGACCGTGCACCACTACCACCGGTCCGTCGTAGAGGTCGACACGATCAGCGTGGAGTTGCGCGGCGTGCATGTGCCGCTGAGCGCCGTGTTCTCCCAACACCTGTCGTCGGTGCCGGTGGACTCGGCGACGGCGCGGGTGTTGTTGTCGTACGCCGACATCAACGCCTACCTGGGCCCCAAGGGCGTCACCGTCGCGCCCGATGGTGATAACCGGGTGCGGGTGACCGGTTCGATAACGGTGTCCGGACAGACCTTGTCGGTCAGCGGTACCGCGACCATCGACGTGACGTCGGACTCGTTGGCGTTGCGGGCGGCCAATGCGGTGAGGATCGCCATCCCGCTCGCCGGCTTGCCGTTCGGGATCAACTTGCGGTCGGCGACTGCGACGAAACAGGGCATTCAGGTCACCGCGACCGCGCAAGGACTTGTTCTGCATCCTCGGTGACCGCCGGAGTGAACCCGAGGTCGCACCGGTTCGTGGACAGTTTCGTGGACAGTGAGGTGATGGTCGTCAGCGGGACGGAGGATGCGGCGTTGCGCGCGCTGTACGACCAGCACGCCGCGCCGCTGCTCTCCTACGCGCTGCGCCTCACCAGTGGCGACCGCGGCCGATCCGAAGACATCGTGCAAGAGACGCTGCTGCGGGCCTGGCGGCACCCGCAGGCACTCGACCCGGAGCGTGGCCCGGTCCGGTCGTGGTTATTCACCGTCGCCCGCAATGTCGCCGTCGATGCGCACCGCGCCCGCCGCGCCCGGCCAACCGAAGTCGGCGACGAACCCCTTGCGCTGGTCGCGGTTGCCGACGAGATCGAGAAGGCACTCGACTCGTGGTTGGTCGCCGATGCCATGGCATCGCTGTCGAGCGACCACCGGGCGGTGCTCGTCGAGACCTACTACCTCGGCCGTTCCGTCGCCGAAGCCGCGGCCGTCCTCGGTGTCCCCGCCGGTACGGTCAAGTCCCGTACGTTCTATGCGTTGCGAGCGTTGAAGCTCGCTTTGGAGGAGCGGGGGGTGACCTCGTGACCTCGGCCGAACATGTCGCGCTGGGCGCCTACCTCCTCGGCGCGCTCGACCCCCGCGAGCGCGCCGAGGTTGAAACTCATCTCAGTGGCTGCCGTCGTTGCCGCGACGAGGTCGCCGACCTCGCACCGCTGCCCGGGTTGATGTCACGGATCACCGTCGACGAGGCGATCAGCGGACCGCCGCCGGTCGACGACGCGATGCTCGATCGGCTGCTCACCGCCGCGACCCGGGAACGCCGTACGGCGGTGGTCCGGCGCCGGCTGTTCGCGGTCGCCGCCGCGGTCGCGCTGGTGGCCGGATCGATCGGCGGCGTCGCGGTCTACCGGTCGGCGACCGCGCAGAGTATGCACACGGTGAACGCCGCGGCGGGCCGGGTGCACATGCACGTCGAGATGGCGGCCGCGTCGAACGGTACGGCGATGGCGTTGTCGCTGTCCGGCGTCGCCGCCGAGCAGCATTGCGAACTGATCGCCGTCTCCGACACCGGTGCCCGCGAAGTCGCCAGTTCGTGGGTCGCGAGCTATTCGGGTCGTGCGGTCATCAAGGGCACGACCGCGATCCCTTACTCGCATCTACGCCAACTGATCGTGCAGACGTACGACGGCGTCATCCTCGTCGCGACCAACGTCTAGGAGACCGGCCAAACCCGCGCGAGGCACATCGCACCGTGCCGCCACAGTTGCGGCCGAATCGGCTACCGGTCATGCAGCCGGGGCATCGACTGGTCACCACGTCGATTCCCGGAGGATCTATGACGACGCATACGACCGGGGCCGTCTCGCCGCCCGGCGCGACCGGTTCGCCACCGCGGACCGAAGCCGCACGGGAGCAGGCGGCTCAGGTGGCCGGCACCGCGAAAGACCAAGCGGTCGAGCTCGCCGGCACGGCCAAGGACCAAGCCGTACAGGTCGCCAGCACCGCAAAGGAGCAGGGCGCGCAGGTCGTCGGCGAGGCGGTGGACCAGACCCGCGCCCTCGTCGGCCAGGCGACCGAGCAACTCAATGCGCAGGCGACCGAACAGACGCAGCGCCTCACCGACAACTTGCGGCAGGTAGCCGAGCAGCTTCAGACGATGGCGGGCGCCGGCGAGCACGGCAGCACCGCGCACTCGCTCGTCAGTGAGGCCGCGAGCCGGACGCACTCGGTGGCGTCGTACCTCGACGGCAAGCAGCCGGGGGATCTCGTCGGCGACCTGCAGCACCTCGGCCGGCGGCGTCCGGGCACCTTCCTGCTCGGCGCGGCGCTGGCCGGTTTTGCGATCGGCCGGCTGGCGAACGCAGTGCGCAAGGCCAGCACTCCCGACACTCCGTCGACGGAGCTCGGCGGTCCCGCCACCGCGGCCGGCGGCGACTCGCTGCCGGGCGTTTACCCGAGCGGACCGCCGTTGGTCGGCGGCGCCGGCGCCAGCAGCAGCAGTTCCGGTGCGCCGACCATCGAGCCGTACCCGGCGCCGGTTCTCCCGCCGACCGACGGCAGCACTCCGGCAGGTGGCTGGTGACCACGGAGGCCTACCCGACCGACACGGTCCGGCCGACGACTACCCCGGCCGCCGGGAAACTCGGCACCAACACCGAGGGCGCTTCGCTCGGCGAGTTGATGGGCGAGATCGCCGCCGATCTCTCGGCGTTGATGCGCAAGGAACTCGAACTCGCGAAGGCCGAGATAAAGGTAGAGGCGACGAAGGCCGGCAAGGCTGCCGGGATGCTCGGCGGTGCGGCGTACGCCGGCCACATGGTGGTGCTCTTCGGCACCCTCGCAATCGTCTTCGGTATCGGCAGCCAGATCGGACTCGGTTGGGCCGCCTTGATCATGACCGCCGTCTGGGGCGTCGTCGCGGCGGTGCTCGCCGTGCGCGGACGTGACCAGTTACGCCGGGTCAATCCCACTCCCGAACGCACCGTGCAAACCCTGAAGGAGGACGCCCAATGGGCGCGACACCCGACCAGCTGAAGGCGGACATCGAACGAACCCGGGCGGAACTCGCCGCCGACGTCAACAGCCTCGCTGACCGGGTCAACCCCGCCAGTGCCGCGAAGCGGCGGGTCAGTGCAGTCCGCGCCGGTGCGGTCGGCGTGAAGGAGCGCGTGATGGGGAGCATCTCCGGCGCCGGCGACTCGCTGTCGTCCGCCGCGGGCACGACCGGTGACGGGTTGGGCGCGGCGGTCGGCGCCGCCGGCTCTGCGGTCGGTGCGGCCGGCTCGGCGGCCAGCACCGCGGGTGACGCCATCGCGGCGGCCCCGGCGAAGGCGCGCACGCAGACCCAGGGCAGCCCGCTCGCGGCTGGCCTCATCGCGTTCGGCACTGGGCTTCTCGCCGCGACCCTGATCCCGACGACGTCGAAGGAGCAGGGAATGGCGGGCCAGGTGAAGGACCGGGCTGGTGAGTTGGTGCAGCCGGTGATCGAGGCGGCGAAGGACTCGGCCCAGCAGATCGCCGAGGAGCTCAAGCCCGCGGCGCAAGAGGCGGTTCAGTCGGTGCAGGAGACCGCAAGCCAGGCCGTGGATCAGACGGCCGAGACCGCCCGGTCGGCGGCCGGCGAGGTCGCCGACACCGCCAAGGGCGCGGCCAGCGAGGTCGGCGACACCACCCGGTCGGCGGCCGCCGAGGTCGGTACCCCGGCGACGACTACGACACAGGCGATGCCCACACTGTGAATCACGGCCGTGCGAGCGGCCATTGAGCGGCGAGACCCCGGGACGTACCCCCCCACGCTCCCGGGGTCTCGCTTTGTCCGACCCTCACTTGCGCGCGCAAGCATTCAATACGTAAGGTCTCGGTTATGCACAGGACCCACGGCCCGCTCGCCGCGAGCGCCTCGCTGTGGAGCCGGCGCGCGGTCGATCTGTGCCGCGTGACCACCTGCCTGTGTCGAATGTCCTGACCCCTGGCCCGTCCGGTCGCTCGCCGACCACCCCTCGCCCTAGTCAGGAACTTCCCCGTGTCCTACGTCGACCCTCGCGGTCCGCGCGTCAGCGCGGCCATCACCTCCGCCGTACTCGTCGCCGTCCTGGTGACGGGTAGCGGCTGGCTGCTCGCCGTCCAGGCGGGCGTGTTCGCGGTCGGCGCGATCGCGGGCCTGCACGCCTCGCCGTACGGGTTGCTCTACCGGCGGTTGGTGGCGCCGCGGCTCGCGCCGCCGGACATGGTCGAACCCGAAGGCCCGCCGCGGTTCGCGCAAGGCGTCGGTCTCGCCTTCGCGCTCGCCGGCACCGCGGGCTACCTCGGCGGCATCGCGATCCTCGGTGTGGTCGCGACTGCGTTGGCGTTGTTCGCGGCGCTGCTCAACGCGGTGTTCGGCCTTTGCCTCGGCTGTGAGGCGCAGCTTCGACTGGCCCGGTTGCTCGGGCGGCCCGTCGTATGTCAGGTCCCCCGAGCGATGGCCCAGCAGCAACCCGAGAAGCAGAAGGAGAAGGCATATGCCTAGGAGCAACGTGCTCGTCGACGCCGAGTGGGTCGAGGCACATCTGGACGACCCGAAGGTCGTGCTCGTCGAGGTCGACGAAGACACCGCGGCGTACGACAAGAACCACATCCGCGGCGCGGTCCGGATCGACTGGCGCAAGGATCTTCAGGACCCGGTCAAGCGCGACTTCGTCGACCAGGGACAGTTCGAAAAGTTGTTGTCCGACAAGGGAATTTCGAACGACGACACGATCGTGCTGTACGGCGGCAACAACAACTGGTTCGCCTCGTACGCGTACTGGTACTTCAAGCTCTACGGGCACGACGACGTCAAGCTGCTCGACGGCGGGCGGAAGAAGTGGGAGCTCGACAGCCGCGAGCTGGTCGAGGACGTGCCGCAGCGGGCGCAGACGTCGTACACCGCGAAGCAGCCGAACAACGACATCCGCGCGTTCCGTGACGAGGTCGTCGCGTCGATCGGCGTGAAGAACCTCGTCGACGTGCGCTCGCCAGATGAGTTCAGCGGCAAGTTGCTCGCGCCGGCGCACCTGCCGCAGGAGCAGTCGCAGCGCGCCGGCCACGTGCCGACCGCGAAGAACATCCCGTGGAGCAAGGCCGCGAACGACGACGGCACGTTCCGCAGCGACGACGAACTGCGTCAGCTGTACGGCGACGAGGGCGTCGACTTCGGCAAGGACACGATCGCGTACTGCCGGATCGGCGAGCGCAGCGCGCACACGTGGTTCGTGCTGCACGAGATCCTCGACCAGCCGAACGTGAAGAACTACGACGGTTCGTGGACCGAGTACGGATCGCTCGTCGGCGTCCCGATCGAGAAGGACGTCTGAGTCGCCATGTGTGGAGCACCCGCTCAAGACCTGTCACTGGAGGGGATCGACGTGGCCGCAGAGACGGTCATCCAGGGCACCGTGACTCGCGGTGGCCAGCCGGAGGGCGGCGCCTACGTGCGGCTGCTCGACTCGACCGGTGAGTTCACCGCCGAGGTCGTGACCTCGGCGACCGGTGCGTTCCGGTTCTTCGCCCGGCCGGGTTCGTGGACGGTCCGCGCGCTCGCGTCCGGTGACGCGGTCGCCGAGACCACCGTGCAGGCCGACCAGGGCGCGGTCACCGAAGCGGCGATTGCGCTCTAGGTCTCGGGCGCCGCACGGCCGGGTTACTCACAGGCTGCGGCGGCGTCCACAACCTGCGTTTCGGACGACGACGATGACGGTGGCGGCGGGCACGATGCGAACATGCGTCGACTCGCCGCCGCCCTCTTCGCCCTCGTGGCGATCGTCGGCGTGCTCTTCGTCGCGGGTCGTCGCGGCGACGCCGCGCCCGCTGTCGTCGACGTCGGCCCGGTGCCGGCCGTCGTGCCGGCGTCCGCACCGTTCCGCGCCCGCGTGGTGCGGGTGGTCGACGGCGACACATTCCTCGCCCGCATCGACGGTCGTGGCCCACCGGTGCGGGTGCGCATCATCGGCGCGGACACCCCGGAGACGGTCAAGCCGGGCGTGGCGGTGCGCTGTTACGGCCCGCAGGCGAGCAGCTTCACCAAGCATCTGCTGCCGTCGGGCGTGTGGGTGCGCGCGGCGTACGAGAGCGGCGGGACGATCGATCGGTACGGCCGGCAGCTCTGGGATGTCTGGCTGCCCGACGGCCGGTTCCTCGAAGCGGTGCTGGTCGCCTCCGGGGCCGCTCGGGCGTACCCGTACCCGCCGCAGCTCGAGCACGCCGACGTGCTGGCCGACCTGCAACGCCAGGCGCGCGAAGCAGGCCGGGGTCTTTGGGGTCCGCCGTGCGTTGGCCGAAGTTTCTAACCGACGCAGGCGATCCGTAGTCTGGTTGGTCCCATGACCGCACACGTCTACGAACTGTCACACCTGCAGGCGCTCGAAGCCGAGGCGATCCACATCTTCCGCGAGGTCGCCGCGGAGTTCGAGCGTCCGGTGCTGCTGTTCTCCGGCGGCAAGGACTCCGTCGTCATGCTGCACATCGCGGCGAAGGCGTTCTGGCCGGCGCGGGTCCCGTTCCCGGTCCTGCATGTCGACACCGGGCACAACTTCCCCGAGGTGCTGGACTTCCGCGACCGAACGGTTGAGCGGCTGGGGATCCGGCTCATCGTCGCCAGTGTCGAGGACTCGATCGCGCAGGGCCGGGTCCGCGAGCGCCCGGACGGCGTACGCAATCCGCTGCAGACGGTCACCCTGCTCGACGCGATCAGTGCCGGCGGGTACGACGCGGTGTTCGGCGGCGCGCGCCGGGACGAGGAGAAGGCCCGCGCTAAGGAGCGGGTGTTCTCCTTCCGCGACGAGTTCGGCCAGTGGGATCCGAAAAACCAGCGACCCGAGCTCTGGTCGCTCTACAACGGCCGGCACCACCGCGGCGAGCACATCCGGGTGTTCCCGCTGTCCAACTGGACCGAGCTCGACGTGTGGCAGTACCTCGCCGCCGAGCAGATCGAACTCCCATCGATCTACTTCGCCCACCCGCGAGAAGTGTTCCGGCGCGACAACATGTGGCTCGCGATCAGCGAGTTCACCCAGCCGCGCGAGGGCGAGGAGATCGCGACGCTCATGGTGCGTTATCGCACCGTCGGCGACATCCCGGTCACCGGCGCGGTCGAGTCGAGCGCGGCGACGTACGACGACGTGATCGCGGAGACCGCGGCGACCCGGCTGACCGAGCGCGGCGCGACCCGGGCCGACGACCGGCTGAGCGAAGCCGCGATGGAAGACCGCAAGCGCGAGGGCTACTTCTGATGGGCCAGCTCACGTGCCTTCGAGAGTTTGCCTCCCCGTTCACTGTGACGATTGAGGCGGTATCGGCGCCGAATAACGCCTCAAACGTCGCACTCGACGCGGGCGGGGTGCGCTGATGGAGCTGTTGCGATTCGCCACCGCGGGCAGTGTCGACGACGGCAAGTCGACGCTGATCGGCCGGCTGCTCTACGACACCAAGAGCATCTTCGAAGACCAGCTCGAGTCGATCGAGCGGACGTCGCGCGATCGTGGTGACGAGCAGACCAACCTCGCGCTGCTGACCGACGGCCTGCGGGCCGAGCGCGAGCAGGGCATCACGATCGACGTCGCCTACCGCTACTTCGCCACCCCGAAGCGCAAGTTCATCATCGCCGACACTCCGGGGCACATCCAGTACACCCGCAACATGGTTACCGGCGCATCGACCGCGAACCTCGCGCTCATCCTCGTCGACGCGCGCAATGGCCTCGTCGAGCAGTCCCGCCGGCACGCCTTCATCGCCAGCCTGCTGCGCGTCCCGCACCTCGTGCTGTGCGTCAACAAGATGGACCTCGTCGACTACGACGAGAGCGTCTTCGAGCGGATCAAGTCGGAGTTCCGGCAGTTCGCGACGAAACTCGACATCACCGACCTCACCTTCGTTCCGGTCAGCGCGCTGCACGGCGACAACATCGTGCACCGCAGCGCGAACATGCCGTGGTACGACGGCACGTCGCTGCTGCACCACCTCGAAGAAGTGCACATCGCCAGCGACCGCAACCTGATCGACGCGCGGTTCCCGGTGCAGTACGTCATCCGCCCGCAGGCGCAGACCGATCCGGAACTGCACGACTACCGCGGTTACGCCGGCACCGTCGCCGGCGGCGTCCTCAAAGCCGGCGACGAAGTCGTCGTACTACCCAGCGGTCTCACGACACACATCGCCGGCATCGACACCGCCGACGGGCCGGTGCCCGAAGCGTTCGCACCTATGTCGGTCACCATCCGCTTGGCCGACGACATCGACGTCTCCCGTGGCGACATGATCTGCCGGGTGCACAACCAACCGCGAGTCACCCAAGACCTCGACGCGATGGTCTGCTGGCTGTCCGACCGGCCGCTGCACGTGCGCGGCATGTACGCGATCAAGCACACGACTCGGGGCATCCGCGCCCAGGTACGCGAACTCGCCTACCGCATCGACGTCAACT
>JAVEEG010000040.1 GCA_030840585.1 Frankiaceae bacterium | reverse complement strand
CAGCGGGTCGCCTACCGCGACTCGTTGCAGTTCGACAAGGTCAGCAGCACCGGCGGGATGAGCGTCAACCTCGTCACCCTCGAGCACTACCTTTACGGCGTCGTGCCGTCGGAGATGCCGTGCTCGTGGACGCCGACCGTCAACGGCAGCAAGAAACTCGAGGGACTAGCGGCGCAAGCGGTTGCCGCGCGCAGCTACGCCGCCTGGCGGATCGACAACCCGCGCAACAGCTTCGCGACCATCATCGACAACACCTTCGATCAGGCGTACGGCGGCTACACCGCGGAGCAGACCGCCGCGAGCAACTGCCCGTGGACGACGAGCACCGGCGTGAAGACATCGGCGAGCAACGCGGCGGTGGACGCGACCGCCGGCAAGGTGATGGTCGACTCCACGGGCCACGCGATCTTCGCGCAGTACTCCGCGTCGAACGGCGGGTTCGAGGTCAGCGGCGGGCACTCGTACCTCCCGGCCCGACCGGACGCGTGGGACGGCAAGCCGACCGAGAGCTGGAACAGCCACAGCTGGACCGACACCGTCACCGCGACCCAGCTGCAGGCGGCGTACCCGTCGATCGGCACCTTCCGATCGTTGACGGTCACGTCGCGCGAGCGACTCTCGGGCAGCGACCAGAACGGGCGCACGGTCAGCGAGCAGTGGGGCGGCCGGATCAACGGGCTGACCGTCACCGGCAGCCGCGGTTCGGTCGACACCACCGGCACGTCGTTCCGTTCCGCGCTCGGTCTGATGAGCGAGTGGTTCACCGTCGTCGTGTCGAAGCCGACCGCGCCGCAGAGTGTGACCGCGACCGCGGGCGACGCGCAGGTGACGTTGCACTGGGCCGCGCCGGCGAGTGACGGCGGCGGCGGCATCACCAGCTACACGATCACCGCGACCCCCGCGATCCCGACCGTCACGACCGCGCCGAGTGCGCGCAGCGCGACGATCACCGGTCTCACCAACGACACGACGTACGTGTTCTCGATCGTCGCGCACAACTCGGCGGGCGCGAGTCCGGCGGCAACCACACCGCCGCAGACGCCGTCCGCCCGGCTGCTTTACCACCCGCTCCCGCACGCGGTCGTCTACGACAGCAACGGCAACAACATCGGGCCCAGCCGGGCGCGCGCGGTCAAGGTGACCGGCGTCGGTGGCGTACCGAGCACCGGCGTCAACGCCGTGGTGCTCGACATCGTCAGCCTCAGCTCGACGCAGGCCGGCAGCTTCACCGTCTACTCGCATCTCGGCGAGAAACCGCCGACGCCGCAACTGGCGTGGGCGGCCGGGCAACGGGTGAACACCACCGTCTACGTCGACGTCGACGGCACGGGTCTCGTCGACGTCTTCAACGGCCCTGGAATCAGCCGGCTTCTCGTCGTCGTCGAGGGCTACTACAGCTCGGCCACGACGGCCGGCGGCGCGCTGACCGCCGTACCCGCATTCCGGTTGTTCGGCGGCCGGGCCGGTACGACGATCGCGGCGAAGGCGACCGCGAATGTCCCGGTCGTCGGGCGGGACGGCGTGCCCTCAGGAGCGTCGGCCGCGGTCGTGCAGCTCACCGTCGTCAACCCGGCGGGCAGTTCGTACCTGCGGGCCTGGCCGTCGGGATCGGCGAAGACGACGTACGACCTCTACGGTCCGGGCGGTTCGCGCACGGTGACGACGGTCGTGCCACTGGACTCGACCGGAGCGATCAGCCTGTCGCCGCTGTACTCGACGGCGGTGACCGCCGACCTGCTCGGCTGGTTCGTGCCGGCGAGCGCGTCGCCGCCGACCGGGTCGACCAGCCTGGTCAACCCACCGCGGCGGCTGACCACGACGACGGTGGCGGCCGGGGCGACGGTGACGCTGAACATGCCGACGACCGCCGGGGTTCCGGCCGCCGCGCACAGCGTGCTGATCACGCTGACCGGTAGCGGGCCGGCAAAGGGATCGGTGCTCGCGTGGCCGGCGGGAGCGGCCCGGCCGGGCACCGGCAACCTGTTCCTGCGCGGCGCCATCCCGGCGAGTTCGACGGTGCTCGTGCCGCGCGGCAGCGGCGGGCAGGTGGCGGTGTACAACGGCTCGTCCGGGGCGCTGCATCTCGTCGTCGACGTGGTCGGCTGGTCGTCGGGCTGAGCGGCTCGCGCGGGCGTAGGCTGCTAGCCGACAGACGAGACCAGATCGACGCAGACCGGGAGGGAGCCGCACCGTGGCCCCCCGTGTGCTCGTCGACGCGACGGCTGTGCCCGCCGACCGCGGCGGGGTCGGGCGTTACGTCGACGGCCTCATCCCTGCGCTAGCTCGCGCGGGCGCAGACCTTGCCGTTGTGTGCCAACGGGCCGATGCCGAGCGCTACAGCTCGATGTCCGACCTCGTCGAGGTCGTCCCCGGACCGGCCGCGATCGCGCACCGCCCGGCCCGGTTGGCCTGGGAGCAGACCGGCCTGCCGCTGGTTGCCCAGCAACTCGGCGCCGAGGTCGTGCACTCGCCGCACTACACGATGCCGTTGCGGGTCGGCCGTCCGGTCGTGGTGACCATCCACGACGTCACGTTCTTCACCCAGCCCGAGCAGCACACCGCGGTCAAGGGCACTTTCTTCCGGTCCGCGACCCGTACGGCGCTGCGCCGGGCCAGCCGCGTGATCGTGCCGAGCAAGGCGACCCGCGACGAGCTGGTTCGCGTGCTCGACGCCGACCCGACCACCCTCGATGTGGCGTATCACGGCGTCGACCCTGATGTCTTCCACGTGCCGACCGACGCCGAGAAGGCGCGGGTCGCCGCGCGGCTCGGCCTGCGCGGCTCGTACCTCGCGTTCCTCGGTGTCCTGGAGCCGCGCAAGAACGTGCCCAACCTGATCCGCGGCTGGGTGCAGGCGGTGCACTGGCGTGACGACCCGCCGGCGCTGGTGCTGGCCGGCGGCAGCGGCTGGGACGACGAGGTCGACGCGGCCATTGCCGAGGTGCCGTCGCACCTGCGGGTGGTGCGCCCCGGATACCTGCGGTTCGCCGATCTCCCGGCGTACCTCGGCGGCGCGACGGTGGTCGCTTTTCCCAGTCATGGCGAGGGTTTCGGCCTGCCGGTACTCGAAGCGATGGCCTGCGGTGCCGCGGTCTTGACGACGCACCGGTTGTCGCTGCCCGAGGTCGGCGGTGATGCGGTCGCCTACACCGAGCCCGGGGCCGAGGACATCGCCGCGGCGCTGACCTCGCTGCTCGACGACGCCGCGCGGCGCGCGTCACTGGGCCAGGCCGCGATGGCGCGGGCGCGCGAGTTCACCTGGGCCGCGAGTGCCGAGGCCCACATGGCGTCGTACCAGCGCGCCGCCCAGCAGGCCTGAGGGGTCCGTACGCCGGTGCAGGCGATCCTGCTTGTCGGTGGGCAAGGCACCCGGCTGCGGCCGCTGACGCTGACCACACCGAAGCCGATGCTCCCAGTCGCCGGGGTGCCGTTCGTGACTCATCAACTGGCCCGGCTGGCCGCGATCGGCGTCGACCACGTCGTCCTCGCCACGAGTTACCGGGCCGAGGTGTTCGAGGCACACTTCGGCGCCGGCGCCGATCTCGGCCTGCGGCTCTCGTACGTCACCGAGGGGACGCCGCTCGGCACCGGGGGAGCGATCCGCAACGCCGCCGCCGCGCTGGATCCCAGCGACGGAGCGGTCGTCGTACAGAACGGCGATGTGCTGTCCGGGCACGACCTGCGTGCGCAGGTCGCTCGGCATCAAGAGGCCGGCGCGGTCGCCACCCTGCATCTGGTCACGGTCGAGGACGCTCGGCCGTACGGCTGCGTGCCGACCGGTGCCGACGGCCGGGTGCTGGCGTTTCACGAGAAGATGCCGGAGCCGGTGTCGCGGCAGATCAACGCCGGTTGCTACGTCCTCGACCGGACGGTGATCGACGCGATCCCGCCCGGCGCGGTCGTGTCGGTCGAACGCGAGACGTTCCCGGCGCTGCTGGCGTCCGGCGCGCTTGTCCTCGGCGTCGTCGACGACGCGTACTGGATCGACGTCGGGACACCGGCGGCCTATGTCCAGGCGAGTGCCGACGTCGTCCGCGCGACCGCCGGCGATCGCCTGGTCGATCCGAGCGCCGCCGTCGACCCGTCCGCGTCGGTCATCGACGGTACGGCGGTCGGTCCCGGCGTACGGGTCGAGGCCGGGGCCGTTGTGGCCGGTTCGGTGCTGCAAGCCGGTGCCTGCATCGGTCCCGGCGCCGTGGTGACCAGGTCGGCCATCGGTGCCGGCGCGACGGTCGGCGTGGGTTGTGTCGTCACCGATGCAGTCATCGGCGACGGCGCGCAGATCGGAGCCGGCAACGAACTGCAGGCCGGTGTCCGGGTCTGGCCCGGCATCGTCCTGCCGGACCTAGCGCTCCGGTTCTCGCCCGACGCCTGACCGGCGATTACTTCTTCGTGCTGCTCGCGGTCGGCTGCGGGCTGCCGCTGGTCATGGGCGCGGGGCTCGACTGCGGCAGCGTGCCGGCCGGCACCTGGTCCGCGCCGGTGATCGCGGGCGAGAAGCGCTCCGGAGCTTGCGGCGCGTTGACGTGCACGGTGTAGAAGTCGCGGGTCACGTCGGTGCTGACGGTGGCGCAGCGGTCGGTCTTGCTCCACGACGTCAACACGACGTGCTTGCCCGACGGCAGATCGCCCTGCCACCAACCGACGACGAGCAGCCGCTCCATCGACGCATCGTTGGCCATGTCCTTGAGCACCTGCACCTGATCGGCCGGCACCTTCGAGTCGTACCACGCGACGACGTACCCGTGCTCGAGGTTGTGCACCGCGCGCTCGGGCCGCGGCTTCTGTTCGAGCGGGTAGAAGCGAACCTTGTCGCCCAGTGACACCGCGTTGTGCGGGCCACCGCTCGGCGGGATCGGCGGCGTGCCGTCGCCGGTGTCGCCGAACT
The DNA here is from genome assembly GCA_030840585.1 of Frankiaceae bacterium. Taxonomy (GTDB): domain Bacteria; phylum Actinomycetota; class Actinomycetes; order JAFAQI01; family JAFAQI01; genus BP-197. The sequence goes on along the minus strand of JAVEEG010000040.1, from coordinate 18,745 downwards.
TCTCCTTCAGGTAGTCGATCGGGTTCGGCAGGTGCTTGGCCGGTGGCGACAGCGGATCGGTGTGCACGCCGAGGCAGCCGTTCTTGGTCTCCGCCTTGGTCGGCTTGCTCTGGTGGCCTTCCTTCTTCTCGGCCTTGAGCTGGTTTTCGACCCGGTGCTTCTTCGCGTCGTTCTCCTGCGACTTCTGGAACGCGAGGCCGACGGCGGTGCCGACCAGCGCCAGCGCGACGACGATCGCGGAGCCGAAGGTGATGAAGTTCTTGCGGCGCTCCACGGCTCGTTGCTGGCGGCGCATCTCGTCGAGACGCGCGCGACGGTCTTTGTTCGCGCGTCGGGCATCGTCGCGACGGTTCGAGTTGTTGGGCACCGCTCGTCTCCTGATCAGGGATGTCAGCGCGACGAGTCTAGGTCGACCGGCCACAATCGTGGGGATGAGCGCGACCGAGGCGGCGACGAAGTGGTCCGCACCGGCGCCCGTCTCTCTCGGTCTGACCCTCGGCGGCCTGCAGCGCGGCCCGGGAGATCCCACCCAGCAGGTGGGTCCCGACGGCGCGCTCTGGCGGACCGCGCGCACCCCCGACGGCGCCGCCACCCTCCGGCTCAGCAGCCGTGGCCTCGACGTGTCGGCGCGCGCGTGGGGACCGGGCGCCCAGTGGATGGTCGACCGGGTGCCGGACCTGCTCGGCGCCGCCGACGACGTCACCGGCTTCGCGCCGGTGCACGATCTGGTCGCCGAGACGTGGCGGCGGCTGCCGCACCTGCGGCTCTGCCGGCTGCCACTCGTCTTCGAATTGCTGGTCCCCGCGATCCTCGAACAGCGGGTCACCGGCAAGGAGGCGCGCCGGTCGTGGCGCCACCTGCTCCGCCGGTACGGCGAACCCGCACCCGGCCCGGCGCCGGACGGGATGCGGGTGTTCCCGCCGGCCGAGGTGTGGCGGCGGATCCCGTCGTGGGAGTGGCATCGCGCGAACGTCGACCCCGGCCGGGCCCGCACCGTGCTGCGCGCCGCTGTGGTCGCGCACCGGCTGGACGAGTGCATCGGCCTCGACCGCGAGGAGCGGCTGCGGCGGCTCCGATCGCTGCCGGGCATCGGCCGGTGGACCGCCGCCGAGGTGGCCCAGCGCGCCTGGGGCGACCCCGACGAGGTGTCGTACGGCGACTACCACATCCCCGCGCTGGTGGGCTGGGCGTTGCTCGGCCGGCCGATCGACGACGACGAGATGATGGACGTGCTCGCCGTCTATCCGGGGCACCGGCAGCGTGCGGTCCGGCTGGTCGAACTATCCGCGGCGCGCAAGCCGAGGTTCGGCCCGCGAATGCCGGTCGGCGACATCCGCGCGATCTAGCCGGGCTCGCCGCAACCCTCGTCGACTGAGACGATTGAGGCGTTATCAGCGGCGCATAACGCCTCGAACGTCACAGTCAACGGGGTGGGCGGGCTCACTGCTCCGGCTTGATCAGCAGGCGGGCGACCACGACGAGCCCGGCCGGAGCTTCCGCGTCGCCGTCGGCAGGCGCGGCGACCTCGGTGCCGATGCCGTCGGCCGCGAGCCGCAGCGCCAGCCGTTCGAGAGCCGCGCCCGCAGCCACCAACCGGATCGGGTCGCCGTCCGGCGCGCAGGCCAGGACGCGTTCGACCGCGTTGCCAGCGCCCGCCACCGGGACGAGTACGACGCCGTCGGTGTCCGGGCCGCGCGCGTCGAGTGCGGCCAGCACCGCCTCGCGCGAACCCCAGCGGAACAGGTCCTCGTCGGCCTTGCGGATCAGGTCGCTCGCCTGCCCAGCGAGGTCGCCGACGAGGTGGCCGAGACCGCGGACGACCGCGACCGGCACGCCGTCGAGCTTGCCCTTGACCAGCTCGGCCGCCGCCGCGATCTCGTCCGCGAGCGCGGTCACGGTCATCTCCAACGTGTGGCCGTACTCGTCGGTGCGGCCGCGGTGGTCGTCGAGCACCGCCACCCCGGCGGCGCCGATCGCGACGTCGACGAGACCGTTGCGCCACGGCCGACCCATCGTGTCGGTGATCAGTACGCCGACGTCGACCCCGAGACCGGCGCGCAGGCCGGCCCGCAGCGAGGCTGCGGACCCGTCCGGATCGGCCGGCAGCAGCGCGACCTTGCCGGCCGGCACGTTGCTCGCGTCGACACCGGCCGCGGCGAGGATCAGGCCGTGCCGGGTCTCGACGATCCGGGTACCGCCGCGCTGGGCAACGACCCGCACGGTCTCGGCGTCGATCGCGGCGTCGCGGGTGTCGCCGTCGACCAGCCGGCCCTCGCTCTTGCTGACGATTTTGCTGGTGACGACAACGATGTCGCCGTCGGCGAGACTCGGTTCGGCGGTCGCGATGATGCGGGCGAGGTCGTCGCCGGCGGTGATCTGCGGGATGCCACCGACACCCCAGATGCGGATCACTTCCGGACGTCCGCGGCGAGGGTCAGCGCGGCATCCGCGATCCGTGCGGTCGCGTCGATGTCGCTCATCCAGAGCGGTACGGCGCGCGCGGCGAGGCCGTCGCCGGCGAGCCGATCCGCGTCGGCCTTGTCACTCTCGTCGACCAGCCAGCCGTCGAGCAGGTCGCCGTAGTGGCGGGCGACGGCGTACGCCGACGTCTCGACACCAATCGCGGCCAGGCAGGCGTCGGCCATGCCGCGCACCGGCGCGCCGCCGATGATCGGTGACACCCCGACGACCGGCGCTGCTGTTGCGACGACTGCCTCGCGAATCCCTTTAATGGCAAGGATTGTGCCGACGCTGACGACTGGATTGCTGGGCGGCAGCAGTACGACGTCGGCGTCGGCGATCGCGTCGACCACGCCGGGCGCGGGCTGTGCATCGGCTGCGCCGAACAGCTCGATCGCGTTCGCCGGTACCGAGGCGTGCAGCCGCACCCACCACTCCTGGAAATGCACCCGTTCGCCGTCAGCCAGCGTCACGTGGGTCTCGACGGGATCGTCGGTCGACGGCATCAACCGCACGCCGGTCTCCCACCGCGCGCACAACCGCGCGGTCACCGTCGACAGCGGCAAGCCTTCGGCCAGCCAGTGCGCACGGACGAGATGGGTGGCGAGGTCGAGGTCGCCGAGACCGAACCACGACGGCAGGTCGTCGGTCCCGCTCGCCGCGACGTAGGCGCCGATGTCGTCGCGCACCCGGAACGTCTCGTCCTCGCGCCCCCACCCGCGTTCGGCCGAGATCCCGCCGCCGAGCGTGTACATCACCGTGTCGAGGTCGGGGCAGATCCGCAGCCCGTACATCGTCACGTCGTCGCCGTTGTTGCCGATCACGGTGATGTTGTGGCCGAGGGTGCGAAGTCCGGTGAGGAAGCGGGCGGCGCCGATGCCGCCGGCCAGCACCGTGATCCGCATGGGCGGCAGTGTGTCAGGGCCTCGTAAGGTCAGGACCATGGCCGCGGCGAACTCCAACGGGCTACGCCGTGCTCTCGCGAGAGCATCCGCGGGCAAGAGCCTCGACGCCGGCGAAGCCGAGACGCTGCTCTCGGCCCGCGGCGATGCCCTCGACGAGTTGTGCGGGATCGCCGCGCGCACCCGCGACAAAGGCCTCGCCGACGCTGGCCGGCCGGGCACGATCACTTACAGCCGCAAGGTGTTCATCCCGCTGACCCGGTTGTGCCGCGACCGCTGCCACTACTGCACGTTCGCGACCACGCCGGGCCGGCTGCCGGCGCCGTACCTCTCCGAAGCCGAGGTGCTCGACATCGCTCGGCGCGGCGCGGTGCTCGGCTGCAAGGAGGCGCTGTTCACCCTCGGCGACCGGCCGGAGTTGCGCTGGCCCCAGGCCGCGCAGTGGCTGGCCGAAGCCGGGTACACGACGACGCTCGACTACGTCCGCGCGATGGCGATCCGAGTGCTCGAAGAGACCGGGCTGCTGCCGCATCTCAATCCCGGCGTCATGTCGTGGGAAGAGTTGCAACGGCTCAAGCCGGTCGCGCCGTCGATGGGCCTCATGCTCGAGACGACCGGAGACATCGCGGCGCATCGCGGCAGCCCGGACAAGGTGCCGGCGGTGCGGTTGCGTTGCATCGAGGACGCCGGCCGTTCCGCGATCCCGTTCACCACCGGCATCCTCGTCGGCATCGGTGAGTCGTACGCCGACCGGATCGAGTCGGTGTTCGCATTGCGCGCGCTGTCCCGGCAGCACCGGCACCTGCAGGAAGTCATCGTGCAGAACTTCCGGGCCAAGCCGGAGACGGCGATGCAGGCCAGCCCGGACTGCGACCTCGACGACTACGTCGCAACGATCGCGGTTACTCGGATTCTGGTCGGGCCGGCGGTACGGGTGCAGGCTCCGCCGAACCTCGTCAACCTCGATGAGTGCGCGCGGCTGCTCGCGGCCGGTGCCGACGACTGGGGTGGCGTCTCGCCGCTCACCCCGGATCACGTCAACCCGGAACGACCATGGCCGCACCTCGACGATCTGGCGCGAGTGACATCCGACGCGGGCTTCGTCCTGACCGAGCGGCTGACCGCGCACCCCCCGTACCTCGGCGAGCCGTGGCTGGACCCGCGGCTGCGGCCGCACGTCGCCGCCCTCGCCGACGGCCGCGGCCTCGCCCGCACCGATGCGTTGCCGGCCGGGCTGCCGTGGCAGGAGCCCGATGGCGGTTGGGCCGACAGCGGCCGGATCGACCTGCATAGCGACATCGACGTCGCCGGCCGCTTCGGCGACCGACGTTCGGACTTCGACACCGCGTACGGCGACTGGGACTCGCTCTCGGTCAAGCAAACAGTTGCCCAGCCGCGGCAGCCAAGTGATCGGATCCGGCCGTCGTTCGCGACCGCGCTGCGCCATGCCGAAGCCGCGCCGGCGACGCTGTCCGACGCCGATGCATTGCTGTTGTTCGACGCGTCACCGGGCGCCGAGATCGACGCGCTCGCCGCTCTCGCCGACGATCTCCGCCGCGACGCTGTCGGCGACGACGTGACGTTCGTGGTCAACCGCAACATCAACTTCACCAACGTCTGTTACACCGGCTGCCGGTTCTGCGCGTTCGCGCAGCGCCGTACCGATGCCGACGCGTACACGTTGTCGGTCGAGCAGGTCGGTGTCCGCGCGGACGAGGCCGCGGCGATCGGCGCGACCGAGGTGTGCATGCAGGGCGGCATCCACCCCGACCTGCCCGGGTCGGCGTACTTCGACTTCGCGGCCGAAGTGAAGCGGCGCCAACCGCAATTGCACGTGCACGCGTTCAGCCCGATGGAGGTCGTCAACGGGGCCGCGCGCACCGGCCTGTCGATCGCCGACTGGTTGGTGCGGGCGAAGGAATCCGGCGTCGACTCGTTGCCCGGAACCGCGGCCGAGATCCTCGACGACGACGTGCGCTGGATCCTGACGAAGGGCAAGCTGCCGGCAGCGACGTGGATCGAGGTCGTCACCACCGCGCACCGGCTCGGCATCCCGACGACGTCGACGATGATGTACGGCCACGTCGATTCTCCGGCGCACTGGGTCGCGCATCTGAAATTGCTCGGCCGGTTGCAGGACGAGACCGGCGGGTTCACCGAGTTCGTGCCGTTGCCGTTCGTGCACCTGAACGCGCCGCTGTATCTCGCCGGGCTCGCCCGCCCCGGCCCGACGTTGCTGGAAAACCGCGCGGTGCACGCGATGGCGCGGATCCTGTTGCACGGCCGGATCGACAACATCCAGTGCAGCTGGGTGAAGCTGGGCACCGAGGCCTGCGTGACCATGCTGCGCGGCGGGGTGAACGACCTCGGCGGCACGTTGATGGAAGAGACCATCAGCCGGATGGCCGGCAGCGCCCACGGTTCACGGCGCGAGGTTGCCGAACTGGTCGCGATCGCGGCATCGGCCGGTCGACCGGCGCGCCAGCGGACGACGACGTACGCGGTTCCCGCGTAAGCGGGTCCGCGCGGCGTAAGGTTTCCGCGCGACGACTCAGCCAAGGGAGCGACCGTGGAGACCGAGGCGAACGCCGGGGCGTTGCTCCGCCGGATCGAGCAACTAGCTGCGCAGGCGGCCGCGGACGAACCGCAGCCGCCCGAGGGGCCGGTGCTCGCGGCCGCGATGACCGGGCTGCGCGCCGACCTCGGCGGGCTGCGAGCCGAGCTCGGCACGTTGCGGGCCGACCTGGCGGCGGTCAAGGCGAGTGTCGACGGCAGCACCGGCAAGCTGACCGGCGCGCTGACCTCGGCCCGGGCGGAGACTGAGGAGCTCGGCCGCAAGCAGGAGCAGCTGGCCGAGCGGGTTGACGACGTCGCCGCGGTCATGGCCGACCTGCGGTCGGCACTACCCGACCTGCGCACCGCTCTCGACGCGATGCCCGGCGGCGCGAACGCGACCCAGCAGGCCCTCACCCGGCTGGAGGAGTCGCTCGCGAACCGGCTGGACAGCTCGGCCGCGGATCTCCGCCGTACCCTCTCCGCCGGACTCAGCCAAGCGTCCGCGTCGAACCGCGCGGCCGAGAGCTCGTGGAGCGAGGTGCGGTCCGCGGTCGAGGCGCGGCTGGCCGCGATCGAGGACACCCTCGACGGCTTGGCGGAGCGACTGGAGGCCGTGACCCGGGACTCCGCGTCGTCGTCGAACGAACGGATCGCCGCGGTCTCGCACCGGCTCGACGAGCTTGCCAACACGACCTTCGCCGAGCAGGCGGCCGGGCAGGAGCAGTGGGCGTCGGACATCCGGGCTGCGCTCGGCGATCTCGCCGACGCGGTGCAGCGCAGCCTCGGCTCGCTCGGTGACTCGCTGCACGACGCGGTCCGCAGCGCGCGCGAGGAGGAGCACGGTCACGTCGATGCCGTGGTGGGCGACCTGCGGGCCGGCATCGAGGAGCGGCTGGCCATCATCCGCGACTCGTCCTCGGCCGGCGTCGCCGACCTGCGCGGGTTCGTCGAGGCGTTCCAGGAGTCGACAGACGGGCGGCTCGAAGACATCCAGGCGGCGCTGAACGGTGGCCTGGAAGAGGCGCGGTCCGGGTTGGTCGAGGAGCTGTCGACGACCCTCGACAGCCTCGACCGGGCGAACGCGCACAGCCGGCAGCTGATCGAGACCGAGGTCGGGTCGTTGCGCGAGGACCTGGCCGACGCGCTCGAAGAGGTACGCGACCGGATCGCGGCGACGGTCTCGCGGGCGCAGGAGTCGATCACCGGGTCGGTGGACGAGCAGCGCGGCGCGTTCGACGAGGTCGTGCGGTCGTTGCGGTCCGACGTACTCGACCGGGTCGAGGAGACCGGAGCTACGACGCGGACCAGCCTCGACGAGATGCGCTCGGGTGTCGTCGCGGCCAGCCGGAACAGCGAGGAAGCGGCAGCTCGGTTGGCCGCGCTCGACCAGACCGTGGCGGGTCTCGACGAGGTGGTCAGTGGGCTGCGGGCCGAGTGGGATCGCCGTACCGACGCGGCGATCGAGCTCGCCCGCAAGGCGGCCGAGGCGGCGGTGGCGGAGTTCCGCGGGTCGGTGTCCGGCACGGTGGCCGAGCTCCGGCGCTCGGTCGAGCAGAGCACGGGGGCGGTCGGTGAGGTCAACGGTCACGTGGCCGGCGCGACCGCCCGGCTCGCGGCCGCGGGGGAGGCGCTGGTCGCCTACCTCGGGCAGCGCGACTACCTGCTGGAGCAGGAGCGGGACCGGGTGCTGCACGAGGTGCTCGACGAGTTCGCCTCCGGGCTGTCGGCTAAGGAACGCCGTGGGCTGGCCACGAAGGTCGGCGAGTCGCTGGACCGGCGCCGGGACGCCCGCGACGCCGAGCGGTTCCGCCGGACCAAGGCCGGCGAGGCAGCGGTGGCGCTGCCGGAGGTGCCGGAGCCGCTGGCCGCGCTGACCGCGCCGGTGGAGCCGGCCGAGCCATTCCCGCCACTGGTCAAGAAGACGGCCCCGGCCGCGAAGAAAGCCGCCCCCGCCAAGAAGGCCGCCCCCGCCAAGAAGACAAGCGTCGCGAAGAAGGCGGCGCCAGCCAAGAAGACCAGCGTGGCGCCGAAGGCGGCCGCAGCCAAGAAGGCGCCGGCGAAGAAGGCCGCGCCCCCGCCAAGTGTGGACGTAAGCGGCGGTCATGACGACCGCGAGCGCACACCCTTGGCCGAGCCCGCCCCCGCCGAAGCCAAAGCGCCGGTCAAGAAGGCGACCCGGGCCAAGAAGGCAACGCCGCCCCCCACACCAGAGCCTGCGGCCACGGAGACCCAACCACTCCCGCAACCGCCCGACTCCGGTACGCCGGAGGCTTAATCAGGCGCTCGGACGGCCGATAACGCCCGGTTTCTGCGCGCCTGCGTGTGTCTTTGGGGACCCAATACCACCGACCCCCTTGACGGGACCGGTACGACGCGCGTGTAATTTCATCCGTGTCCTTCCCCCTGCGCCGCACGACCGTGACGGCCAGCGCACGCCGCACCACCAAGACGGCCGGCGGGCACGAACGCCGGACGACCGTCGGCGAGGTGCCCGCAGGCGAGGAGACGCCGTGACCGAAGTGAGCTTCCTGCTCGACGAGGACACCCCGGAGACCCTGCCCTGGCAGGAAGAGGCGCTGTGCGCCCAGACCGACCCGGAGGCCTTCTTTCCGGAGAAGGGTGGGTCGACCCGAGAAGCGAAGCGGGTCTGCGGCCGGTGCCACGTCCGGGACGACTGCCTGGAGTACGCCCTCGGCCACGACGAGCGGTTCGGCATCTGGGGCGGGCTGTCGGAGCGGGAGCGCCGCCGGCTCAAGCGCCGCGCGGGCTGATCCACCGCCAGCGCGTCCGCCGCAGGAACCCGTAAGTGCCGTAGTCTTGCCCGGTCCGTCCTCAGACCTATGCCTGCCAAGACCTCGCCTAAGACCCCCCGCCTCGCCTTGTCGAGCCACGCGGTCACCGTCGTCCTCGTCAGCCACGACGGGGCGACCTGGCTTCCCGACACTCTTGCCGCGCTCGCGGCCCAGACCCGCCCGCCGCAGCGGGTCGTCGCCGTCGACACCGGCAGCACCGATGCCTCTCCGGCCATCCTGGCCGAAGCGCTTGGCGAGTCCGCGGTCATCCCCCGTCCGGCCTCCACCGGCCTCGGCGCCGCGATCCAAGCCGGTCTCGACGCGTTCACTGGCGCGCCGCCGCCGCCGGGGATCGACACCGGCGCGACGGAGTGGGTCTGGGTCCTGCACGACGACTGCGCGCCGGATCCCGAGGCGCTGGAGCGGCTGCTGGAACGGGTCGACGCCGCCCCGTCGGTGAGCGTTGCCGGACCGAAGGTGCTCAGCTGGGACCGGCGCCGGCTCATCGAGGTCGGCCTGACCACCGACGGCTCCGGCCGCCGGGAGACCATGCTCGAACCCCGCGAGGTCGACCAGGGCCAGCACGACTCGCGCGGCGACGTGCTCGCCGTAGGTACCGCCGGCATGCTGGTCCGTCGCGACGCCTGGGATCGGCTCGGCGGGCTGGACGACCAGCTCCCCTTCTACGGCGACGACATCGACTTCGGCTGGCGGGTCAACGCCGAGGGCGGCCGGGTCGTCGTCGCGACCGATGCGGTCGTCCGGCACGCCGCCGCGCTCGCGACCGGCCGCCGCCGGCCCGACGCCCTCGCCGGCCGAACCGGCGCCACCGCCCGCGCGCACGGCATGCGGGTCGTGTTGATGAACACCGCGACGGTTCTCGCGCCGCTCTACGCGGTCCGGTTCGTGATCGAGTCGCTGCTGCGGGCCGTGCTCGAACTGCTGTTGCTCCGGCGACCCGGCCGGGCGACCGACGAGGTCACCGGGCTGCGGATGCTGCTGACCCGGCCCGGCCTGGTGCGGTCCGGGCGAGCCCGGCGCCGTACCCGCACCCGCTCGCACCGCGAGATCCGCCCGCTGCTCGCGCCCGCCAGCCTGCGCTGGAAGCACTTCGGCGACGCGGCCGCGACGGCGGTGGGTGGCCGGGCCGCGGCCGAGCATCGCCGCCGCCGCCGGGCACCGGTCGAGACCGGCCCGGTCGCGGAAGAGGCGGAGTCCTTCGACGTCGACGACCTCGGCGTACTCAACCGGTTCGTCCGCCGCCCCGGCGTCTTGCTCGCGCTCGGCCTGACGGTCGCCGCGCTGATCGTCGACCGGAGCCTGCTCGGCGGCGCGCTGCACGGCGGCCGGCTGCTGCCCGCCCCGGACGGCGCGAGCGACCTCTGGCGCACCTACGCGCAGAGCTGGCATCCGGTCGGTCTCGGCTCGACCACAACCGCGCCGCCGGCACTCGCCGTGCTCGCGCTGTTCTCGACGCTGCTGCTGGGCAAGGTGTGGCTGGCGGTCGACCTGCTGATCATCGGCGCGGTGCCGCTCGCCGGGGTGTCCGCGTACCTCGCGAGCGGCGCGCTCACCCGCCGTACGGCGATCCGGGTTCCGGTCGCGATCGGGTACGCGTTGCTGCCGCCGATCACCGGCGCGGCCGTGCAGGGCCGCATCGACGTGACCGCCGCGGCGATCCTGCTGCCGCTGACCGCCCGGGCCTGCGTCGCCGCGGTCCGTTCCGACCCGCGCCGCACCGGCTGGCACCGCGCCGCCGGGGCCGGCCTGCTGCTCGCCCTTGTCACCGCGCTGGTCCCGCTGTTGTGGGTGGTCGCGCTGGTCGCACTGTTGCTCGCCGCCTGGCCGGCACCGGCGGCCGGGCGCGCGGGCCGGATGGTCGCCGCGCTCGGCACGGCCGCGATCGCTCCGCTGCTGGCATTGCCGTGGACGCCGTACGCCGTCACCCACCCGCGGGCACTGGTCCGCGGGCTCGGCTTGCCCGAGCCGTTGCAGTCGCGGCTGCCGGTGCCGTACTCGCACCTGTTGCTGCTGCATCCCGGCGGTCCCGGCCAGCCGCCGTGGTGGGCCTGGGCGCCGCTGCTGCTCGCCGCGGTGGTGGCAACGGCGTACGTACGGCGCGCGCCGGCCATCCGGATCGCGGTGGTGACGGCGGTGCTCGCGCTGGCCGGCGCGGTCGCGGTCACCCGGGCGACCGGGGTCGCGCCGGGCGCGCCGGGCTCGCGCTACTGGGCCGGCGGCCTGCTGCTCGCCGCCGGGCTCGGCCTGCTGGTCGCGGTGGCGGTCGGGATCGCCGAGACGCCGGAGGCGCTGCGGGTCTCGGCGTTCGGCTGGCGGCAGCCGGCCGCCGCGGTGCTCGCCGTCGCGATGGTTGTGGCCGTGGTCATCGTCGGCGGGCATTGGCTCGCTCGCGCGGACGTCGCCGCCGACGGGACGGTCCGGTCCGGCAACTCCAGCGTGCTTCCGGTGTTCGCGGTCGCCGCGGCGGAGGCGCCGACGACCCCGCGGGTGCTGTCGTTGCGGGCCGACTCCGACGCGGTGCACTACGCCGTGCTGCGCGGCGCGCGCGGGCCGGTGCTCGGCGACGCGGACGTCGCGGCCCGGCCGGAGTCGCCGACCGCCGGCGACCGCGCGCTCGCCGCCGCGGTACGGAATCTCGCCGCGGGCCGGCCCGGCGCCGCGGGTCAGATCGCCCAGTTCGGCATCACGCTGGTCGTCGTACCGGCCGACGCGGGTGGCGCGCTGGCACGCATCGCGGGGGTACCCGGCCTCGCCCGGGTGCCCGCGACCGCGACGGTCGTCTACCGCACGACCGCGCCGGCCGGGGAGTTGTCGATCCTCGAGTCGAAGGCCGCGACCACGCTGCTGCCGGCGGCGAGCGGTCATGCCCGCGCCGACGTGCCGGCCGGGCCGGACGGGCGGCTGCTGGTGCTGGCCGAGCCGTACTCGCCGAAGTGGCGGGCGACGCTCGACGGGCACCCGCTACCGGCGACGCATGCCTATGGCTGGGCCCAAGCCTGGACCCTGCCCGCGAGCGGCGGCCACCTGGTCGTGGACCGCATCGGCGCGAGCCGCGGCGGTTGGATGATCCTCGAGCTCGCGCTGCTCGGGCTCGCGCTGCTGCTATGCATCCCGGCCCGGCGGCTGAGCCGATCCGGCGCCGAGCCGGACGGGCCCGACGAGCCGGAGCCGCCGGTCGCATCCGAGCCGGTTGCGCCGAGCAACGTCAGCGTCGTCGGCACCGGAGCAGGGCCATGACCGCCCGCGCGCTGATCGCCCCGGTCGCCTGCGCCGCCGCGCTGGCCGGGATCGGCGTGGGCGCCGCGATGGTCCAGCCGGAGGCCGGGCATGCCGTCGCCCCGCAGGCGAGCAGCGCACCGGTCGACAACGTCACGTTGGTCTGCCCCTCGGTGACTGGTACGGCGGCGGGCCTGGTGACCACGATGTCGGTCGCCGATCTCGGCGCGGCGCTCCCGGGCGGGCGGAGCCAGGTGTCGGTCCTCGCCGTACCGATGCCGAGCATCGTCCAGCGCAGCGCGAAGTCGAAGCCGCCGCCGTCCTCGTTGCTGAAATCGTTCCTGCTCAGCCCGCGGCCGGTCGCGACCGTGCAGAAGAGCACGCCGTACGGCGCCGTCGCGATCGTGGCGCGCGGACCGGGGGCGGCCCACATCGCCGCCGACCAGGTCGGCCTGCAGTCGCAGGGTCTGGGCCGGGCGGCGACCGACTCGGCCTGCCTTCCGCCGGCCACGGACTGGTGGTTCGCCGGCACCGACGGCGAGGTCGGGTTCGACGCCGCCGTCCTGCTCGCGAACCCGACCGACACGCTGGCCAACGTCGCCGTGACCGCGTGGAGCGCGACCGGCGCGGTCCGGCTGGCCGGCCTCGACACGCTGACCCTGCCGCCGCACGTGGTGATGGGGCTGAAGGTGGCTAACTTCGCGCCGAACGCGCGCGACGTCGCCATCCACGTGCACGCGCTGAGTGGCAGCCTGGTCGCCGCGCTGACCCAGCGGCGAATCCACGGCATCCTGCCGGGCGGCGCCGACTGGTTGCCGCCGACCGCCCCGCCTGCCTCGGACTTCGTCGTCGCCGGGCTGCCTGCGGGCGACGGCTTCCGGCACCTGCAACTGGTCAACCCGGGCAACCGGGACGCGACCGTGAGCCTGCGCTTGCTGACCCGGACCGGCAACTTCGCCCCCGCCGGGCACCAGTCGGTCGTCGTACCCGCCGGTCATTCCGCCGACGTGGACCTGTCCGCGGCTCTGGGTACGGAGCCGGCCGCCGTCGTGGGCACCAGCGACCTGCCGGTGATCGCCGAGGCCCGGCTGACCGCGCACGTGCGGGCGCAGTACGACGACTCGGCGTGGCTGCCGGCGAGTGCGCCGATGACCGGCCCGGCCGGGCTGGCTGCGAACACCCCGCCGTTCGACGAGGACGCGTACCTGCTGCTGGCCGCGCCGCGGTCATCGGTGCGGGTGCGGATCGCCGCCGCGGCTGGCGGGTCCGCCGTGGTCACGGTGCCCGCCGGGCGGGTCCTGCAGGTCGATCCGCGGACCCTGTTGCACGTGCACAGTCTCGGCGCGCTCGCGCTGGTGCCGCTGGGCAAGGAGCCGGTGTACGCCGCGCGGGTGTTGCACGCGAAGGGCTTGCACGGGCCGTTGCTCACCAGCGAAGTACCGCTGGTGCTGCCCGAGCCCATCCCGCTGCCGGCGGTCGTCGAGGACCCGCGCGCCGCGACCCGCGCCTAGGTCTCGCTAATCCTCGTCCGGGCCGAAGCCTTCCGGGTCGACGACCTCAGGCGACAAGCCGAGGAAGTGCGCGACCTCCTCGACCACGATGTCGTGCACCAGATCTTCGAGGTCTTCCCGGTCGATCGCGCGCAGTTCCAGCGGGCGGCGGTAGATGACGATGCGGGCCGGCGTCGTACCGCTGGCGGGGAGCAGCCGGGCGAGCGGTACGCCGGCCGACGCGATCTCGTCGTCGACCATCGGCGGCGGCTCCGGCGGCGGGACCTCCTCGACCGCGAACTCCAGCGACCGCAGCTGGTCCAGCCAGCGCTCCTCGACGTGCTCGACGGCGTCGAGGACGAGATTGTCGAAGCGTTCGGTGGGCGACTCGACGAGCGGCACGTGCGCCGGGGCGAGCGGCCCGCGCGCCCCCCGGCCGCGGCGATCACGGCGTCGCGACGGCCCGCGCGAAGTCACGCTGGGAGCCTAATGTTCGGGCGGCCCGCGACGTTGGGCGGCGGCGACACGGCGCGGAGAGTGGCCTCGCGACCTCCGGCCGGGTACGGTCCGGCCCGTGAGCCCACTGCGCCGCTGCTCGCGCACCGCCTGCGGGCGCACGGCCGTGGCCACCCTCACCTACGTCTACGCCGACAGCACCGCCGTGGTCGGCCCGCTCGCCACGTACGCCGAACCGCACTCCTACGACCTGTGCGAGCAGCACGCCGCGAACCTGACCGCGCCGCGCGGCTGGGAGGTCGTGCGGCTGGAGATCGACGGCGCCGCGTTGACGCCGAACAGTGACGACCTCGAGGCGCTGGCGAACGCGGTACGGGAGGCGGCGCGCCCGGCCGCGATGCCCCCGCCGGCCCCGTCGGCCGGCGGCACCGGTCGGCGCGGCCACCTGCGGGTCCTGCGCAACGACGGCTGATCCCGGCGCTGTTGGACGGCGGTTTGACGTCGGCCACGGGCCTGTCGATAGTGAAAGCAATCCTCCCCGCCGTCCGCACACGCGTCCGCACTGGCGGGGCTTTGTGTCTGCCGGCGTGGTTTGCGGGAACGGGCCTTGAGTGGCCGTGCCTCGCCGGGCTGGCGGCAAGTAGGTAGGAATAGGGACAAGCGAGGGTACGGTTCGCCGTTGTGAGCTGCAATACGCCCAAGAAGATCCCAGACGCAGCGTGGTTGAGCCAGCTTGGGAAGCGCCTGGAGGGCGGCGAGTTTCGGTTCCCCTGTCATCTACGCGCTCACAAGGAGCCTCCCGAGCGCGACCTGTCGTTCATTCTGGGAAAGTTTGGTCCCGCCGAAGCACGGAAGATTGCGTACGGAACGCTCACGCGGATGCGTCCCGGATATGACGCGGTTCGTTATGTAAAGGCGGGTAGCCTCAGGTCTGTGGGATTCCGTGTCGATCACACTCCAAGGCACGGTGGAAGCCTTTTGCACGTCTCTGTGTTCTGGGACGCGGGCGAATGGGATGACACCGTGGCGGAACTGCTGCACTCTTGCTGCATGGAAGGTGTGATCTAAATGGTGGATACGGTGTCGATGCAGGAAGGTCGTCCACCGTGGAAGCCGACGCTAGACTCTGCGGTTATTGCGGAGTACCGCTACTACGACATTCCGCTGATTGGCGTCATCGAGCAGGGTGATCGTCGCTATCTCTTCTGGTGTCTTGATGGCGCGGACGAACCCTTGTCCCTGTGGTTCTACGCGTACATCACAGAGGGGCAGATCAAGCGACTTGAGGCTGCTCACGAAGACTTCGACGAAGTCTTCAGAGCCATGGATTTCGAGGGGTGGGGTCGTCTCGCCTTAGCGACGCCGAACGTGGGCATCGTTGATTACGAAGACTTCGATATGGACGACCACCCTGAGAGCGTGCGGGTGGCTATTCGGAAATTGAAGGAGCGAGTTCACCAGCTTTCCGCGTTGGCGGACGAGTTCGAGCCTCCGATGGCTCTAGCTCGCTGAGCCGCCTCACCGGCGTCGTTTGGAGCTCCCCACCCCTCGTCAACCGTCCGGGCGCCTAGTGCCGAACGCGCTGCCCTTTGAAGGCGAGTGGCGCGAGGCGGACCGCTCGTTGGCTGCTACCCGTGCCTAACCGCCCGGTTGGGCACCTCGCGCATCCTCGGTAACTCGGACCGGCTCTGGACCGTCCGATTTGCCCCGGAATCGCCCGACGCTCAAGCTTTCGGCGGCTTCCGCCGAAGACCGTGAAGTCCCCGCCGCCCACTCGGGAGTACTTCAAATGACCTCCATCCCCGCCCAGCGCTCCTCCGCACCGAGCTCGCTCACCCAGGCCGGTGCCAGCCACTCCGGCTGCTGCCCGTCCTGCGGCAGCAACCGGGTCACCGCGCTCGCGATGACCCTCACCGACGGCACGCCGGTGCGCTTCTCGTCCTGCCATGAGTGCGAGCACCGCACGTGGACCCACGAGGGCGACGAGCTGCAGTTCGCTGACGTCATCGCCCGGGCGACGAAGACCAAGGTCTGACCTCATAGGGTCGGGTGCGTGCCCGACCTCGCGAGAATCGTCAAGGCGTACGACATCCGGGGCATCGTCCCGGACGAACTCGACGAGGCACTCGCCCGCGACATCGGTGCCGCGTTCGTCCGCGTCGTCGGCGCCGACCAGATCGTCACCGCGCACGACATGCGCGACTCCTCACCCGGCCTCGCCCGCGCCTTCGCCGAGGGTGCGACCGCGCAGGGCGCCGACGTCGTCGAAGCCGGCCTCGGCTCCACCGACCTGCTCTATTACGCGTCCGGTTCGCTCGGCGTCCCGGGCGCGATGTTCACCGCGAGCCACAACCCGGCGAAGTACAACGGCATCAAGCTGTGCCGCGCCGGCGCCGCCCCGGTCGGCCAGGACACCGGGCTCGCCGACATCCGCGCCCTCGTGGAGCAAGGCATCCCGCCGTACGACGGTCCGACCGGCACCATTTCGCAGCGCGACCTGCTGACCGAGTACGCCGAATACATCGTGTCGCTGGTCCCGGGTGTCACCGACATTCGAAAGCTGTCGGTCGTCGTCGATGCGGGCAACGGCATGGGCGGGCTCACCGTCCCCGTCGTGTTCGAGCGGCTGCCGGTTGACCTCGCGCCGATGTACTTCGAGCTCGACGGGTCGTTTCCCAACCACGAGGCGAATCCGATCGAGCCGGAGAACCTGCGCGACCTGCAGGCGAAGGTGCGGGAAACCGGTGCGGACATTGGCCTTGCGTTCGACGGCGACGCGGATCGCTGCTTCGTCGTCGACGAGAAGGGCGATGTCGTATCGCCGTCGGTCCTCACCGCGCTGATCGCGACCCGCGAGCTGGCGAAGGAGCCAGGCTCGACCATCATCTACAACCTGATCACGTCGCACGGCGTACCGGAGATCGTCGCCGAACACGGCGGTACGGCGCTGCGAACGCGGGTCGGTCACTCGTTCATCAAGGCGACGATGGCCGAGACCAACGCCATCTTCGGCGGCGAGCACTCCGGTCACTTCTACTTCCGCGACTTCTGGCGCGCGGACTCGGGCATGCTCGCCGCGCTGCACGCACTCGCCGCTCTCGGCACCCAGGACCGGCCGCTGTCCGGGTTGCTCGCGGAGTTCACCCGCTACGTCGCATCCGGCGAGATCAACACCAGAGTCGACGACCAGGCGGCGACGGTTGCGGCGGTCCAAGCGTCGTACGGCGGGCGCGCCGGCGTCACGATCGACCATCTTGACGGGCTCACCGTGGCGCTGCCGGATGGCTCGTGGTTCAACCTGCGCGCGTCGAACACTGAGCCGTTGCTGCGGCTGAACGTGGAGGCCGCCGACGAGGCGACGATGAGCGCGATCCGCGACGAGGTCCTCGGGCTGCTGCGCGGCTAGCGCGGCTAGCTAGGCTCGCGCAACGTGAACCTCGACCCCGCCTTGCTCGACATCCTGGCCTGCCCGAACTGTCGCGCCGAACTGCGCGCGGACGACGAGGCGGCCGAGCTCGTGTGCACGTCGTGCGGCTACGCGTACCCGGTCCGCGATGACATCCCGGTGCTGCTCGTCGACGAGGCGCGGCGGCCGCCGGAAGGCGAACCGAGCTCGTGACCGTCGACGTCGACGAGGCCCGGCTCGACGACGCGGCCGCGATCGCGGCGACCGACCCGCAGGGCATGTTGCGTGCGGTCGCGACGTCGGCCGCGCAGGTTCGCATGGGATTGACCGCGGCGTACGACGCGGGTTTCGCGGATGTCGCCGCGCAGGGCCGGCCGCGCGCCATCGTCGTAGCCGGGATGGGCGGCTCGGGCATCGCCGGCGATGTGTTCGCCTCGGTCGCCGGGCTCACGTGCCCGGTGCCGATCGTCGTGCATCGCGGGCCGGGGCTGCCCGGCTGGGCCGGCGCGGCGGACCTCGTCGTAGCGGTCAGTTGCTCGGGTACGACGGACGAGACGCTGTCCGCCGCGGACGAAGCGGTACGGCGCGGCGCGACCTTGCTTGGGATCGCCGCCGCGGGTTCGCCGTTGGCTCGTCGCTGCGAGCAGGCCCGCGGCGCGTTCGCTCCGGTCGTCACGCAGGTCGGGCCGCGCGCGACGTTGTGGGGGCTCGCGACGCCGTTGCTGGTGCTCGGCGCCCGCCTCGGACTGCTCGATCTGGGCCGCAACGACGAGGCGCTGGAAGCGGCCGCGCAACGGCTGGAGGCGGTCGCGGAGACCTGCCGGCCGGACCGCGAGGCGTTCGTGAATCCCGCCAAGGTGCTCGCGGTGGAACTTGCCGGCAGCTTGCCGATGGTGTGGGGCACCGGTCAGATCGGCGGCGTCGCGGCGCTGCGGATGGTCTGCCAGTTCGCCGAGAACGCGAAGTACCCCGCCGTACCCGGTGTCCTGTCGGAGGCGCACCACAACCAGGTCGTGACGTTCGATGGTGCGTTCGGTGCTGGTTCGGCTGGCGTTGGCCGTGGCGGTGGTGGATCGGACGACGACTTCTTCCGCGACCGGGTCGACGACGAGGCGGCCGAGACGCGACTGCGGCTGGTACTGCTGCGGGACGACGACAACGAAGCATCGACGTTGCGGGCGCGGATCAGCGAGGACGTCGCGGGGTCGCGTTCGATCCCGACGACCGTCATCCGGGCCGAGGGCACGTCGCCGGTCGAGCGGCTGGCGTCGCTGGTCTGCCTCACCGACTTCGCGACCGTCTACCTCGCGATCCTGCAGGGCATCGACCCGTCGCCGGTGCCGCCGATCGACGAGGTGAAGCGGCGGCTGGAGAACGCGGATTGAAGCGCCGGACCTCTTAAGCAGCGGTCCCGTAGGCTGGCGGCATGGACTTCTTGGTCGCTGA
>JAVEEG010000339.1 GCA_030840585.1 Frankiaceae bacterium | reverse complement strand
CCATCGCCAAACTAGTATCGCAGCGGTGCGCATCATCGTCCTCGCCGTCGGGCGGCTGCGTCCGCCCTACGCCGACGACGTCCAGCACTACCTCAAGCTCCTCGCGCGCCACGCGCGGGTCGAGTCGATCGAGGTCCGCCAGGAGGAGCAGCTCACGGGGCGCATTCCCGACCGCGCGTTCGTGTCGCTGCTGGACCGCGCGGGCGACCAGCTGGACTCGATCGCCTTCAGCCGCTTCCTCGAGGACCGCCGCCAGGGCGGGCGCGACGTGTGCTTCGTCGTCGGCGGGCCGCTCGGCCTCCAGCTCGACGACGTCGACCACCGCTTCTCGCTCGGTCCGCTGACGCTCCCGCATCAGCTCGCACGCGTCGTGCTGCTCGAGCAGCTCTATCGCGGCCACAAGATCCTCGCCGGCGAGCCGTACCACTACTGATGGTCGATGGTGATCGCGGCGGGATGATGCGCGCATGACGACGGACCTCGTCGCCTTCACGCGGCGCCTCGGGCAGCTCGGGCTCATGATCGCCGGGCTGCTCGCGACGGGCACCGTCGGCTTCGTCCTGACGACCGACCGCGGACCCTGGGACAGCTTCGTCCTCGCGCTGGACACCGTCGCGACCGTCGGCTCGATCCCGTCGCCGACGAGCACCGCGGCCGAGGTCGTGAAGGTCCTGCTCATCGTCTTCGGCGTCGGTACGCTCTTCTACGCGCTCGTCACCGTCGCCGAGTTCTTCGTCGCCGGCCATCTCGGGGAGATCCTCGCCGAGCGCCGCACGCAGAAGGAGATCGACTCGCTCTCCAACCACTACATCATCTGTGGCTTCGGGCGCGTGGGGCGCCAGGTCGCCCGCGACCTACACGTGGCCGGCGCGTCCTACGTCGTCGTGGACTCCAACCCGGAGAGCCGCGAGCTCACCTCGGCCGTCGGCGTGCGCTTCCTCGAGGGCCCGCCGTCCGACGACGAGCTCCTGCGCGCGGCGGGCATCGAGCGCGCCCGCGCGCTCATCGCGTGCATGGACTCCGACGCCGAGAACATCTTCGCGACGCTCACCGCGCGCGAGCTGCGCGCCGACCTCGCGATCATCGCCCGCGCCGCCGCCGAGGACTCCGAGAAGAAGCTCAAGCGCGCGGGCGCCGACCGCGTCATCTCGCCCTACAAGTCCAGCGGCACGGAGATGGCGCGCCTGGCGCTGCACCCGCAGGTCAGCGGGACGCTGCAGGTCAACCTCGAGTACCGCATGGAGGAGATCGAGGTCAGGGCCGGCGCCACCGGCATCGGGCGCACGGTCGGCGAGGTGCGCGGCGGCGCGTTCATCGTGGGCGTCCGCCACGCCGACGGCTCCTTCCAGCCGATGCCCGCGGCCGACACGACGTTCGGCGAGGGCGACGTCGTCATGGCGCTCGGGACGCCGAACACGCTCGACCGCCTCGAGGCGCTGTTCGAGACCGCGACGCGCGCCCCCGCCTGAGCAGGCACGCCGACGGCGGCGGCATCGCCACGGCGACCGCGACGGCGGCGTGCTCGAGCTCCCCGCGTTCTGAGACATCGCCCCACCTGCAAGCCGGTTTAGTCTGGACGGGTGCCTGGTCCACTCGCAGATCTCCGCGCGGCCGTCGCGGCCGCCTCGGGCGCCGTCGCTCCCGGCAACGGCCGGCCGCGCGCGCGCCCCGGCCTCGAGCGCCCGAAGAAGGCCGGCTTCGGCGACTACGCGACGAACGCGGCGATGCTCCTCGCGCCCGCCGCCGGCAAGCCGCCGCGCGACGTCGCGGCGCTGCTGGCGACCGAGCTCGAGACGCGGCTCGGCGAGGACCTCGATCGCGTCGAGATCGCCGGCCCCGGCTTCCTGAACCTCTTTCTCACCGACCGCTGGTGCGTCGGCGCGCTCGCGCACGTGCTGGCGGCCGGGAGCGCGTTCGGCGCCGGCTTCGCCGCGCCGGCCGAGCGGGTGAACGTCGAGTTCGTCTCGGCGAACCCGACCGGCCCGATGACCGCCGCCGGCGGGCGCCACGCGGCCTACGGCGACGCCCTCGCGCGCCTGCTGGAGTTCGGCGGCCACGAGGTCACGCGGGAGTACTACATCAACGACTTCGGCAGCCAGGTCTGGCGGCTCGGGGCGTCGATCCAGGCGCGCGCCCGTGGCGAGGCCGTCCCCGAGAAGGGCTACGAGGGCGACTACGTCCTCGAGCTCGCGGAGCGGATCCCCAACGCGGCGACCGACGACGTGCAGGTCGTCGCCGAGCGCGGCGTCGTCCTGCTGCTGGAGGGCATCCGCCGGTCGATGCAGACGATGCGCGTGGAGTTCGACGTCTGGTTCTCCGAGCGCACGCTGCACGACGGCGAGCCGACGAAGGTCGCCCACGCCTTCGCCGAGCTCGAGGCGCTCGGCGAGACGTACCGCAGCGAGGGCGCGCTGTGGCTGCGCACGACCGCGCACGGCGACGACAAGGACCGCGTCCTGGAGCGCTCGACGGGGGAGCACACGTACTTCGCGTCGGACATCGCCTACCACCTCGACAAGCTCGAGCGCGGCTTCGAGCGCCTCATCGACGTCTGGGGCGCCGACCACCACGGCTACACGGGACGGATGCACGCCGCGTTCGCGGCGCTGCACCGCGACGAGGGCGCGCTGGAGCTGATCATCATGCAGTTCGTCAACCTCATCGAGCGCGGCGAGCGGGCGGCGATGTCCAAGCGCCGCGGCGACTTCGTCACGCTGGACGACCTCATCGCGCTCATCGGCGTCGACGCCGCGCGCTTCTTCATGCTCCAGCGCTCGCACGACACGACGGTCGACCTCGACCTCGACCTCGCGCGCGAGCAGTCCAGCGAGAACCCCGTCTACTACGTGCAGTACGCCCATGCCCGGATCGCCTCGATCCTCACCAGGGCGGGCGGGGCGCCGCGCTGGACG
>JAVEEG010000003.1 GCA_030840585.1 Frankiaceae bacterium | reverse complement strand
GGAGTGGTCGGCCGCCTCGACGTTGCCGAGCACCGACGAGAGGCCGTTCGAGGTGTCGGTGTAGACAATCCGCGCGCGGCCCTGGTTGTCGATCGTGACCTCGAAGAAGTCGGCGATGTTGCGGTTACCGGTCGCGGTGATGCAGCCGGTGCCCATCATGCAGATGTCGTTGTAGTGCATCGGGTGCTGGCTGGCCGGCGACTGCACGATGTGCGGCTTGCTGGTGTTGGCGCGGTCGATCTGCGCGAACCAGGTCCACCACGACTCGTTCTTCTGCGCCGACGGACCGTCGCTGCCGAGCTGCGCGAGCGACATGTCGGTGCCGTACCAGACGACGTCGATGATGCCGTTGCGCCCGGCGGCAACCCAAGGCATCAGGTTGACCGCGGCCGGCGGCCGGTTGATCTTGATCGGCGCGCTCCAGGCGCCCCAGTCGCGGCCGTTCGCGAGCGGCTTCGCGTAGGAGTAGTAGACCTGGTAGTCGCGGCCACCGACCCACACGACGTAGAGGTTGCGCGAGGTGTCCTCGGCGAAGCCGGGGAACAGCGTGTTGGGGTCGCCACCGAGCGTCGACGGCGCGATCGATTCGTAGCGCATGTTCAGGTGGGCCGAACCGTCCTTGGCCGGCTCGCCGATCGCGAGCGCCATGCCGCCGCCGTGCATCACGACGGAGAGCAGGTCGCCGGTGTGCTGGTCGACCGCGACCGGCGCGTCGGTCGGGCTGTAGCCGCCGCCGGGCGCGATCTGCGTCGCTTTGTCGTTGGTGTGCCAGTTGCCGGGGTCGCTGCCGTCGGTGTAGTCGACCCGCGAGCCGCTGCTCGCGCCCTCGTCGCTGTACTTCAAGTAGACGAGCGGCTTGGGGCCCTTGTACGGCGAGATCGTGTGATCGGCCGGCGCCGGGTCGTAGATGCCGAACCACTGCCGGTCGGCGCCGGGCGCGTCGCAGCCGAGCGGGGTCGAGGAGACGGTCTTGCCGTTGTCGCGCGAGTAGGCGGTGGTGAAGCAGGCCAGCGCGTAGAGGTCGGCGTAGTAGACGTTGCTGTGCCGGTCGACCGCGATCTCGGTGTCACCGCCGCCGGGGCCCATCGTGGACTTGGTCGGGATCAGCGCGGAGGGGTAGGCGGTGCCGGTCTTGTTGTCCTGGACCAGGCGGTAGGAGTCGCCGTTGTCGTACGACGCGTTCCAGATCGACCGCTGCACGCCGGTGCCCTGCGGGCCCGAGACGTAGACGGTGCCGTTCGGCGCGACCTTGATGTCGGGCTCGCCGTACAGGTGGATCGGGTCGACGATCCGCGGCACGCCGAACTTGATCGCGCCAGGCTTCACCGTGGCACCGGTGGCCGGCGTGAAAGCCAGGGCGATGGCGCCGAGGCCGGTGACGGCGGTCGTGGCGAGGACGACAGAACGCTTCACGGAAGTTCCCTCCGGGGATTGACTCGCGTCCACGCTTCGGCGCGCGCCGCGTAATTCCTCCTGTGCACCCCGCCGGTTGAGTGAGACGTTGTCGGGCGTTTCGGCCCGGAAAAGGCCCGACAACGTCTCACTCGACGGGGCCGAGGGGGGTGCGGCATAGGCTCGCGGGCGGTGTCCGGCGATCTGTTCGCGGCGGCCGCGGCCGAGGCCGCGCGGGCTGTCGCGCCCCTGGCGGCCCGGCTCCGGCCGGCCACGCTCGATGAGGTCGTCGGGCAGGCGCACCTGCTCGGCCCGGGCTCGCCGCTGCGCCGGCTGGTCGAGGGCGGCGGTACGACGAGCGTGCTGCTGTGGGGGCCGCCGGGCAGCGGCAAGACCACGATCGCCCGGCTGCTCGCGGCCGGGCGGCTGTTCGTCGAGCTGTCCGCGGTCACGGCCGGGGTCAAGGACGTCCGCGCGGCGGTCGACGCGGCGAAGGACCGGCTCGGCATGAATGGCGAGCGCACCGTGCTGTTCGTCGACGAGGTGCACCGGTTCACCAAGTCGCAGCAGGACGCGCTGCTGCCCGGGGTCGAATCCGGGTTGGTGACGTTCGTCGGCGCGACGACGGAGAACCCTTTCTTCTCGGTGATCTCGCCGCTGCTGTCCCGCTCGCTGCTGCTGACGTTGGAGCCGCTGGACGACGACGACATCCGGCTGCTGGTGGTGCGCGCGCTGGCCGACGAGCGCGGGCTCGGTGGCCGGCTCACCCTTGACGACGACGCGCTGGATCATTTGCTCCGGGTCGCCGGCGGTGACGCCCGGCGCGCGCTGACCGCGCTGGAAGCCGCGGCCGGCGCCGCCGACGCCACCGACCGGAGCGCCATCGACCTGGCCACGCTGGAACAGTCGATCGACCGCGCCGCGGTGCGCTACGACCGCGAGGGCGACCAGCACTACGACGTCACGAGCGCGTTCATCAAGAGCATCCGCGGCTGTGACGTCGACGCGTCGCTGCACTACCTCGCCCGGATGATCGAGGCCGGTGAGGACCCTCGCTTCATCGCCCGCCGCCTGGTGATTCTCGCCAGTGAGGACGTCGGGCTGGCCGATCCAAACGCGATGGCGGTCGCGGTCGCCGCGGCGCAGGCGGTCCAGCTGGTCGGGCTGCCCGAGGGCCGGCTCAACCTCGCCGAAGCGACGATCTACCTCGCGCTGGCGCCGAAGAGCAACGCGGTGATCCGCGCGATCGACGCCGCGACCGACGACGTACGGGCCGGTCTGGTCGGTCCGGTTCCCGCGCACCTGCGCGACGCCCACTACCCAGGTGCAAAGCGGTTACAGCACGGCAAGGGCTACCGATACCCTCATGACTTCCCGGACGGTGTGGTCCAGCAGCAGTACCCGCCGGACGCCGTCGCCGGCCGGGACTACTACCACCCCGCGGACCGGGGTGCCGAGCGGACCATCGCGGCCCGGCTGGCCGCGCTGCGCGGCGCCGTACGGGGTGCGGAGACCGAGCAGAGGGAGCGGAACGACTCATGAGGACGTTGGCGAGCGGCTTGTCCGGCGGCGAGGTCGCCGGTCTTATCGTCGCAGTCTTCTGGGGCGTGCTCGTCCTGTTCATCGGCTACGTGCTGGTGAAGCTGGGCAAGGTCGTCGGCGAGGCCGGCAAGCTGGTCGCCGGAGTCACCGACCAGACCGTGCCGTTGCTCGGCGAGGTGACCAACTCCGTCGTGCACATCAACGCCGAGCTCGAACGAGTCGACGCGATCACCGCCAACGTGCAGACCGCGTCCGCCAACGTCTCCGCCCTCACCGCGGTCTTCGCCGCGACCCTCGGCTCGCCGGTGATCAAGGTCGCCGCGTTCTCCTACGGCGTCCGCCGCGCGCTCAGCGACCGGCGCGAGGACGAGGTGCGCAAGCGGGTCAAGCGGGAGATGAAGACGCAGCGCCGCGGCTCGAAGGCCTCGAAGGGCGCTCAAGCATGAGGCGGTTGTTCTACGTCGCGCTCGGCGCGACCGCCGGTGTTCTCGTCGTACGGCGGGCGTCCGCGGCGCTGAACCGCTGGACGCCGGAAGGCATGGCCGGCCAGCTCGGTGGCGCCGGTGAGCGGGTCGCGCTGTGGTGGGCCGAGGTCCAGGCGCTCGCGGCCGCGCGCGAAGTCGAGCTGCGGGACGCGCTCGGCCTCGACCGCGACGACGACGAGGACACACGCACATCAACCACGGGGATCAGGTCAGTTCGATGAGATCGGCAGACATCAGGTCGCGCTTCCTGCGCTTCTTCGAACAACGTGGGCACACCGTCGTGCCGTCGGCGTCGCTGATCGCCGACGACCCGACATTGCTGCTGGTCAACGCCGGCATGGTGCCGTTCAAGCCGTACTTCCTCGGCCAGGCGCCGGCGCCGTACCCGCGCGCGGCGAGTGTGCAGAAGGTCGTCCGCACGGTCGACATCGACATCGTCGGTACGACGACCCGGCACCTGTCGTTCTTCCAGATGAACGGCAACTTCTCCTTCGGCGACTACTTCAAAGAAGGCGCGATCCCGCTCGCGTGGGAGTTATTGACGTCGCCGGTCGACGGCGGCGGTTACGACTTCGACGCCGAGCGGTTGTGGGCGACCGTCTACCACGACGACGACGAGGCGTTCGACATCTGGACTCGCGTCGTCGGGCTGCCGCCGGAGCGCGTGCAACGCCGTGGCCTGGAGGACAACTACTGGAACATGGGCGTGCCCGGCCCGGGCGGTCCGTGTTCGGAGATCTACTTCGACCGCGGCCCCGAGCACGGCCGCGACGGCGGTCCGGTCGCCGATGAGGAGCGCTACCTCGAAGTCTGGAACCTCGTGTTCATGCAGGACGACCTCGCCGAGGTTCGCAGCAAGGTCGACTTCGACATCGCCGGAGATCTGCCGGCGAAGAACATCGACACCGGCATGGGCCTCGAACGCATGGCCGTGCTGCTGCAGGGTGTCGACAACGTCTTCGAGACCGATCTGCTCCGCCCGCTGATCGACCGCGCCAGCGAGATCACCGGCGCGCGCTACGGCGTTGACGAGAAGTCCGACGTACGGCTGCGCGTCGTCGCGGATCACACCCGGACGACGACGATGCTGATCGCCGACGGTGTCGTGCCCGGCAACGAAGGCCGTGGCTATGTCCTGCGCCGGATGCTGCGCCGCGTCGTCCGCAACCTACGGCTGCTGGGTTCGGATCGGGCCGCGCTGACCGAGCTTGTCTCGACGACCTGCGCCGCGATGGGCGAGTCGTATCCGGAGTTGCGCAGCGACCAGGTGCGCATCGAAGCCGTTGCGGCACAAGAAGAAGAAGCCTTCCTTACGACGTTGCGCACCGGCTCGACGCTGTTCGACAAGGCGGTTGCGGACGTGCGCGAACGCGGCCAGTCCCACCTGCCGGGTGCCGAGGC
>JAVEEG010000274.1 GCA_030840585.1 Frankiaceae bacterium | reverse complement strand
GGACACGACCAGCCGGGCCAGCGCGAGCCGGGTCTTCTCGCCACCGGACAGCGTGCCGGCCGGCTGGTTGACGACGTCGCCGGAGAACAGGAACGAACCGAGCACCTTGCGCTGCTCGACCTCGGGCAGGTGCGGCGCGACCGCGGCCAGGTTGGTGAGCACGCTCGCGTCGGGATCGAGGGTCTCGTGTTCCTGCGCGTAGTAGCCGAGCCGCAGGCCGTGGCCGGGCAACACGTCACCGGTGTCCGCCCGTTCGACCCCGGCGAGGATCCGTAACAGCGTGGTCTTGCCGGCACCGTTCAGGCCGAGTACGACGACCCGGCTGCCACGGTCGACCGCGAGGTCGACGTCGGTAAATACCTCCAGCGAGCCGTAACACTTCGACAAGCCTTCGGCCGTGAGCGGCACCTTGCCGCACGGCGCCGGGTCGGGGAAGCGGATCCGCGCGACCTTGTCGCCCTGCCGCTCGGTTTCGACGCCCGCCAGCAGTCGCTCGGCGCGCTTCGCCATGTTCTGCGCGGCGACCGCCTTCGTCGCCTTGGCCCGCATCTTGTCGGCCTGCATCATCAGCGCGGCCGCCTTCTTCTCCGCGTTCGCGCGCTCGCGGTGCCGGCGCCGCTCGTCGACCTCGCGCTGTTGCAGGTAGGCCTTCCAGCCGACGTTGTACAGGTCGAGCACGGCGCGGTTGGCATCGAGATGGAACACCTTGTTCACGACGTGTTCGAGCAGGTCGACGTCGTGGCTGATGACGATGAGGCCACCGGCGTACCCGCGCAGGTAGTCGCGCAGCCAGGTGATGGAGTCGGCGTCGAGGTGGTTCGTCGGCTCGTCCAGCAGCAACGTGCTCGCGTCCGAGAACAGGATGCGGGCGAGCTCGACCCGGCGCCGTTGCCCACCAGACAGCGTGCCGAGCGGCTGATCGAGGACGCGCTCGGGCAGGCCGAGGTTCGAGCAGATGCGCTCCGCCTCGGCCTCCGCGGCGTAACCGCCGAGCGCGGTGAACCGCTCTTCGAGCCGGCCGTAGCGGCGGATGAGCGCGTCGTCGTGCGGCCGCTCGGCCAGCTCGATCTGCGCCTTCTCCATGCCGCGGATGAGTTCGTCGATGCCGCGGGCCGACAGCACCCGGTCGCGGGCGATCGTGTCGAGGTCGCCGGTACGGGGGTCTTGCGGCAGGTAACCGACCGAGGCGGTGCGCTCGACGGCGCCGGCCGCGGGCAGGCCCTCACCGGCGAGGACCTTGCACAGCGTCGTCTTACCGGCGCCGTTGCGGCCGACCAAGCCGACGCGGTCGCCCGCCGCGACTCGGAAGGTGGCGGCGTCGAGGAGGAGGCGGGCGCCGGCGCGCAGCTCCAGACCAGTGGCGGTGAGCATGGGAGTGACCAGCCTAGGAGGGATCGGCCGTGATCGAACGGTGACCGACCTGTGACCGCCCAGCCACCTCGGCAGGAGCGAACGGCGAGACCATCCGATTCATGCGGTTATCCGCAAACCCGGCCGGCTGGCTGGACCGCTGGGGCGTGCTCGTACTGACGACGCACGCGCCAGCCGCGCCGTACGGCCACGACTACGCCGCCAACGACCTGACCCTCGACGAAGAGTCGGTTTGCCCGCGCTGCTTGACGTGGATCCAACCGGGCGACATCGTCCGGCGGACCGCGTTCGGGCCGGCGCAACACGAGGCCTGCCCGCTGAGCTGACACCCCGCGCGACAATGACGTGTGCGTGCCGTGCCGTCGCCGCGGCTGACCCTCGCCGGACTCGTCCTCGTCATCACAGTCGTCGCGGTCGAGGCGATGGCCGTGGCGACCGCGATGCCGACCGTCGTCCGCCACCTGCACGGCCTGCACTGGTACGGCTGGTCGTTCACGGCGTACCTGCTCGCCGACGTAGTCGGCATGGTCGACGCGGGCGCGCGCACCGACCGGCACGGGCCGCGCGGCTCGCTAGTCGGTGGGCTCGCGCTGTTCGGGGTCGGCCTGCTCACCGCCGGGCTGGCGCCGAACATGGCGGTGTTCACCCTCGGCCGCGCGTTGCAGGGATTAGGCGGCGGCAGCGTGATCGTCGCCGTGTACGTAATCGTCGCGCGCGCGTTCGACCAGGAACGCCGGCCGCGCGTCTTCGCTGCGCTGGCCGGCGCGTGGGTGGTGCCGGCGCTGGTCGGCCCGGCGGCCGCGGGTGCGGTCACCGACTGGGTCGGTTGGCGCTGGGTGTTCCTCGGCATCGCGCCGTTGGCCGCCCTCGGCGCGCTGATGCTGATTCCCGTCGTACGGCACATCTCGGCAACCGGTGCGGCGACCGCGCCGCGGCTCGGTCTCGTCGGTGGCGTTCGGCTGGCGGCCGGGTTGGGCCTCGGCCAGCTCGCCGGGCAGCGGCTCGACGTGTGGTCGATTCCGTTGCTATTGCTGGCGATTCTGGCCGTCGGCCCGCCGCTCGTTCAGTTGCTGCCGGTTGGCGCACTGCGCGGTCGCCACGGCCTGCCGACGGCGGTCATCCTGCGTGGACTGCTCAGCGGCGGCTTCTTCGGCGCCGAGGCGTACCTGCCGCTGACCCTCGCGCGGTTGCACCACGGCGCGCCTACCGAGGTCGGTATCCCGTTGACCCTCGGCGCGGTCGGCTGGTCCGCGGGCTCATGGTGGCAGGGCCGGTTCCGGGCCGAGGACCGGCGACCCTTGTTGCGAGCCGGCTTCTCGCTGG
>JAVEEG010000222.1 GCA_030840585.1 Frankiaceae bacterium | reverse complement strand
GGACCGCGATCTCACCGCGGTTGGCGATCAGCACCTTGCGCACGAAGAGACTCTACGGGGATGCGATGCTCCGCCCGTGAGTGAGCAGCCGTTCGCCAACTACCAGAACGAGATCTACCTGCACGGCCTCGCCGGCACGTTCCCGGAACTGCCGTGCGAGCCGGCCGGGCTGGAGGACCTCGCCCGCGAGCGGATGGAGCCGGAGCCGTTCGGTTACGTCGCCGGCAGCGCGGGCACCGAGTCGACCGCGCGGGCCAACCGGGCCGCGTTCGACCGCTGGCGGATCGTGCCGCGTTTCCTGCGCGACGTGTCCACACGCGACCTGTCCTCGACGATCCTCGGTACGGCGTTCCCCGCTCCGGTCGCGCTCGCGCCCGTGGGCGTGCAGGGCATCGTGCACCCGGAGGCCGAGCTGGCGGTGGCGCGCGCGGCGGGTGAGCTGGGCCTGCCGATGGTGCTCTCCACGGTCTCGTCGTACACCTTGGAAGATGTCGCGGGGACCGGTGGCGGGCCGAAGTGGTTCCAGCTGTACTGGCCGCGCGACCGCGAAGTCGCCGGGTCGCTGGTGGGCCGGGCGAAGGCGGCCGGCTACGGCGCTCTGGTCGTGACGCTCGACACGTTCATCCTCGCCTGGCGACCACGGGATCTGTCCCGCGGCTACCTGCCGTTCCTGCACCGGCTGGGCCTGGCCAACTACGAGTCCGACCCGGCGTTCCTGGCCGGGCTGGAGAAGTCGCCGGACGAGGACCCGACGTCGTCGGTGCTGCGCTGGATGGGCATGTTCGGCGACCCGGCCAAGACGTGGGCCGACCTGGAATGGCTGCGCGAGCAGTGGGACGGTCCGCTGATCCTCAAGGGCGTGCTGCACCCGGACGACGCGCGGACGGCCGCGGACGCCGGGGTCGACGGCATCATCGTGAGCAACCACGGCGGCCGCCAGATCGACGGCGAGATCGCCTCGCTGGACGCGCTGCCGGAGGTGGTCGCCGCGGTCGGCGATCGGGTGACCGTGCTGCTCGACTCCGGGGTGCGGACCGGCTCGGACGTCATCAAGGCGCTCGCGCTGGGCGCGCAGGCGGTGCTGATCGGGCGGCCGTACGTCTACGGCCTCGGGATCGCGGGCCAGGCCGGCGTCACGCACGTGCTCCGCTCGTTACTCGCCGAGCTCGATCTGTCGATGGCGCTGTCTGGCGCACGATCGCTGGCGGACCTGAGCGCGGAGATTCTGCGTCCGGCGCCCTGATCCGGCGGCAGGACTCCTGGATCCGGCGTCGAACTAGCCGGTAACAGCAGTCCCGTCCCGATCCTGGGGAGTAGCTATGTCCCGCCGCCGGCACGTCGCCGCGTTCACCGTCGTCGCGCTCGCCGTGACAGCCGCCTCCGCCACCGGGGCGTCCGCCAAGGCCAAGCCCAAGCCCAAGATCAAGACGATGAAGGGCTCGTACTCCGTCACGCTGCTGCCGGACCCGACCATCGAGGTCCAGGGCCAGCTCGGCAACGTCTGCGGCAACACCAACCCGAAGGCCGCCGACAGCCACTTGCTCACGCTGCCCGGCAGCGGCACCCTGCACGTCGTCCTCGACAGCCCGGACCCGACCGGCACCGGCAACACCGACTGGGACCTCATCGTCCTCGACTCGGCCGGCAACGAGATCGACCACTCCGACAGCGCGTCGTCGCACGAGGAGACCTTCGACCCGGGCCTGCACAAGGGCAAGGTCACGATCAAGGTGTGCAACCTGGCCGGTGCCCCGAGCGGCACGGTCAACTACACCTACACCTACAAGTAAGCCGCCTACCGGTCGCGGGCCGCGGCGCGCCATGCGCCGCTGCCCGCCCGTAGCGGCCGGCGCAGCCCCGCCGATCGATCCGCCCAGCCACCGCGCTGCCGGCCGGCTTCAGCGGCTGCCGGTGCCGGCGCCGCGGCTGCCGCGGCGGTGACCGCGAGCACCAGCGCGGCGAGTTCGGCCGGCGCCGGCTCGCCGCCGCGCACGATCCGCAAGGTGGGCCGCGTCATAGCGGGATGTTGCCGTGCTTTTTCGGCGGCAGCGACTCGCGCTTGTTCCGCAGCAGCCGCAGCGCCCGGATGATCTCGCGGCGGGTCGCCGACGGCCGGATCACCGCATCGACGTAACCGCGCTCGGCGGCGATGTACGGGTTGGCGAAGTGCGACTCGTAGTCGGCGACCAGTTCGGCCCGGCGCGCTTCCCCGTCTGGAGCGTCAGCTAGTTCGCGCCGGTACAGGATGTTGACCGCGCCCTGCGCGCCCATCACTGCGATCTCGGCGGTCGGCCAAGCCAGGTTCACATCCGCGCGCAGGTGCTTCGACCCCATCACGTCGTACGCACCGCCGTACGCCTTGCGGGTGATCACGGTGACCTTCGGCACGGTCGCCTCGGCGTAGGCGTAGATGAGCTTCGCGCCGCGGCGGATGATGCCGCCCCACTCCTGCGTCGTCCCGGGCAGGAACCCGGGTACATCGACGAACGTCAGCACCGGCACGTTGAACGCGTCGCAGGTGCGGACGAACCGCGCCGCCTTTTCCGACGCGTCGATGTCGAGTGTGCCGGCGAACTGCAGCGGCTGGTTCGCGACGATGCCGACGCTGCGGCCGTCGACGCGAGCGAAGCCGCAGACGATGTTCGGCGCGAAAAGTGCATGTACCTCAAGGAAATCGCCGTCATCGACGACGTGCTCGATCACGGTCTTGATGTCGTACGGCTGGTTCGACGAGTCCGGGATGAACGTGTCGAGGAAGTCGTCATCGGCCAGCGCGTCGAGGTCTTCTTCGTCGTACGACGGCGCGTCGTCGAGGTTGTTGCTCGGCAGGAACGACAGCAGCGCGCGGGTGAGCTCGATGCCGTCCTTCTCATCCTGCCCGAGGAAGTGCGCGACGCCGGACTTGCTGTTATGAGTGCGCGCGCCGCCGAGCTCTTCGAACGTGACGTCTTCGCCGGTGACGGTCTTGATGACATCCGGCCCGGTGATGAACATGTGTGACGTCTGGTCGACCATCACGGTGAAGTCGGTGATCGCGGGGGAGTACACGGCACCGCCGGCGCACGGCCCCATCACGAGTGAGATCTGCGGTACGACGCCGGACGCCATGACGTTGCGGTAGAAGATTTCGGCGTACAGACCGAGGGCGACGACGCCTTCCTGGATCCGCGCGCCGCCGCTGTCGTTGATGCCGATGACCGGGCATCCGTTGCGCAG
>JAVEEG010000294.1 GCA_030840585.1 Frankiaceae bacterium | reverse complement strand
CACTTTCGACAGGTTGCCGAGGGCCTCGGACAGATTGCCGCCGGCCTTCTGCTGGATCGCGATCACGATGGCGAAGAAATTCGCTTCTGGCACCGGCACGCGCTCGTAGAGCTTGCCGACCGCGTCCCCGACCGTGATCCCGATATTCTGGTGCTCCACCAGGATGCGAAACTCCGTCTTGACCGGCTCGACGGTCTCGCTGGCAATAATGCGCAGGCAATCGCCGAGCGGCAGGCCCGCGCGAATGCCGCGCACAATAATGTCCATCGCGTTCGGCAGCTCCTTCAAGAACAGGTTGATCCGCCGCTTCTTAAGGTAGCCAAGGAACCAGCGCGGCGCGCCGAGCCCCCCTACGAATAGCCCGATGGCAGCAAGGAGCGCGTTGTCGGAAAGGACGAGAATCCCCCCGGCGAGGCATACCCCCAGGGCGGCGCTCAACACGAAAAAGCGGTTCCGACTCCACTCGAGGCCCGCCTGCGCGATCCGGCCCTCGATGGTGACCTTGTTGCGCGCCTTCTCCCGCTGATCGAGCTCCTTCAGGCTCTGTGCGACCTGATCGCGCCGGCTCACGGCTGCGTTCCGCTCGCGCCTAACCGGGCTGGCGCCGATCAAGGCCTGTTGCCGCTTCTCGACCCGTGCCTCGCCTGACACGAGCGGATACAGGAACACATAAGCGATGCCGCCAGCCGAAACAGCCGACAGACATATCACGGCCAGGGTTGTCATATCCATGATCGAAGGCTCCGGCCTGCGCGGGCGAACTGCCGGCTCATGCAGGGCCGCTCGGCGCGACGACTTCCATCGCGTCGAGGGCGGCTGCGAGCCGCTGCTCCTCACCGAAATAGCGCGCACGTTCCCAGAAGCGCGGACGGCCAATGCCGGTCGAGCGGTGCGAGCCCACGATCCGGCCAGATGCGTCCTCACCCACGATGTCGTAGAGGACCAGATCCTGGGTGGTGATCACATCGCCTTCCATGCCGACCACCTCCGTCACGTGCGTAATGCGGCGTGATCCGTCGCGGAGCCGGCTCACCTGGATGATCACGTCGATCGAGGTGGCGATCATCTCCTTCACGGTTCGCGAGGGCAGCGAGAAGCCTCCCATCGTGATTAGCGACTCGATACGCGACAGGCACTCGCGCGGGGAGTTGGCGTGGACCGTACCCATCGACCCGTCATGACCCGTGTTCATGGCCTGGAGCAGATCGAACGCTTCCGCTCCGCGCACCTCGCCGACGATGATGCGCTCGGGCCGCATACGCAGGCAGTTGCGTACGAGATCGCGCATTGTGACCTGCCCCTGCCCCTCCAGATTCGGTGGGCGCGTTTCGAGCCGGACCACGTGCGGCTGCTGCAGTTGCAGCTCGGCCGCGTCCTCGCAGGTGATGACCCGCTCGTCCCTTTCGATGAACTGGGTGATGCAATTGAGGAGAGTGGTCTTACCCGAGCCGGTGCCGCCCGAGATAACGACATTGCAGCGGACCTTGCCGATGATCTCGAGAATACGGCCGCCGTCTGGCGAGATCGCGCCGAACCGGACCAGTTGATCCAGCGTGAGCTTGTCCTTGCGGAATTTACGAATCGTGAGAGACGGCCCGTCGATCGCAAGTGGCGGCGCGATCACGTTCACGCGCGATCCGTCTGGCAGGCGCGCGTCGCAGATGGGCGAAGATTCGTCGACGCGCCGGCCCACCTGACTGACGATGCGCTGACAGATGTTCATCAGCTGCTGGTTGTCGCGAAACCGTACGGAGGTCAGCTGGATCTTGCCCGCGACTTCGATGTACGTTTTGTCGGCCCCGTTCACCATGATGTCGGCAATGTCGTCGCGCGCCAGCAAAGGCTCCAGCGGGCCGTAGCCGAGGACGTCGTTGCAGATGTCGTCGAGCAGATCTTCCTGCTCGGCAATCGACATCACCACGTTCTTCAGCGCGATGATCTCGTTGACGATGTCCCGGATCTCATCGCGCGCGGAATCGGGATCGAGCCGCGCCAGCTGCGCCAGGTCGATGGCCTCGATCAGCGCGCCGAAGATCATGCTCTTCGTCTGGTAATAATCGTCCGACTTGCGGGCCTCGGTGAGAACAGGCGCGGGCGGCTCGACGCGGGGCTCTATCCGGGCCTTCATCTCCGGTTCGGCCAGAACGGGAACGGCGACCGGTGCCGCTGCCACCGGCACGGCTGGCTCGACCGCAGCCTGCGGCACGAGAGAGACGGACGGGGCCGCCGAGGTTGAACGTTTGCCGAACATGAGATGTCCTGTCCCGCAGCGGCTCAGGAGGCCTTGCGCCGGCCGAGCTTCGAGATGATCGGGTCGAGCAGGCTTGTCCGCGAACGTTTCGGCTCCATGCGCCCTGTCACCGACGCCGCGAGTCCGGCGAAGATCTCGGCGCACTTTCCGGAGGGCTGCACTTCGGCGATCATCTGGCCATTGTTGGCCGCCGTCCCGAACAGGGCCGCGTCGTAAGGGATGATGGCCGAGAATTCCGCCTCCAACGCCTTGGCGAATTCGCCGACCGCGATCTCGGGCCGCTTCGGGACCCCGGTCTGGTTCAGCACTAGCCTCGGCAGGGCGTCATTC
>JAVEEG010000319.1 GCA_030840585.1 Frankiaceae bacterium | reverse complement strand
CTCCGAGGCGATGCTCGAGCACGTCGACGAGTTGCGCGAGTTCGCCGGCGGCTGCCTCGACGAGGGGCTGACCGACGCCGTGCTGCTCGGCATGGGCGGCTCGTCGCTCGCGCCGGAGGTGTTCCGGCGCTCGTTCGGCAAGATCGAGGACGGGATGACGCTGCACGTGCTCGACTCGACGGACGCGGGCGCGATCCTGGCGGTCGAGCGCGCGATCGACCTGTCGAAGACGCTGTTCGTCGTCTCGAGCAAGTCCGGCGGCACGATCGAGACCCGCTCGCAGTTCGCGTACTTCCACGCGCGCGTGCGCGAGGCGGTGGGCGACGACGACGCGGGCAGCCACTTCGTCGCGGTCACCGACCCGGGCACGGCGCTGGCGGACCTGGCGAAGGAGCACGGCTTCCTCCACGTGTTCGAGGCCGATCCCGAGATCGGCGGGCGCTACTCGGCGCTGTCGTACTTCGGGCTCGTGCCGGCGGCGCTCATGGGCGTCGACGTCGAGGCCGTGCTCGAGCGCGCGCAGGTTGCCGAGCAGGCCTGCCAGCACTACGACCACTCCTCGAACAACTC
Organism: Frankiaceae bacterium; assembly: GCA_030840585.1. Taxonomy (GTDB): domain Bacteria; phylum Actinomycetota; class Actinomycetes; order JAFAQI01; family JAFAQI01; genus BP-197. The sequence goes on along the minus strand of JAVEEG010000319.1, from coordinate 2,057 downwards.
CGGGCTGTGGCTCGGCTGCGCGATCGGCGAGCTGGCCCTGCGCGGGCGGGACAAGGCGACCTTCGCCGTGGCGGAGCCGATCGGCAGCTTCGGCCTCTGGGTCGAGCAGCTGATCGCCGAGTCGACCGGCAAGGAGGGCAAGGGCATCCTGCCGGTGGCGGGCGAGCGCGTCGGCGCGCCCGACGCCTATGGCGACGACCGCGTCTTCGTCCATCTCCAGCAGGCCGACGCTCCCGAGGCCGGCTTCGCGAAGGAGATGACGGAGCTGGCCAAGGCCGGCCACCCGACCTTCACGCTCGACGTGGAGGGGCCGGAGGACCTCGGCCGGATCTTCTTCTTCGCCGAGTTCGCCACGGCGGTGGCCGGCTGGGTCCTCGGGATCAACCCGTTCGACCAGCCCAACGTCCAGGAGGCCAAGGACAACACCGCCAAGGTGCTCGACCAGTGGGCGGCCGAGGGCGAGCTGCCCGAGGAGCCCGGGGCCGACGACGAGGGCCTGCGCTCGCTCCTCCAGCAGGCGGAGCCGCCGCACTACGTGGCGATCATGGGCTACGTCCAGCCGTCGGACGCCTTCGACGAGGCGGTCGAGGAGCTCCGCACGACGATCCGCGACACCACGAAGGCCACGACCACGTTCGGCTACGGCCCGCGCTTCCTCCACTCGACCGGGCAGCTGCACAAGGGCGGCCCGAAGACGGGCGTGTTCCTCCAGCTCGTGCACGACGGGCCGGACGACGTCGAGATCCCCGGCGCCGGCTACACGTTCGGCACGCTGAAGAACGCGCAGGCCACGGGCGACCTGCAGACGCTGCGTACGCACGGCCTGCCGGCCGAGCGCGTCCGTTTGGAGGGGGACGACCCGGCGGAGGCACTGAAGGGTCTCACCAAGAAGATCAAGGAGATGCTCTGATGCAGCTCGGCGTCGTAGGGCTCGGGAAGATGGGCGCGAACATGGTCCATCGGATCCACCGCGACTCGGACCACAACGTCGTGGCGTTCGACCACCACGAGGAGTCGATAAGCGAGGCCGAGGGCCACGGCGCGACCGGCGCGGGCTCGCTCGAGGAGGTCGTCGATAGGCTGGACGCTCCGCGGACCGTCTGGGTGATGGTGCCCGCCGGCGACCCGACCGGGCAGACGGTGGAGAAGCTCGGCGAGCTGCTGGACGAGGGCGACACCGTCGTCGACGGCGGCAACACCCGCTGGAGCGACGACAAGCGCCGCGCCGAGGCACTGGCGGAGAAGGGGATCCACTACGTGGACGTGGGCACCTCGGGCGGCGTGTGGGGCCTCAAGGTCGGCTATTGCATGATGGTCGGCGGCCCCGACGAGGCGGTCGAGCGGCTATCGCCGATCCTCGACGTGCTCGCCCCAGCCGAGGACGATGAGCACGGGCCGGGCTGGGGCCACTTCGGGCCGGTGGGCGCCGGCCACTACGTGAAGATGGTCCACAACGGCGTCGAGTACGGGATGATGCAGGCGTACGCGGAGGGCTTCTCGCTGTTCGACGCCTGCGAGTACGAGCTCGACAACGCGAAGATCGCGCACCTCTGGATGCAGGGCTCGGTGGTCCGCTCGTGGCTGTGCGAGCTGGCGGCGCTCGCCTTCGAGCAGGAGGGCAACGACCTCAGCCGGCTCAAGCCGTACGTCGAGGACTCGGGTGAGGGGCGCTGGACGGTCGAGGACTCGATCGACAAGCGGATCCCCACGCCCGTGATCACGACCTCGCTGTTCGAGCGCTTCAGCTCGCGCGGCCAGAACGCGTTCGCGGCGAAGGTCAACGCCGCGCTGCGCAACCAGTTCGGCGGCCACGCGGTGATGGCCGCGGACCAAGCGGCGCAGGCCGACCCCGCGGCGGAGTAGGCGATGGCCACGGTCGCCCAGCCGAAGGAGGAGGAGAACCCGCTCGTCGAGGGCCTCGAGCGGCTGCCGGTCCACCCGACCAACCTCGTCATCTTCGGGGCCACCGGGGACCTCGCCAAGCGCAAGCTCCTCCCCGCGATCTACAACCTCGCGCACGAGGGGGCGCTCCCCGAGCGGTTCAACCTGATCGGCGT
>JAVEEG010000382.1 GCA_030840585.1 Frankiaceae bacterium | reverse complement strand
AGATTCAGCGCGGTCGCCGATCAGCAGGCGGAGGTAGGTCGCGACCGCGCGGGGTAGGGCCCTCGCAGCGTGCTGTCGCAGGAACGGGCGGCAGTCCCGCTGGTCGCGCTCGGGTGGCGGCCGGGGCGGCTCTGTGAACGGTCGTAGCAGACGGTGCGCTATCGCTCGAGTCCGGCCACTTGCCACACGAGTCCGCGGTGGTCGAAGCTCGGACGCAGTCCGCGTCTCGTCAGCACGGTGAGCATCGCGGCAGGCGGGTGGGCGAAGGTCCGGAACTCTCTACGTAGGAGCCTGAAGCTGAGGTTTTGGGCAGCGACGACCAGACGCGAGATCGCATTGCGGCGTGGGTAGCTGAAGACAACGAGGCGCTGCGCGTGTTCGGCGACCGCGGTCAAAAGCCGCTCGTAGTCGGGATAGCAACAGACAACCCGGTGTAGTACGACCACGTCGGCCGGCTCGATGCCGTCCTCGCCAGCTGCGATGTCGCGAATGCGTCGGTCCACCCGGTCTCCGAGCCCCGCCTCGCGAAGCAACTTCTGCGCTTCTTCGTCGTATGCCGGGGAGAGCTCCAGATTCACAGCATGCGCCGCACCGTGCTTCAGCAGTTCGAGCTGGATCTCGCCGACGCCACCGCCGACCTCGAGCACGGTCGCTCCCTCGATGCCGCGCGCTTCGAGGAACGCGATCATTTGCCGCGCGGTCTTGTCGACGCCGCGCTTGCGGTAGCGCCTCGCTACACGGCGGGCGAAGCGGGCGCTGAAGAATTGGTCGCAGCCGCGCGCGTCGCAGCAGTTCATCACGCCGAGAGCCTACTGCCGGATTCACGGCACAGTCCTGACAGCTCCTCGAGCGAATCGCGGACTCGCGAACTCGCGAACTCGCGAACGACATATCAACAGCCGTTAGGATGAACGCATGGCTTCGGGCGAATGCGACTTGCTGTGCCTCGACCTGTCGGTCGCCGAAGAACTACGCCGACGTCGACTCGATGAGGCGACGGCGCAAGAGGCATCCTCGCGCTACCAGGCCCTTGGCGATCCGACGCGACTGAACATCGCCTTTGCGCTCGGTGGCGCACCAGAGTTGTGCGTCTGCGATCTCGCCTGGATCGTCGAGCGGGCTCAAAACCTGGTCTCGCACCACCTGCGTGCGCTACGTGCGGCAGGCCTCGTTGAGTATCGCCGCGAAGGGAAGATGGCGCTGTATTCACTCACGGCTCGAGGTCGCACACTTCTCGAAGTCGTGGACGACGTCGAAGCACAGCACTGCGGGCGTGGCTGAACCGCTGCTGCAAATCGGCCCGCGGCCGACCGTTTCCGTGCCGCACCCTCCATCCGCTGAGCGGGTGCGGCTCGAGCGGCGGGCGAAGCTGCTCGCCTGGGGTGGCAACGCCTGGCACCTGGTCGAATTCGCGATCGCGGTCGGCGCCGGCGTGGTCGCAGGGAGTGTGGCGCTGATCGGCTTTGGCGCGGACAGCCTGATCGAGGTCGCGGCCGGCAGCGTGATCGTCTGGTTGTTCACCGGCGGACGCGGGTCGTCGCAGCGGGCCGAGCGGCGCGCGCAGCAGTTGATCGCTGCGAGCTATTTCCTGCTCGCCGCCTACGTCGGCGTCGAATCGGTTCGCGATCTCGTCGGCGGCCATCACCCGGCGGCGAGCTGGGTTGGGATCGGCCTCGCGGCATTCACGGCGCCGACGATGCCCGTGCTGGCACGCGCGAAGCGACGCCTCGGGCAACGCCTGAACTCGTCGGCAGCGGTGAGCGAGTCGAACCAGAACATGATCTGCGCCTATCTATCGGTGGCGCTCCTCGTCGGCCTGTCTTTGAACGCGCTTGCGGGCTGGTGGTGGGCCGACCCGGTGGCGGCACTCGTGATCGGCGCCGTCGCTGTGCGCGAGGGCATTGCCAGCTGGCGCGGCAAGAGCTGCCACTGCTGCTAGGCCCCGTGCTTGTCCTTGTGGGTCGAGCTGCGCATGAACCACATCAACAGGGGCTAACCGCCCTCTCGTCGCTCGGCCAGACTGGGGCTGACGAGTTCGACAAGAGCACGGCGCTGGAAATAGCAAGCGAACTGGGACGCCTTCGCGAGCGGTCTGCGCTCCCTGATCTCGATGGCGACCTGACGGCTCTCGCGGAAGTCGTCCGCTGGTGCGCGCGAGCTTCCGGCGCCGCGTGGTTGAGGATCGAACGGGGTTAGGGCCGCGCCACCGTGGCGGCGTGCGGGGTCGCAGAGACTCCGCAACCCTGACGTCGCTGCGATTCCTTGTGCGCGAGCCGGCGTAAGCGTAGGCTGGACTCACGCTGACCCTCCCGGCGCTTCTCCACGCGGAGAAGCTGCGACGAAGCTTTGTCGGGGCGGCTCGTCGGGGCGACGGTCGAAAACGACCGGAGTGACTCTCGAGAACACGCGCACTGCGACGCCGTCCGGCGTCCGGGTAGCCGTTCGAGAGGAGTCACCACCATGAAGGCTCAGAGCACCCGCACCCCCGAGTCCCGCATCCCCGCAGGTCGCCTGGCGCGTCTCGGCCATTTCACCGCCCGCTACCGCTGGCCGGTGATCGGCGTCTGGATCGTGTTGACGCTCTTTGGCGGCTACGCAGCCGGCCAACTTTCTTCACGCTGGTATCAGAGCCTCGCCGTCCCGGGCAAGCCCGCGTACGAGGGGAGCCAGCGCACATTCAAAGCGTTCGGAGCGGGTGTGCGTCCGCCGAACACCGTCGTCTTCCACTCCTCCGTCGTCGACGTCAGCAAGAGCACGGCGGTGCGTGCCGCGATGGCGCGAGTGGTGAAGGCAAGTCCGGGCGCGCTCACGAGCTCCTTCTTCTCGACCGGCAACCCGATGTACGTGTCGAAAGACCGCCACACGACGTTCCTCCAGGTCTACCTGCCGGGGCGCGCCGGGCTCGACGTCGGGAGCGGCGCCAAGAAGATCCGCGCCGCGGCTGCAGCCGGGCTTCCCGCCGGCATCAGCGTCGAGGTCACCGGACGCGACGCGCTCGGAGAGGCAAGCGACAAGTCGGGCGGCGGGTCGAGCATCCTCCTCGAAGCGCTCATCGGTGGAGTCGGCGCCCTCATCATCCTGCTCTTCGTCTTCGGGACGCTGCCCGCGGTGTTGGCGCCGCTCGTCGTCGCGGTCGCGGCGATCCTCAACACGTTCTCGCTTGTTTGGGCACTGACCTACGTCACCGACGTCTCGATCATCGTCCAGTTCCTGATCGCGCTGGTCGGGCTCGGCGTGGCGATCGACTACGCGCTGCTGATGATCTTCCGCTTCCGCGACGAGCTCCGCGAGGGTGAAGACGTCGAGAC
>JAVEEG010000170.1 GCA_030840585.1 Frankiaceae bacterium | reverse complement strand
CGTTGCCACGAGCCGGTCGCGGCGGCGCGCAGTTACCGCGCGGCGGCGGCTACCCTCGGCGGCCGGCCGCTCGATGCGGTCGCGCCCGAGCTCGGTGGCCGGTCGGTGGCCGAGCTGGCCACGACCTGCGTCCAGCTGGCCCAGCGGATCGAGCTGTCGCACCGAGGAGGCCGGCCGTGAGCAACATCAGCGCCGGGTTCGTCTTGTTCCGGTTGGGCGAGCGGACGTTCGCGACGCCACTCGACGAGGTGCGCGAGATCGTCCGGCTGCAGGGCTTGGAGCGGCTGCCCGGTACGACGCCGCCGCTCGCCGGGGTGATCGTGCTGCGCGGCATGCCGCTGCCGGTGCTCGACGTCCGCGCCGCCGGAGCGCCGGACAACAGCGGCGACATCCTCGTCATCGATTCCGGCGCCGACACGGTCGGGGTCGCGGTCGACGAGGTCAGCGCTGTGCTGCACCCGGACGAGCTGCCCGCGGCCGACGCGGCGCCGAAAGCGTTGCCCGGCTACGTCGTCGGCGTGCATACGTACCGCGGCGGCCCGGTGCTGCTGGTGGACCTGCAGGCGTTGCTCGACACCACCGCGGTGGGCTGGCAGGAAAGCTTGCTGACGAGTCAGACGTAGCGTTCGAGGATCGACGACTCGGCCAGCCTCGACAGCCCCTCGCGGACCGACCGGGCGCGGGTCTCGCCGACCCCCTCGACCGCTTGCAGATCGTCGATGCCCGCGGTGAGAAGTTTCTGCAGCGAGCCGAAGTGTTCGACCAACCGGTCGACGACCGCGCCGGGCAGCCGCGGCACCCGGGCGAGCAGCCGGTAGCCACGCGGCGACACTGCCTGGTCGAGCACGTCGGTGTTGGTGCCGAAGCCGCACACCCGCGCGATCACGCCGAGGTCGAGCAGGTCGGCGGCGGACATCTCGTCGAGCTCGGCGAGTACGGTCTCGGCCCGCCGCGGCTTGCGCCCGCCGGTCGGCGGCATGTAGTCGCGGACGATCAACTCGCGTTCCTGCTCGACGCCGGCCATCAGCTCGTCGAGTTGCAGCGACAGCAACCGGCCGTCGGTGCCGAGCTCGACGACGTAGCCCTCGATCTCCGACGCGATCCGTCGCACCATCTCCAGCCGTTGCGTGACCGCGGCGGCGTCGCGAACGGTGACGAGGTCTTCGATCTCCAGCGCCGACAATGTGCCGCTGACCTCGTCGAGCCGAAGCTTGTATCGCTCCAGTGTCGCCAGCGCCTGGTTGGCCCGGGACAGGATCGCGGCGGAGTCGTCGAGAACGTAACGGCGGCTGTCGACGTACAGGGCGATGATGTGCATCGACTGGCTGACGCTGATCACCGGGAAGCCGGTCTGCTTCGCGACCCGCTCGGCGGTGCGGTGCCGGGTACCCGACTCTTCGGTCGGGATCGACGGATCGGGCACGAGGTGAGTGGCGGCGTGCACGATCCGGCTGCCGTCGCTCTCGATGACGATCGCGCCGTCCATCTTCGCCAACTCGCGAAGCCGGGTCGCGGAGAACTCGACGTCCATCGGGAATCCGCCGGTGCACAACGTCTCGACGACCTTGTCGTAGCCGAGCACGATCAGCCCGCCGGTGTTGCCGCGCAGGATGCGTTCGAGCCCGTCGCGCAGTGCGGTGCCGGGCGCGACTGCTGCCAGCGTCGCGCGCAGCAGATCGCCCTCAGGGCGGTCCGTGGGGGACACCGCACTCCTTGTCGCGTTGCGCATCGCCGGTACGGCGCCGCGCTGGATCACGCCAGCTTTCCTGCGTCGGCAGTCTATCGGTCAAGACACGCGGTTCAGGCTTGCGACATTCGCAGGTCGCGGTGTCGATACCGGATCGTTGAGAACCCGCAGTGCTGCCCGTAGGTCGGCAACCTCGATCGTCGTAATGCCACTCACCGATACGTCGGCACCGGCCGGGACCAGCGCGCGCCGGAACCCGAGTCGCGCGGCTTCCTGCAGCCGGCCGGCGAGTGCACTCACCGGCCTGACCTCACCGGCCAGCCCGACCTCGCCGAGTGCGACGACGTCGCCGGGCAACGGCCGATCGCGGGCCGCGCCGGCGACCGCGAGCGCGACCGCGAGATCGGCCGCGGGCTCGACCAGCCGTACGCCGCCGACGGTCGCGGTGTAGACATCGGCGGCGGAGACCTTCACCGCGGCGCGGCGTTCGAGCACCGCCAGCATCATCGCGACCCGCGCGGGGTCCAGCCCGCTGGTCGCGCGTCGCGGTGCCGGCAGCGTCGACGGCGCGACCAGTGCTTGAACTTCGCTGACCAGCGCGCGCCGGCCCTCCATGGCGACCGTGATCGCGGTGCCGGGCACCGGCTCGCCGGCCCGGGACAGGAACAACCCGGACGGGTCGGCGAGTTCGTCGATGCCGTCGTCGGTGAGGTCGAAGCAACCGACCTCGTCGGCCGGACCGAACCGGTTCTTCACCGTACGGACCAGCCGCAGCCGCGAGTGCCGGTCGCCTTCGAAGCTGAGCACGACATCGACGAGATGCTCGAGCACTCGCGGGCCGGCGATCGCGCCGTCCTTGGTCACGTGACCGACGAGGACGGTCGCGATGCCGCGTTGCTTGGCGATCCTGGTCAGCACCCCGGCGACTTCCCGGACCTGCGCGACGCCGCCGGGCGCGCCGTCGACCGCGGGGGAGCCGATCGTCTGCACCGAGTCGACGATCAGCACTTGTGGCTCCACCGTCTCGACGTGACCGAGCAGCGCGGCGAGGTCGGTCTCGGCGGCGAGATACAGCTCGTCGGCGAGCGCGCCGATCCGCCCCGCGCGCAGCCGCACCTGCGCCGCTGACTCCTCGCCGGTGACGACCAGGCAGCGGGCGCCGCCGCGGGCGATGTGCGCCGCCGCCGACACCAGCAACGTGGACTTGCCGACGCCGGGCTCGCCGGCCAGCAGGACGACCGACCCGGGCACGAGCCCGCCGCCGAGACAACGGTCGAGCTCGGCGAGGCCGGTCGGACGGTGTTGCGCGCCGTGCGCCGGGACCTCGGCGATCGGCCGGGCCGGTGCCGACACCGGGCCGGCGGTGACGGTGATGCCGGTTGGCGCACCGACCTCGTTGATCGTCCCCCAGGCCTGGCACTCCGGGCAGCGGCCGACCCACTTCGCGACCTGCAGGCCGCAGTCCTCACACCGGTACGGCGCTCGCTCCCGAGCCGCTGCCTTCACCATGCCGCGACCGTACGGCGAACGTCGGACACTTCCGCGTCACGCCACGCGGCCTGTCCCCAAGCGTGTGCAGTCCTGGTCGTCATGACCACCACAACCGCGCACACTTCGCGAGAGCATGACCGCATGCCCTACGCGGACGACAAGCTGTTCTCCGGTCGCTATCTGGTCCTGCTGTATGCCTCTTTCGCCTGCGTGCTGTTCTCCTGCATCGTGTTCGCGGTCGTGGTGGCCCCACATTGGGAGTGGCCGCCGTTCCTCGCGTCGCTGATCGTCGTGGGCGTCTTCACCGCCACCTACGTCGGGCTCGTACGCGTCGGCATCGCAATCGCCCGGCCGGACGACGAGCGGCTCCGCCGCGCCCAAATGCGGCTGCGTCGTCGGATGCCCTTCCTCGTCGCAGGCGATGTGACGTTCGGGCTCGCCACCGGAATCATCAGCGCCGGATTGGCCGCGTACTGGCCGGTGATCGTGCTCGGCGCGATCTTGGTCACTACCAGCCTGCTGCCGATGCTGGTGGTGCTGCTCGTCCTCAAGCGCCGGAGCGCCTAGCAGGGTTAGCCGTCGGCGGGGTGCGGGGCGACCCGCGGACCTTCCAGCGCCTTCTCGCACAAGCCGACCAACAGCTCGTACGCGGGCTTGCCCATCAGTTCGGCCAACTCCGGGCCGTACGAGCGGAACATCGGCTCGGCGCCGACATGTGCCTCGGTCGCGCCGGTGCACCACCACTTGAGGTCGTGCCCGCCGGATCCCCAGCCGCGCCGGTCGTACTCGCCGATCACCGTGATCAGCACCTTGCTGCCGTCGGGGCGGGTGATCCGCTCGTAGGTACGGCGGACCGGCAACTGCCAGCACACGTCCGGCTTGGTGTCGAGCGGGTGCAGGCCGACGTTCAACGCGTGCAGGTGCAGGGCGCAACCCTGCCCGGCCGCGAAGCCCGGCCGATTGAGGAAGATGCACGCGCCGTTCAGCCGCCGGGTCCGGCGCTTGCCGTCCTCGACCTCGCTGATGCCGCCCTTGAGGCCCTGCTTGCGGTACTGCCACTCGTCGTCGGTCAGTGCGCGGGCGAACTTCTCGACCCGCTTCTCGTCGGACTTCTCCGAGTAGTACGCGCCGTGCGAGCAGCAGCCGTCGTCGGCGCGGTTCTTGACGATTCCCTTGCAACCGGAACCGAAGATGCAGGTCCACGACGACAGCAGCCAAGTGAGATCGACCCGGAAGATCTCTTCATCGTCGTCGGGGTTGACGAACTCCACCCACTGGCGCGGGAAGTCGAGGGAGACCTCAGGCATTGCGTCAGACTACGGGGATGGCAGTCGTCCGGGTACCTGAGGCCAAGGTCGCGCTGTCGACCGCCTCGGTCTACCCCGAGGCAACGCCCGCCGCGTTCGAGCTCGCCGCCCGGCTCGGCTACGACGGCGTCGAGGTCATGGTCTGGACCGATCCCGTCAGCCAGGATCCGGAAGCGCTCAAACGGCTTTCCGACTATCACGGCGTACCCATCCTCGCTATCCACGCGCCGTGCCTGATCATCACGCAGCGCGTCTGGGGCACCGACCCGTGGGCGAAGCTCGTCCGGGCCCGCAACGCGGCCCAGCAAGTCGGCGCGTCCACGGTCGTCGTACACCCGCCGTTTCGCTGGCAACGCGACTACGCGCGCGACTTCGTCGCCGGCATCAACCGGATGGCCGGCGAGACCGACGTGCGGTTCGCGGTCGAGAACATGTTCCCGTTACGAGCCCGCGGTCGCGAGGTCACGCCGTACGCGCCGGACTGGGATCCGACCGAGGAAGACGTGCAGCACTTCACCATCGACCTGTCGCACACGTCGGTGTCGCAGTCCGATGCGATGGACATGGCGAGCCGGATGTCCGATCGGCTCGCGCACGTGCACATCGCCGACGGTCTCGGCGGGCCGCGCGACGAGCATCTCGTTCCGGGCCGCGGCAACCAGCCCTGCGGCACGTTGCTGGAAACGTTGGCGCGCCAAGGGTTCGACGGCACCGTCGTCGTCGAGATCAACACTCGGCGGGCCGACAGCCGGGCCGACCGCGAGTCGGACCTCGCCGAAGCGCTCGCATTCACCCGGCTGCATCTGGCCGCGCCGGCCGATGTAGACACATCCGCCTGGCGGCGCAGCCAAGCCGCCGACGGTTAGCCTTTCGTCGTGTTCCGCAGCGTCTTGCTCACCGCGTCCCGCAACCGCCGGGTCCGCCGGTTGGTCGAGACCGCTCCGGTGTCGCGAGACGTCGTACGGCGCTTCGTCGCCGGCACCTCCGTCGACGACGCCGTCGGCGTGACCGCGCGGCTGGCGTCGTCAGGACTGCATGTGTCGCTCGACCATCTCGGTGAGGACACCACCGAGGTCGGTCACGCCGACGCGACGACGAAGGCGTACGTCACGTTGCTCGGGCGGCTCGCCGACAACGGTCTCGCGACGAACGCCGAAGTCTCGGTGAAGCTCTCCGCCGTCGGGCAGGCACTCGACGAGTCGATGGCGCACGACAACGCGCACACCATCTGCACCGCGGCGTCAGTGGCCGGTACGACGGTGACTCTCGACATGGAAGACCACACCACGACCGACTCGACGCTGTCGATCCTGCGCGAGCTGCGGGCCGACTTTCCCTGGGTCGGTGGCGTGTTGCAGGCCTACCTGCATCGCACCGAGTCCGACTGCCGCGACCTCGCCTACGAAGGCTCGCGCATCCGGCTCTGCAAAGGCGCGTACAAAGAACCGTCAACCGTCGCGTTCCAGTCGCGGTCGGACGTGAACAAGTCCTACGTTCGCTGCCTGCGAGTCCTCATGGAAGGCCGTGGCTTCCCGATGGTGGCCACGCACGATCCGCGACTGATCAGGGTCGCGGACAAGCTCGTGTTGGACAACGACCGGGCCAAGGGCAGCTACGAGTTCCAGATGCTCTACGGCATCCGACCGCACGAGCAGTTGCGGCTGGCCGAGCGCGGCGACGCGGTGCGCGTCTACGTCCCGTACGGCGACGAGTGGTACGGCTACCTCATGCGCCGGCTGGCCGAGCGGCCGGCCAATGTCTCGTTCTTCCTCCGCGCGGTCGCGACGAAGGGCTAGCTCCTAGAACGGGAGGTACGCGGGACCGTCGATCCACACCGCGACGCCGCCGACGTAGGACGGACCATCGCTGTCGGCGATCGATCCGCCGACGCCATTGATGTCACCGGTCGGGGTCAGGTTGCCGGCGAAGACACCGGCGCCACCGAAGCCCGCGACCCCACCCGGCAGGTTGACCCAGTAGCCGTAACCCTGGTTCTGCCCGCCCGGACAGGCCGGGCTGTACGCGTACGGCGGCGGCGCGGCGCTGTCCGACCGCAAGCACAACGACCCTGCCTTGATGGTCGAGTTCGGGTGCGTCTTCGCGGCGACGAACGTGAGGATCTCGGTCGGGTGCGCGAACGACGCGGACCCACCGAACGTCACCACCGACGTACCGACCGACTCGTGCTGGGTCAGCGGTGTCTCCAGCGATCGGAACGTCGACTGCAGGCGCACCTTGGTGTGGCTCTTGCCGAGACCGTGCAACCGGATGGTGATGGTGAGCGGCGCGCCGTCGGTCAGCACCGACAGCTGGTAATAGCCCTCGTGCAGCTTGTAGTACCTCGGTCGGTCATAGGTGCAGCTGGCCTGCAGCGGGACCTGCGGGCTGGGCGAGTAGGTGCAGTTGCTGCACTCCTGCTGCACCGGCACCGTCTCGTTCGGGTAGCCGGTGCACTTAGGCGCCGCGCCGGACATTCCGGTGACGTGAGTCTGGGCACCGGCGAACGCCGGCAGCCGCTCGGCGGTCAGCTCGTCCATCGCCGCACCGAACTGCGAGTTGCTCGCGCTGATCAGGTCGAAGCCGACCAGCCGCCCCTTGCCGGAGATAGAGATGTCGGGGTTGTTCGTAGGCGCCGCCGACACGGTCGCGTCGTCGTAGAGCACGACGCTCGCGGTACCACTCGTCGTCGTCGTGATCGTCGTGACCGCGCCGAGCTTTTCCGCGGTGACCACCCGGGCCGACGACGGCGGCGCGGCGAACACCGCAGCGAGGGTCGCGAAGACCAAGCCCACCGCGAGCAGAGCTCGCCGAGGATCGAGTACGGCGCTCATAGCCATCCCCCTCACTGCCCCGGGACCGGGATGAAGTCCGAACTGAACATGTCGATGGCGTCGCTCCACGACCAGACACCGACGCCACCGAGGTACGCCGGGCCGTTGCTGTCGACGAACGAACCACCGAGGCCGGTCGGATCGATCGGCTTGCCGGCCACGTCGTAGACGGACAGGCCCCCGATCGCGCCGAACATCTGTCGCGGGTTGTTGGACTCCCAGGCCATGCCGCGGCTCGCGCCACCCGGACACGGCGGGCTGAACGCGTACGGCGGGGCCGCGCCAGAGTCGTTACGGGCACACACGCTTTGCGCCAGCAGCGTCGCGTCGGCGTGCAGCTTCGCGCGCACGACCATCGCGGCGTGCCGGGCGCCGGTGTAGGACGTCTCGGCGCCGTAGGTGATCGTGTTGGATCCGATCGACTCCTGCTGCGGCAGGTCGGCCTCGGCGGTCCGGACGTTGGCCTGCATCCCGACCCGCGCGCGGCCGCGCTGCAGGCCGTGCAGGTGCAAGGTGATGCGCAGCGGCTTGCCGTCGGTGAGCACCGCGAGGTGGTAGTAGCCCTCGTGCAACTTGATGGCCGTCGGCTTGACCATCGGGCACGGCTGCGCCGGCTCGAGCGGCGTCGTCGCCGACGTGCACTGCGCCGGGGGCGGCGTGGTCGACCCGCTCACGTAGGTCAGCCCGCCGGCGAACTTCGGCATCCGGACGACGTAGAGGGTGTCGCCGGTGTGGTCTGTGCGGGTGAGGGTGAAGCCGACGACGCGCCCAGGGCCCGTGATCGAGACGTCCGGGTTGTGGGTCAGCCGCGGCGAGAGGGTCGCGTCGTCGTACAGGACGACGTCGGCGGTGCCGCTCGAATTGGCGGTGATCGCCGTCATCGCGCCGAATGGCTCGTCCGCGACTAGATGCGCCGACGACGGCAGCGCCGCGGCCACCCCGAACGACAGTCCGGCGGCCGCGAGCAACGCCAGTGCTGGGTGGCGGTGCAGCATGGGTCCCCTCCCTACGACGAGGGACGTTTCCGCCCCACATCGACAAAGAGTTCATTCGGGGCGAACCGGTTCGGTCCTGCCGGACTCTTTCCGGTTGTGACCCTCACCGTCGCCGACTCGGTTGGGAGACTCGCGGCCGTGCGCAGCCAGGAGGAGGAATTCACCGCCTTCTACACCGGCCACTACCCCGAGTTGGCCGGGTACTGCTGGTCGCTGACTCGGGACCGGGAATTGGCGCACGATCTGACCCAGGAGGCCTTCGCTCGCATGGTGTCGCGCTGGCGGCGGATCGACGACCCGAAGGCGTACGTCTACCGGATCGCGACCAACCTCGTCCGCAAGGCCTGGCGGGAGCGCGCGGACGACCGGACGAGGATCGACGCGGTCGCCGCGAACGTCCGCGACTCCGGCCATCACCCAGGCCCGGACGCCGCTCTGATCAGCCTGCGGACGGCGGTCGAGGCGTTGCCGAGACGGCTGCGCGACGTCGTCTTGCTCCACTACTTCGCCGATCTGTCGGTCGAGGCGGTCGCGAACGCGGTCGGCCGGCCGGCCGGCACCGTGAAACGCCAGCTCTCGGAGGCCCGTGTGCTGCTCGCGACCGAGCTGGAGGCGCTCCATGACTGAGATGCGTCCGATGTTCTTGCCGTCGCCCGACGGCGTCTGCGACGTGATGCGCCGGGCCCGTGCTCGCCGCCGTCGCCGCGCCCTTGTCACCACCGGCGGGTTCGCGGTCGCCGCGGCCATCACCGGCGTACTGATCGGCACCGCCGGAGCCGGCACCGGCGCCGACCGGCTCACCGTCGTACCGGCCGCGCCGGACCACGGATCCCCACGACCTGCCCCGGGCGGCACCGCCCCGGTCCTGCATTCCCAACCGCCAGCACCCAGCCAGGTTGGACCGCAGGCCCCGGTGTCGTCCGGGGCTTCGCCGCGTCAGGACGGTGGGTCGAGTTGGGGCAATGCCTTCCCGGTGCGGCACACGCCTTCGCCCGCCCCGACGCCGTACGCACCGACCAAGCGGCAGTCCGCCGATGCACCGATCAGCCGCTCGGCCGTCGCGTACAACAGCGCGTGCGACGCGACGTACGACGTCCAGGGCTGGTGCACGCTCTACACCGGGCC
>JAVEEG010000210.1 GCA_030840585.1 Frankiaceae bacterium | reverse complement strand
GCTCCCCTGCGTCGTAGTTGACCAGCCCGCGGGCAATCGCGTGGCCGTTTTCGTCGATAAGTTCCACCGGATCCCCGGCGACGAAATCACCCTCGATCGCAACAATTCCGGCCGGAAGGAGTGAAGTGCGGCGCTCGACGACGGCCGACACCGCGCCGGCGTCGAGTTGCAGCCGGCCGCGCGGCGTGGTGGCGTGTGCCAGCCACAGCAGCCGGGCCGGCGCGCGCCTTCCGGTCGGGTGAAAGCAGGTCCCAACGTCATCGCCGGCGAGCGCGGCCACGACATCGCGCGCATGCGCGAGCAGGGTCGGTACGCCGGCGCCGGCGGCGATCCGCGCCGCGGCCAGCTTGGTCGTCATGCCGCCACTGCCGACCCCCGCGGGTCCGGACCGGCCGAGGCGCACGTGCGCGACGTCGTCGTCGCTGCGCACGTCGGCGATCCGGGTGCTGCCGCCGTGTTGCGGGTCGGCGTCGTACACGCCGTCTACGTCGGAGAGCAGCAGCAGCGCGTCGGCGCGGACGAGATGCGTGACCAGCGCGGCGAGGCGGTCGTTGTCGCCGAACCGGATCTCCTCGGTCGCGACCGTGTCGTTTTCGTTGACGATCGGTACGACGCCGAGCGAGAGCAAGCGGTCGAAGGTGCGCTGCGCGTTGCGGTAATGCGAGCGCCGGACGACGTCGTCGGAGGTGAGCAACACCTGACCGACGGTGCGGCCGTGCTGCGCGAACGCCGCGGTGTACCGCTCGACCAGCAGGCCTTGCCCGACACTGGCAGCGGCTTGTTGGGTGGCGAGGTCGCGCGGCCGCTTGGTCAGGCCGAGCGGTCGCAGGCCAGCCGCGATCGCGCCCGACGACACCAACACGACCTGCGTGCCGCCGGCCAGCCGGGTAGCGACCGCGTCGACCAGGCCGGCGACCTGCGCGGCGTCGAGCCCGCCCTCCGGACTGGCCAGCGACGACGACCCGACCTTGACCACGAGCCGGTGCGCGCCGGCGACCGCCTCCCGGCTCACTCGGGCTCTTCGTCCTCGGGCTGCCGCCTTGCGTCCCGGGCCGCCTTGCGGTCGATGGCGCGCACCCGGGTGCTCTGTTCGAGCCGGGCGTCGGTGCCGCGCTCGCCTACCGGTGACGCCGACGCGCGCAATGTCGGCACCCAGTCGAACGTCACGTCGCCGATCGTCACCTCGGCGCCCGCCTCCGCGCCAAGGCCGGCCAGCGCGTCCTCGACGCCGAGTCGGGCCAGCCGGTCGGCGAGGTAGCCGACCGCTTCGTCGTTGCTGAAGTCGGTCTGCGCCACCCAGCGCCGGGGCCGGTCGCCGTGTACGACGAACGCCTGCTCGCCGGCCGGTTCGACGCTGAAGCCGGCGTCGCGCACCGGCGTCGGCCGCAACACGATCCGGGTCGCTTCGAGGATCGGCGCGGTGGCGCGGTGGGCGGCGACCCGTTCGGCCATGGCGAACGACAACGCGCGCAGGCCTTCGTGCGTCGCGGCCGACACCGAGAACACCGGCCAGTCCCACCGCTCGCGCAGGTCGGACTCGACCAGCGCGGCGAGGTCGCGGGCATCGGGTACGTCGACCTTGTTCAACACCACGAGCCGCGGCCGGTCGGCCAGATCCGCGCCGGTCTCCACGCCGTACGCGCTGATCTCGGCCTCGATCGTCTCGATGTCGCTGAGCGGGTCGCGGCCGGTCTCGTACGTCGCGCAGTCGACGACGTGGACGAGCACCGAGCAGCGCTCGACGTGCCGGAGGAATTCGAGCCCGAGGCCCTTGCCGGTCGACGCGCCGGGCACCAGCCCGGGTACGTCGGCGACCGTGTATACGACCTCGCCGGCCTGCACCACACCGAGGTTCGGCACCAACGTCGTAAACGGGTAGTCGGCGATCTTCGGCTTGGCCGCGGACACCGCGGCGATCAGCGACGACTTGCCCGCGTTGGGGAACCCGACCAGCGCGACGTCGGCGACCGTCTTGAGCTCGAGCACCACGTCGCGGCCGTCGCCCGGCTCACCGAGCAGCGCGAACCCGGGCGCCTTGCGCCGCGGCGACGCGAGCGCGGCGTTGCCGAGGCCGCCCCGGCCGCCGCGGGCGGCGACGTACCGGCTGCCGATCCCGACCAGGTCGGCGAGCACCTCGCCGGTGTCGTTGTCGCGGACCACCGTGCCGTCCGGCACCGGTACGACGACATCGGCGCCGTTGGCGCCGTCGCGCATGGAGCCCTGACCGGGGGTGCCGTTGCCGGCCTTGCGGTGCGGGTGGTGATGGAGATCGAGCAGCGTGGTGACGCTCGCATCCACGACCAGGATGACGTCGCCGCCGTTGCCGCCGTTGCCGCCGTCAGGGCCGCCGAGCGGCTTGAACTTCTCCCGGCGGACCGAGCTCGCGCCGTGGCCGCCGTTGCCCCCTGCGACATGCAGGACGGCCCGGTCGACGAAGGTCGCGGCCATGAGTTGTGGTGGACGGGTCGCGCGGAGGCGACCGCGTCAGGCGGTCGGAGCTGCGCTGCCCGCGTCGGGAGTGACCACGCTGACCACCCGGCGGCCACGCCGGGCGCCGAACTGCACCGCGCCCGCGATCAGCGCGAACAGCGTGTCGTCGCCGCCGCGGCCGACGCCGTCACCGGGGTGGAAGTGGGTGCCGCGCTGGCGGACGAGGATCTCGCCGGCCTTCACGGTCTGGCCGCCGAACCGCTTCACGCCGAGGCGCTGAGCGTTGGAGTCGCGGCCGTTGCGGGAGGACGAGGCGCCCTTTTTGTGAGCCATTACTGTCCTGCCTCAATGCCGGTCACCTTGAGCGTCGTCAGCTGCTGGCGGTGGCCCTGACGCTTGTGGTAGCCGGTCTTGTTCTTGAACTTGTGAATGATGATCTTGGGGCCCTTCGCGTGCTCGACGACCTCGGCGGTGATGCTCGCCTTGGTCAGCGCGGCGGCGTCGGTGGTCACGGTGTCGCCGTCGACGAGGAGCACCGCGGGCAGCGTGACCGACTCACCCGGACCGGCCTCGAGCCGGTTGACGGTGAGGGTGTCGCCGACTGCGACCTTGTGTTGGTGGCCGCCGGCGCGGACGATCGCGTACACGGTGAAGCTCCTGACTCGGAAGGGAACCGCTCAAGGCTACGGACGCGGCCCCGTCACGGTCAAACGTCGCCCCACCCCCACTTCGGAGGGCTGGTGACCATTTTCGCGCCCGATTTACGGCGTGTCGTGGTCGTTAGCCCTCCGAAGTGGGGTGGGTACGGTGGATCTCGTGCCCGCGGAGGAGCTCGACGACCTGGTCCAGCGCCTGGCCGTCGCCAAGATGGCGCTGGAAGCGCGCGATGAGCAGGCCGCGCTCGACGCGCTCGACGCCGCACTCGCGATGGCCCGGCGGCTGCTCACCGACGCGCACGACAACCAGCTAGTACGCCGCCGCCCCGCCCGCTAGCCCGCGAGGCCCGCTCTTTCCCCGTCGACTGCGACGTTTTAGGCGTTATGGCGGGC
>JAVEEG010000148.1 GCA_030840585.1 Frankiaceae bacterium | reverse complement strand
AGGTGGCGATCCGCGAACGCGATCGCGCCGTAGTCGACGAGGTAGGTCCGGCGGCCGCCTTCGACGAGATGTTCGACCAGGCTGCAACTACGGCGCAAGTCGAAGCAACGAGCCGGTGCGGCGAGTGGCGGCACGAGCAGGACCGCGGGTGCGGTCGCGCTCTGCTCGCCCCGGTACCGGTAGACGGTGGTCTGCGGCGCGGTGTGGAGGCGGTCGCGGGGCATCGGCGTCAGGTCGGCGAGGTGTCCGTTGACCAGCTTGGTCCAGACGTTCATCGACGCCGCGAGCAGCGACTCCGCCGACGGCACCCCGAGCGGGATGTCCGGGCCGTAGGGCAGCCGCAATCGAGGACTCGCCATGCAGCCATTCTCCCGCGTTCAGCGGCACCGGCGCGAAAACGGTCAGTCGCGCTGCGCCGGGATGGTGCCGAGCCGGCCCTGCTGGAAGTCCTCGAACGCCTGCAGCACCTCGGCCTTGGTGTTCATCACGAACGGCCCGCCCCATGCGACCGGCTCGCGGATCGGCCGGCCGCCGAGGACCAGCACGTCGAGTTCCTTGCTGCCGGCGGCGAGGGTGAGCACGTCGCCGTGGCCGAAGACCGCGAGCTGGCCGGTGCGCAGCGGCGCGCGGTCCGGCCCGGTCGCACCGGCGTAACCGTCGCCGGCGAGGGCGTACGCGAGCGCGTTGAACTCCGGCCGCCACGGGAGCGTGAGTGACGCGCCGGGAGCGACCGTCGCGTGCAGCATCGTCATGGGCGTGTACGTCGAGCCGGGTCCGGCCTGCCCGCCGATGTCACCGGCGATGAGCCGCACCAGCGAGCCGCCGTCGGGGGAGGCGAGCAGCGCGACGCTGTTGCCGCGCAGGTCTTGGTAGCGCGGTGCGACCAGCTTCTGCTCGCGGGGCAGGTTCACCCAGAGCTGGATGCCGTGGAACAGGCCGCCGGACATGACCAGCTGCTCGGGTGGTTTCTCGATGTGCAGGATCCCGCCGCCGGCGGTCATCCATTGCGTGTCGCCGTTGGTGATCAGGCCGCCGCCACCGTTGGAGTCCTGATGCTCGAACGTGCCGTCCATCAGATAGGTGACGGTCTCGAAGCCGCGGTGCGGGTGCCACGGGGTGCCCTTCGGCTCGCCCGGCGCGTAGTCGACCTCGCCCATCTGATCCATGTGAATGAAGGGATCCAGCAGGCCGAGATCGACACCGGCGAACGCGCGCCGGACCGGGAAGCCTTCGCCCTCGAAGCCGCTCGGTGCGGTGGTTACCGAACGAACCGGACGTTGGGTCGCGCTCGGATCCGGCGCCGGGACACGCGTGAGGGTGGTGATGTCGTCGACCGTGATGGCGGGCATTGGCGGAGCACCTCCTGCCGTGACCAAGGTGGTTGACGAGTCAACTATTCCACTGGCTCGAACCGTACGGCGCTTTCTTGAGTCCAACCGGGCATGACGAGGTGGCGCATCGCCGCGGGCGTGACTGTGATTGCGGTCATCGCGGCGTTGCTCGCGTGGCAGCCCTGGAGCGGTTCCGCGCATCATCCGCGCACTCAACCCGACCTGGCCGGCGCACCCGATTGCGGCGCGTTCGTCCGTGCGGCCAATTCCGGCGGTATCACCGCGGCCGGGTGGAGTTGCTTCACCAACGCGATGTCCGACGGCCGCTCGGGCCGGCTGCGGCTGGCGGCGTTCACGACCGAAGGCGATCCGACCTTCGTCACGTACACGACGACCGGCAACGGTGCGGCCACCGTGCTGACCGACGCGCGGCTGGACAAGTACCGGGGCAACGCTTTGCAGACCGAGGTCTGCCGCCGCCCCGACCCGCGCCCGGTCGCGCGCGGGATGTTCCTCGACTGCGCCGCGCCGATGCCGCTGAACGCGACGAAGGCGCGCCCCATCGCCGAGGTCTTCTGCAGCTTCGCGATGGCGCGGCACTTGATCAGCGCACAGCTGACCACTCTCGCGGACGTTCGTAAGGCGAACGTGGGCGGGCCGTACCCGGGTCTGCAGCCGGGCAAGAACATGTTCCCGGCCCGGCGGGGCGCCCTGCCCGCGGCCTGGTGCTGGACCGACGATCCGGAAGGAACCGGTGGCAGTCCCGGCCCGACATGGACGCTCTACGTCGCGCTGGCGACCGGCGAGTCGGCGCGGTTCATCAGCACCAACGCCGGCAAGACGCCCCCAAGCGGCCCGCCCTCATTCCCGTAACCGAGCACGTCGACTGTGACGTTCGAGGCGTTATCGCGCGCTTATTCCGCCTCAATCGTCACAGTCGACGAGAGGGGGGGCCGGGAAGCTAGTGGGCGCCGCGGTCGACCAATGTCTGCTGCACGTCGCCGGCGTGATCCGATGTCGGGGCGCCGGAGTCGTCCCGCGGCCCCGGCACGTTGCGGAACCGGAACGGCTCGATGTCGCGGCCCGGCTGGATGTACCAGCACTGCCCGCCCTCGCCACTTTCGATCGCGGCCATGAACGCGTCGACGACGCGGTCGACCTGCAGCAGCGGGATGCCGATGCTGGCCAATGCTTCGCGTGCCTCGCTGCTGACGATGTTCGTGTCGGCGAAGCCGGGGCAGATCGCGTTGACGTGGATCCCCTGTGCCGCGTACGCCGAACCGGCCGCACGCACCAACCCGACGACTGCGTGCTTGTTCGCGCCGTAGATCGGATCGAACGGAACCGACGTGAGCCCGGCGAGGCTTGCGGTCGCGACGATCTCGCCGCCGCGATCCTTCATCGCCGACAGCGCGACCTGCATGCCGAACGCGACGCCGTCGAGGTTGACCCCCATCGCCAGCCGGTAGCCGGCGAGGTCGAAGTCGTCGCCGATGCCGACACCGGTTGCGATGCCGGCGTTGAGGAACGCGATGTCCAGCCGGCTGTGCGCATCGATGACCGAACGCACCGCCGCGGCGTTTTCGTCGTACGACGTCACGTCGCAACGCACGAACGTGCCTCCGACCTCAGCGGCGACCTTCGCGCCGTTGTCGCTGTCGATGTCACTGACGACGACCGTCGCGCCGAGGCCGGCCAACCGCCGGGCCACCCCGGCACCGAAACCGTTGGCCCCGCCGGTGATCCACGCGACCTTGCCGTCGTACCGCCGCTCGCTCATCCGAAGATCTGCTTGGTGATCGACCGTGCCCACGGACCGACCAGCTCGACGAGCCGCTCGGTGCGATCCGGGCCGAGGTGGTCGTACGGCGCAGCCGCGGCGGCGTCGGTGCGCGACTCGATCTGGTCGCGCTGCTCCTGCCCGGCGGCGGTGAACGTGTCGGAGTCGGCGTTGAACAGACCCTTGTCGCGCAACTGTTGCTTGAGCGCGGCCCACTCTTCCTCGGTGTAACCGCGAGTCGCGCGGAGCAGGTCTTCCGGCATCGACTTGCCGGTGGCGAGGTAACTGACGACGGCCTCGCCACCCGACAGGCCGGCGAGCAGCAGCGCCGCGATGTGACCATCGCCACGGTGTTCGCGCAACAACGTCGCCGCGTGCCAGAGCTGCAGGTGCGGCGGCTCCGGCCAGGGCAGCGCGGCATGCGCGGCGTACAGCGGCCGGCCGACGATGTCCGCAGCTGTGGTCGCCTCGCGCGCGAGCGCCGCGGCCTCGGCCATCTCCTCGGATCCGATCGCGTCGCCGAGCAGCCGGGTGAGCGCCGCGTCGGCGGTCGCGAGCCGCGCGGCGAGGATCGCGTCCGGCGTCGACTTCTCCCACGTCGACGGGATCACCTTGCGTACCAACGCCGGCGCGAAGTTGTAGAACGTCGCGATCACGACCTCGGCCGGTACGACGCCCAGCGGCGCGGACCGGCTGGCGAAGTAGCCGCGCATGCCGCCGGTGACGCCCGCCTCCGCGTAACGTTCGCCCGCCTCGGCGACGAAGTAGACCATCGTGTGAATCGGTTCGAGCACGCGATGGGCGGCCCGGGCGGGAGTGCGCGGCGGCGCTTCGGTCGTCATGGGCGGACGATACGACGCGGCCACTGCGCCCGATGCGGCCGGGATGGTCGGTTGCGCGACATTTGCGCCGTACGTGGCTCGACAGCGGTCACCGCCGCGGGGAAGACTGGCGCCAGCCGATCGGACGGAGGCGGGGCATGAGCGGGAAGCGTGACCGGCAGCGGTTGTTGGGCAACGTCCCGCTGTTCTCCGCGTGCAGCGACAAGGAACTCGACCGGCTCGCCCGGCACGCCGAGATCGTCGAGTTCGCGGCCGGCGACACGTTGATGGAAGAAGGCCAGCCGGGCCAGGAGTTCTTCGTCATCGTCGACGGCGAGGTCGGGGTGACGCGCGGCGACAAGACGGTCGCGAAGCTCGGACCGGGCGCGTACGTCGGCGAGCTCGCACTGCTCGATCCCGGACCGCGGACCGCGACGGTCGCGGCGTTGCGGGACACCGCCGCGGTGCTGCTCGGCAGCCGCGAGTTCTACGCCGCGGTCGACGAATCGCCGGCACTCGCGCGCAAGCTCCTCGCCGGCATGGCGCACCGGCTGCGCGAAATGTCGTCGCCGCCGGCGACCTAAGCCGGTCAGCCGTAGACGAGCTCAGCCGTATACGAGTTGGGCGGGTGCCTGCGTCGGTGAGACCTCCTGGTAATACGACTCGACGTCGAAACGCTTGAGCCGCTTGGCGAAATTGAAGGTGTAGTCCGGCCAGATCGTCGAGTTTCGGCCGAGCTTGTCGAGGTACCAGCTCGAACATCCACCGGTGTTCCACACCGACAATCGCAGCTTGCGCTGGATCATTTCGTTGTACGCCGCCTGCACGTCCGGCCGTACGTCGAGCGCGGCGACGTGGTTGTCCTGCAGGTGCTTTATCGCACCGACGATGTACGGCAGTTGCGCCTCGATCATGTACACCAACGACGTATGGCCGATGCCGGTGTTCGGACCGGCGAGCATGAACAGGTTCGGGAAGCCGGCGAACGTCGTGCCGTTATAGCCGCCCATGCTGTCGTCGTCCCAGACCTCGCGCAGCGTTCGGCCGGCCCGGCCGACGATGCGGGCCGGGAACGTGTTGTCGGTGACCCGGAAGCCGGTCGCGAGGATGAGTACGTCGAGCTGGCGCGCCACCCCGTCGGTCGTGACGATCTCGTCGCCGCGCAGCTCATTGATCCCGTCGGTGACGAGTTCGGTGTTCGGTGCGGCGAGCGCCGGTAGGTAGTCGTTGGTTGGCGTGAGCCGCTTGCAGCCGGGTGCGAACGTCGGCGTCAGCTTTGCCCGCAACTCGGGATCCGGAATCTGCGCTTCGAGATGGTCGAGTGCCATCTTGCGGATCAGGTCGAGCCGCTTGCCGTGCAACAACGCCGGGAGGATCAACAACTCGTTGCGCAGGTAGACGAGCTGTCGCACCAGTCGTTGGATGGCCGGCACTCGCCGGTAGAGCGCGCGTTCCCACGCCCGGATCGGGCGGCCGCGGTGGGGGAGGATCCACGCCGGCGTGCGCTGGAAGACGTAGAGCTGCTTCGCCTCCTTCTGCACCAGCGGCACGATCTGCACCGCGGACGCACCGGTCCCGATGACACCGACTCGCTTGCCATTGACGTCGTACGACGGATCCCACTGGGCCGAGTGCATGACTTGGCCGGTGAACGACTCGATGCCGGCGAAGTGCGGGATCGCGGGTTCGGACAGAAAGCCGTGTGCGGAGATGAGTGCGCCTGCTGACATCGATCCGGCGTTGGTCTCGATGAGCCAGCGCTTTGCCTCGTCGTCCCAGCGCGCTGCGGTCACCTCGGTGCCGAGGTGCACCCGCTGCGTCACGCCGTAGTCGTCGGCGACCTTGCGCAGGTAGCGGTGGATCTCCGGCTGCAGCGAGTACGTGTCGGACCAGTCGGGGTTGAGCGCGAACGAGAACGAGTACAGGTGCGACGGCACGTCACATCGGCAGCCCGGGTACCTGTTCGCCCACCACGTGCCGCCGACCTCGTCCGCCTTCTCGACGATCACGTGCTCGATACCGGCCTCGGCCAGCCGGATCGACGCGCCGATACCGCCGAAGCCGGCGCCGATGATGACGACGCGATGGTGGCCCAGGTTGGTCACGAGCCGACCCGTTGTGACCGCCGTACGTCGACCGACGCGACTAGCTCGCGCAGCGCGGCGTTGACGACTTCGGGTTGTTCGAGCATCGCGACGTGGCCGGCACCGCGCACCTCCAGCAACCGCGCGCCGGGCACTGCGGCGGCGATCGCGCGCGAGTGCGCCGGCGGGGTCAACCGGTCGCGATCGCCGACGATCACCAGCGTCAGGACGTTGCCGAGCGTCGCCAGCGCGGCCCG
>JAVEEG010000351.1 GCA_030840585.1 Frankiaceae bacterium | reverse complement strand
GACGTTGATCAGCGGCTGCAGGATGTTCGCGAGCGGCAGGATCACGCTGGGGCCTCCCCCCGGTGGCGCTTGAACAGCGTCTGGTTCTCCACCGGGTCGTAGCCACCGTGGCTGAACGGGTTGCAGCGCAGGATGCGCCACGTCGCCAGCACGAGGCCGCGAAGTATGCCGAACTCCTGCAGCGCCTCGACCGCATAGGCCGAGCACGTCGGCTCGTAGCGGCAGCGGCGCGGCAGCGCCGGCGAGATCGCCCGCCGGTACAGGACGATCGGCGCCTGGACGATGCGGACGGCGAGCCTCACGCGCGACCCGCCTGCGCGAGGAGCTCGCGCAGTGCGCCCCGGACCCCCTCGAGGCCCTCGCGCTCGGCGAGCTCGCGAGCGGCCGGCCGCGCGACGACGACGACGTCGTGGCCCGTGGGGACGACCTCCGCCTCGGCGGCGAAGGCCTCGCGGACGAGCCGCTTGACGCGGTTGCGGTCCGTCGCGCCGCCGACCTTGCGCGACACGGACAGGCCCAGGCGCGCCTCGTCCTCGCCGGCACGCGGGAAGGCGTAGACGACGAAGTGCTTGTTGGCGTGCGAGCGGCCCTGCCGGTAGGCGCGCTCGAACTCCGCGCTGCGCGACAGCCGGCCGCCTCGGGGCCGTCGCGGCGTCGGGGCGCGGGGCAGCTGTTCGTCCACGGATCGGAGCCTAGAGCGTCGGGCGCACCTGCCGGGCGCCACGCGGCGTCAGACGGTCAGCCGCTTGCGGCCCTTGGCGCGGCGACGCTTGAGCGTCGAGCGGCCGGCCTTCGTCTGCATGCGCTGGCGGAACCCGTGCGTGCGGGCGCGCTTGCGCTTCTTGGGCTGATAGGTGCGCTTCATTGCGACGCGGGATCCTAGCGGACGACCGCCTCGCGGGCCCGCGCGGAGGTTTTTCGCGCGCTGTGCGGGGTCGCTCGAGCGGGCCTCCGACGACCCCTCCGGAGGCCCGCGGCCGCTGGTATATTTGCCGCCTTCCGGGCCCGGTCGAACGGGCCCTTCGCAGTTTCGACGCGCCACTCCGAAGGAGCCGCTCACGCCTGCCGTCCCCCCGCAACTCGCGCACGACTGGGCGCTGATCCGAACACAGCTGCGCTCCGCGGTGCCCGACTCGACCTTCGAGATCTGGCTCGCGCCGCTGGAGGCCCGCACGGTCCTCGGCGACACGCTCGTGCTCGCTGCGCCCGACGAGATCCGCAGCTGGGTCGCCGACCGCTTCGCGCGCGTCCTGCAGACCTGCGCCGCGGCGGTCCTCGGCCCGCAGGTCGTCGTCGACGTCGTCGCCCCGAGCACGGCGCTCGAGGAGCACCCGCCCGCCGGCGCCGCGCACGACGGCGGCGACCCGTCCGGCGGCGAGTGCGGCTTTCATCCCAAGCTCACGTTCGACCAGTTCGTCATCGGCGCCTCCAACCGCCTCGCGCACGCGGCGGCGCTCGCCGTCGCCGAGCTGCCGGGCCAGGCCTACAACCCGCTCTTCCTCTACGGCGCGCCGGGGCTCGGCAAGACCCACCTGCTGCACGCGATCGGCAACTACATCGAGACCCACGGCGGCGGCCTGCGCGTGCGCTCGACGACCGCCGAGCGCTTCACGAACGAGTTCGTGACGGCACTGCAGACGCGCGACATCGAGGGCTTCAAGGCGCGCTTTCGCGAGACCGACGTCCTGCTCATCGACGACGTCCAGTTCCTCCAGCGCAAGGCGAAGACCGAGGAGGAGTTCTTCCACACCTTCAACGCGCTGTACGAGACGGGCAGCCAGCTCGTCCTCACGTGCGATCGCCTCCCCGCCGACATGGCGGCGCTCGAGGAGCGCCTGCTCGAGCGCTTCCAGGCCGGCCTCGTCGCCGAGCTGCAGCCGCCGGACTTCGCCACGCGCCTGGCTATCCTGCGCAAGCGCGTCCAGCACGACGCCATCGCGCTCGCCGACGAGAGCGCCCTGCACGCGATCGCCCACCGCATCACGGCGAACGCCCGCACGCTGGAGGGAGCGCTCATCCGCGTCGTCGCCTACCACTCGCTCACCGGCCGCGCGATCGACGCCGCGCTCGCCGACGAGGTCCTCGGGCGCCTCTACCCGAGCACCGCCCCGTCGCCGGCGGCGGCGCCGACGATCGCGCGCGTCCAGGAGCTCGCCTGCGAGGCCTTCGAGGTCAGCCGCGACGAGCTGCTCTCCGGCGGGCGCACCGCGCGCCTCGCCTGGGCCCGGCAGGTCGCCATGTATCTCGCCCGCGAGCACACGGGCGCGACCCTCCCGGCGATCGGCGAGAGCTTCGGCGGGCGCAACCACACGACGGTCATGTACGCCTGCCGCAGGGCCGGCGAGAAGCTCGCCGAGGACCCCGCCGCGCAGGCACTTGTGCACGAACTCGAGCGCCGGCTCAGCGAGCCCGGCTGATCGACCGTCGGACTTGACACACTCTCCCCACTTCCGTCCCCGCGGATACGGTTCTTCCGCCCGCGTCCTCCGTACGTTCGCGTCGTTCTGCACACTTCCACACGCCCTATGACCTCCATCCCTTCTATGAGGTGCCCATCGTGAAGTTCTCGACGTCATGCGCTGATCTCCTCGCGCAGCTCGGCGTCGTCTCCCGCGTCGCCTCGACGCGCAGCGCCGTCCAGGCCCTCTCGGGCGTCCAGCTCGTCGCCGGCGCGGACGCCGCGGAGCTGCGCGCCACCGACATGGAGGTCGGCCTGCGCGTCCCGCTCCCGGCGACCGTCGAGCGCGAGGGCACCGTCGTGCTCCCGGCACGGCTCATGCTCGAGGTCGCCCGCTCGCTGCCCGGCGACCAGGCGAGCTTCGAGCTGCGCCCCGCCGAGCAGGACGTCGAGGTCGTCAGCGGCTCGGCGACGTTCCACATCCGCACGCTGCGCGCCGAGGACTTCCCGCCGCTGCCCGAGCCCGGCGGCGAGAACGTCGTCGACGT
>JAVEEG010000114.1 GCA_030840585.1 Frankiaceae bacterium | reverse complement strand
GGGCAGCGCACGTCCACGTCGTACGGCAGCTCGTTGTCCGCATGCAGGTTGACCGCGCGCACACTCGATGCGACGACGGCGTACGGCGCTCCGGTGCGCACCGCCAAAGTCAGCGGCCGGACGTCGGGGATGTTCGCGGCGAGGCTGATCACCGCTGCGGCCATCGACGACGCGGTCACCGTGCTGGTCGGCGCGACGACACCGGTGGACGTGCTCTCCGATCCGACCGTGCAGACGAGCGGCCCGTCTGCGGGTACGTCGATCGCGCCGTCGCCGTTGCAGTCGACGCCACCGGTGGGCGCGAGCGCACCCGATGCGCGGGCCAACCGGATCAGCGCCGGCCGTGAGCCCTGGCCGCCGCCCGGATCGATCGCCAACCCGATCTGGTGCACACCGTGCGCGCGAAGTGCCTGGATCACGTCGTCGTACCCGGGTCCGGGATTGGTGACTGTGGCCGGCGGATTTCCTTGATTCTCAACGGGTTCGCCGCCGTAGTGCGGTGCCGTGTCAGTCGAGACCATCGCGAGCTTGAGCGAGTCGCGACGGTACGCCGCCTGCTGGCCCGGCCCGACGAACGTCTGGTTGAACTCGAGGTCGCCCGCGCCCGTTGTCGACTGGTAGATCGCGGTGAGTGCGGACTGGCCGCCGTCGGTCGTGCCACCGGTCGCCTGCAAGTTCGCGAGCGCCGTGGCCAGCCCCGGACCCGCGATGCCGACTCGGCGGTCGAGCCGGTACGGCCAATCGCCGCCGCCGCCGGAACCCCACGGCGAGGGATAGTCGCGGAAGTCGCCGAGGCCGAACTGTGCGTCGAGGCCGCTGGCGTCGAGTGACCGCGCGATCTGCGCGAGCCCTTGGCGCAACCCGTCGATCACCGGCTGCATGCTGCTCGTCGTGTCGATCAGGAACATCACGTCGACCGGCGTGGGCGTGCGCGGCACCAGCAGTTGGTACGGCACCCGCACCCGGGCGCCGACCGGCAGCCGCAGGCTGGTCGCGCCGGGTGTCAGCGTCGATGGGAACTGCGTGATCGGTCCGCGCGGCAGCAGGAACACCGGGGTGAGGACACCGTTGATGAATGTCGGCCGGATCACTTGGCGGTTCAGGTCGTACGTCGCGCGCAGGATCGCGCCGTCGCGCAGCCCGGTCACCGAGAACCCGGTCGATGTCGGCGCGGTGACGGTGAGATCGCTCGGGCTGGCGCCGCTGGGGCCGACCGGCGGGCTCGGTCGGGTCGGAGTGACGAACCACGTCTGCGCCTCGTCCGCGCCGACGACGAGATCCTGCAGCGGCGCGACCGCGACCGACACCGGGGGAGCGGGCGCCGGCCAGTGCGACCATGAGCGGCCGTCGTCGCGGCTGACCACCGCGGCCGGCGAGTCCTGCAGCGCGCCGGCGATCCGGGCGCCACCGCCGCCAGGCGCGATGTCGTGGCCGATCAGCGGCTCGGTCAGCGACGCCACCGGTTGGAACGTCGTGCCACCGTCGGAACTCATCGCCAGCCGGTGCCCGATGAGGCCGAAAAGCGTCGATGTTTGCAGCGGGTGCGCGCGCAGCGCGTTCGCGCCGGCGGTCCCGGCGCTGTCGGTCCGCCGGGTCCACGTCGTACCGCCGTCGGAGGTCGCGTAGACCGCGGGCTGCGGGACGCCGCCGACGCCGACGTCGATGAGCGCGTACGCGAGTTGCGGCACCTGCGCGTTGGCGGTCAGGTTGAGCACGGTGCCGACGATCGGCAGGCCGGACTGGCCGGCCGGCGCCGTCGCGGACCAGGTCTTCCCCCGATCGGCCGTCATGGCGATCTGCGGCTGCGGCACACCGGCCACCGCCGACGTCACGCCGACGTAGAGGAACGACGACTGGTTCGCCGAGCTCGGCGCGGCGATCGCGGTGATCCGCGAGCCGGCCAACGGGACCGCGCTCGCCGGGTTGCTCGCGGCGTAGGCGATCGTCCAGGTGCAGCCGGCGTCCTGGGAGCGAGCCACCTGGCCGCCGTCGGTGGCCCAGATCAGGTTCGGGTCGAAGGCGGGCGAGGCGAACGCCGCGACCTTCGCGCCGGGATGGTCGGTGAACGCCGGTTGGCTGGCCAGCCAACCATTGCCCGCGTCGGTGAGCCGGCCTCCGTGTCCGCAGCCGCCCGGGGACGCCGCCGGGGCGGCGATGCCGCCGGTGGCGGGCAGCGCGAGGGCGACCGCGATGGGTAGCCAGGCGACAGCCCGGCGCCGGGGTCGGCGCGCAATCACATCTGGTGGTACGCGGGAGACCGGCCGCCGCAACCGAGGCGTTGCGGCCGCGCGGCTGCGGCGTATGTACCGATGAGCGACACCCGAGGAGGCAGAGATGAACGGCAGGCGACGCTGGATGCAGGCGGCCGCGGTGGTGGCTGGGATCGCGCTGGCGCCCGCGGCGGTCGCGGACCCCAACAGCGTGGGGCAGCGGCACAAGGACAGCGGTTCCGCAATCGTCCGCGGCACCGACGGGCTGACTTACCAGATGTCGTTCGAGCTGCTCGCGACGACGGGCAACCCGTCGCAAGGCGCGGTCGTCACCGTCCGGTACAAGGCGTGCAAGCGCAGCGGGTCGTGCGGCTTCACCTACACCTACGAACTCAACCTGACCTCAAGCCAAGTCAGCTTCCCGGACGCGAACACCGCGTCGGTGACGGCGAAGCTGCTCGGCCTGCCGTTGAAGCTGCACTGGGCCGCGCCCGGGTCGCCCACGAACCCGCACTTCTACTTCAACTCGGATGGCACCGATTCGGTGGCAGTCAGCGACCCGACCTCTGGCGGGTCGGCGGAATTCTCGGCGACGTTCTTCGGTACGTCCTGCGGCGGCAACGGCGAGATCGACAACGCGTACGGCGCCTTCACGGCGCCGACCGCGGGGCCGACGACCGGTAGCTCGAAGCTGCCGAAGGGATTTGTGACCAAGCGGCGGAGCAAGCCAAGCTGCCAGTCCGGCGGCTGACGCTGCGTCGCTAGGCGCTTAGGCTGCAACCGGCGGAACCGGCGGGTGCCGGCCGACCATGGGAGCAGCCGCGTGATGCCTGAGGAACAACCTCAACCGGGTACGTCCTGCGTCGTCGCGGCCTGCGAGGAACCGGCCGTCGTCTACGTCGATGTCAGCGACGGCCAGCCGCTGGAGGGCGAGACCGCCGTACCGATGTGCGACCAGCACGCGACGCACTGGCGCGAGACCGGCTGAACCGCATAGGTTGCGGACACCTATCTACGACAGGGGGAGCCCGATGCCGCTCTTCATGGACGTGCACAACCTCGACGGCGGTGTGAGCGTCGACGACGTCGCGAAGGCACACGAAGCCGATTTGGCGACGCAGGGCAGCCACGGCGTCGAGTACAAGAAGTACTGGGTCGACGAGAAGGCCGGCAAGATCTTCTGCCTGGTCGAGGCGCCGGACGCCGAAGCGGCGAACACCGTGCACCGCGAGGCGCACGGCCTCGTCGCGGACCAGATCTTCGAGGTCAGCGAGCACTCGTAGGCGCCGCCTAACCGGCAGGAACCGCGCAGCCGAGCACGAACTGTGCGCTCATGCGCCGGTTCCTGCTGCCCGCCGTCGTGGCCTTGCTCGCCGCGGTCGCCGGCGTCGGTGTTGCCCAGCCGGTCGGACCCTCGCTGCCGACCGACACCCAGCAGCAGATGTCGGCCGAGATGCCGCCGTTGGTGCCGAAGACGCATTCGTGCACGGTCACCGTGATGACGCACGACTTCCGCAACTCGTACGGTGCGCCGTACAACGGGACGTATTCACCGCCGGCCGGTTGTCCTGGCGCGTGGGCGAAGGTCGTGCTCACGTTGACGAGCACGGTCGCGGGCACGCAGTTCGACCGTGACGTCTACGTCGCCA
Organism: Frankiaceae bacterium; assembly: GCA_030840585.1. Classification (GTDB taxonomy): domain Bacteria; phylum Actinomycetota; class Actinomycetes; order JAFAQI01; family JAFAQI01; genus BP-197. Next base: position 3,437 of record JAVEEG010000114.1, on the reverse strand, counting down.
TCGGCAAAGCTGTCGTCCTCGACGGCACGACGTCGGAACCGTGCTGCACCGGCAACGCGTCCACGTGGACCGTGCAACGCGACGTCACCGACATCAGCGCGTTGCTGCACGAGCGGCAGCCGGTGCAGGTCGAACTCGACAACGTCAACGACTCGACGTACACCGGCGTGTATCACACGGTCGTCTCGCTGACGTTCTACCGGACCGACTCGCGCACGCCGGTCGGCCCGCATCCGGATCGGGTGCTGCCGGTCAGCTCCACCGGCAAGGGCGGGCCGATGCTGTCGATCTCGCACAACGGCCAGCGGGCCGGCTCCTCGGTGGTGTTCCCGCGCAACCTCGACCGGTTGCACGCGCAGGTGTTCGCCGACAGCCACGGGCCGTGCGAGGAGTTCTGGTGGGGCGACCCGGGCCAGTGCGCGGGCAAGCCGTACCGCGAGGTCGCGGTCTACCTCGACGGCCAACTCGCCGGTGCCGCGCCGGCGTACCCGGGTATCTACACCGGCGCCGGCGGGCCCGGGCTGTGGGAGCCGATCCCGGCGCCACGCGCGTGGAACCTGCGGCCGTACGACCTCGACCTCACCCCGTTCGTCGGCCGCTTGACCGACGGCCGCGCGCACAAGTTCGAGATCGGCATCCTCGACATGACGCTCGCGAACGGCGACTTCTGGGCAACCGCAGCGAACCTGCAGATCTGGACCGCGCACTCGCATGGCCGGACACACGGTCACCTGCTGTCGGTGACCGCGCCGGCGAACCCGACCGACAAGGTCACCGACCCGACGTCGCAGGCGGTGCCGTACACGTTTGATTCCAATCATGCGTTGACGTTCAAGGGCGACCGCGTGGTCGAAGGCCGGCACATCGTCACGACGGTCCAGGAGCAGATGGGCGAGAGCGCGACTCAGGCGGTCTTGGTCGACGAGGGAAACTGGAACTGGACCCAGTCGACCACCACCGTGGCGGGTGGGCACACGACCGTCGTCACGCAGGACGCGACGTACGGCCTCACGACCGACGTGCTGACGACGTACGACATCACCGACGACGGTACGACGACGACCTACGTCGACCACAGCCTCTGGGACTGGAACTCGTACGCGCAGCACATGAACACCGTCGATGCGACCGGGATCGTCTTCAACGGCGTTGAGAACAACAGCTACAACTACTCCGACTATGACGGCGTCTGCTACGACCGCACGTTATCGAGTCAGGCCGGTGAGGTGACCGTCGATAAGGACTCGCGCGGCTGCCTGAGCGCCCCGCCGCAGCACCAGTAGCGGGTCGTTCGCTTAATGGGATAGGTGCGCGGCGTCCGGCCAGCACCGCCAGTACTCGACGACGCATGCGCCGCCACATCGCCGCGCTGAGGAACGGGACCCCCACCACCAAGGTCGTCGCTTCACGAAGGCGCCCACGATTGGCGGCCCTTGGTGCTCCTGCGTCCGGGGTGTCATACGTTCAACGGGCTATAGCTCGTTGAACGTATGACAACGCTCTCACAGTGAACGGCATGGAACTGCTCACGAACCTGGCCCTAGGCGTTCCAGCGGCGGATGACGGGTTGCTCGCGTTCCCAACCCAACGCCGAGACGGTTGCCGGATCGAGGGCGAGTACGGCGCCCGCCTCCGGCGGCAGCCCGACCCACCGCGCGCCCAAGACCCGGAGCAGATGGCCGTGCGCGAAGACGATCGCGACACCTTGGACGGCGGCCAACCGGCGCACCACCTGATCGGCGCGCGCGCCAACGTCCGCCGCGCTCTCGCCGTTCGGACAGCCGTCCCGCCACAGGTTCCAGCCCGGCCGGTTCGCCCGGATCTCCGGCGTGGTCAGCCCCTCGTAGTCGCCGTAGTCCCACTCGCTGAGGTCGGCGTCGATTTCCGCTACATCCCCCAGGCCGGCGAGCCGGCAGGTCTCGGTCGCGCGTGACCGCGGGCTCACCAGCACGAGCGCCGGCGACGCGGGCATCCGCTCCCGCAACCCCGCCGCGGCGGCTTGCCCGGCCTCGTCGAGCGGGATGTCGGTGCGGCCGGTGTGCCGGCCGGAGGTGCTCCACGCGGTCGCGCCGTGGCGGACGAGCAGTATCTCGGCACCGGCCACGGCTCTACGATGCCCGACGTGACCCATACGAACATCAAGGTGTACGGCACGAGCTGGTGCAGCGACTGCAAGCGGGCGAAGCAATTCTTCGGCGAGCAGCGGGTGCACTACGACTTCGTCGACGTCGATGCCGACTCCGAGGGGATGGCGTACGTCGAGAAAGTCAACGACGGCAAGCAGATCATCCCGGTCATCGTGTTCGAGGACGGGTCGACGCTGGTCGAGCCGAGCAACGCCGACCTCGCCGCGAAGCTCGGCTTGCAGACCGTGGCGAAGCGCCGCTTCTACGACCTCGTCGTGGTCGGCTCCGGCCCGGCCGGCCTGACCGCCGCGCTCTACGCCGCCCGCGAAGGTCTCGACACCCTTGTCATCGAGCGCGGCGGTGTCGGCGGCCAAGCCGGCGTGACCGAACGGCTCGACAACTTCCCTGGCTTTCCGGAAGGTGTCACCGGTGCGGAGTTCGCCGACCGGTTGCGTGCGCAGGCCGAACGGTTCGGCGTCGAGATCCTCAGCGCACAAGAGGTCACGGGCGTCGGCGTAGACGGCCGGTTCAAGTCGGTTACCACGGGCGACGGCGAGACCTACCTCGCCGGTGCGGTGCTGCTCGCGCTCGGCTCGACCTACCGGCGGCTCGGCGTGCCCGGCGAGGAGGACTTCATCGGCGCGGGCGTGCACTTCTGCGCGACGTGCGACGGCGCGTTCTACCGCGACAAGGACGTCCTTGTCGTCGGCGGCGGGAACAGCGCGGGCGAGGAGAGCGTGTTCCTTACCCGGTTCGCGAAGTCGGTCACGATCGTCACCCGCGACAGCGGGCTGAGCGCCTCGAAGGTCGTGCAGGAAAAGGTCGCCGAGAGCCCGCAGATCACCGTCGTACCGAACGCGTCGCCGAGTGCGTTCGTCGGTGACTCGCGGCTGCGGTCGGTGACGTTGACCGACACCAAGACCGGTGAGACGCGTGACGTGATGCCCGACGGCGTGTTCGTGTTCATCGGCCTGTCGCCGAACACCGAGTTGGTCCGCGACGTGGTTTCGCTCGACGAGTTCGGTTTCATCCAGACCGACATCGGATTGCAGACGTCGTTGCCCGGTGTGTTCGCCGCCGGCGACGTACGTGCCGGTTCGACGAAGCAGGCCGCGTCGGCCGCGGGCGAAGGTGCCGCGGTCGCGTTGTCCATCCGGCGCTACCTCGAGTCGGTCGACATCGACGACGACGAGCACGTCGTACCCGTACAGGTCGGCGGGCGGGAGCGGGTCGCTTCGTGACCGTCAGCGTCGCTGACGTCGTCGCGGAGCTGGAACGCCGGTACGACCCGCGATGGGCCGAGCCGTGGGA
>JAVEEG010000104.1 GCA_030840585.1 Frankiaceae bacterium | reverse complement strand
TGGTGCTCCAGCACGGCCGCTGGGTGGCGAGCGGGGTGAAGCCGCTATGACCGACGAACCGCGCGACGGCGAGCAGCCGGAGCCGCAGCGGCCGCCGGCGCCGAATGCCACGGAGCCGGATGCCGCGAAGCCGGATGCTGGCGCGCCGGCCCAGGCCGCGAGGCCCTCGGTCGACGCGGAACCCGAGCCGGTAGCCGAGGAGGCAGCCCCCACTCAGGCTGCGGAGCCCGACGCCGAAGAGGCTCGCCCGGAGCCGGACGCGCCCGCCGCAACGGCCGACCACGTTGAGCCCGTCGACCCGGTGCAGCCCGTCGAGCCACCCGAGCCAGCGGAGCCGTCGCAGCCAATTGAGTCGTCGATGCCCGTCGAGCGGGCCGAGCCGATCGAGGCGTCGCAGCCGACGGAGCCGGTCGAACCGGCGCAGCCGACGCAGCCGGCCGAGCCGATCGAAGCGATCCAGCCGGCGGAGCCGATCGAGCCCACCGGGCCCGCGGAGCCGGTCGAGCCGCCCCAGCCCGTCGAGCCGCCCCAGCCCGTCGAGCCGGTGGAGCCGCACCAGCCCGAGCCAGCCGAGCCGATGTGGCCGGAGCCGGCGGAGCCGCCGGCCCCCGAGCCCGTAGTGCCGCCGACGCCCGTCGTACCACCGATTCCGGCCGTACCGCCGATTCCGGCCGTACCGCCGATTCCGGCCGAGCCACCGGCTCCGTTCGAGCCGCCGGCGCCACTGCAACCCGAACCGCCGATCGCGGCCGATCCGTTCGTCCTAGCGGCCGAGCCGGAAGGCGGGCGGCCGACCGGAGCCCTCGCCACCGCGGCGGCCATCTCGCTGATCATCCTCGCGGTCCTGGCCGCCGCCCTGACCACGGTGACCACGGTCAAGCTGGCCGACCAGCACGTGCCGTGCGGCCCGGTCGGCTCCGGCCAGCAGCTGTCCGAGGTCGCGGCCGCGGCGAGCAGCGTGCGGGTGGTGCTGTCCTACGACTACCACCACCTCGACGCCGACTTCGCCGCCGCGGAGAAGCTGCTCACCCCGGCATTCCGGAAGAAGTACGTCGATACGACGAACAAGGGTGTCAAGCCGCTCGCGGTCAAGTACAAGGCGATCACCAGCGCGGACGTGACCGGTGCCGGCCTGGTCTCGACCACGCGGGGCCGCTGCGACCACGTGCTGGTGCTGGTCCAGCAGACCGTGACGAACTCCCAGCTCGGCCAGCCCCGGCTGGACCGCTCGCGGATCGACGTACTGATGGTCCGGGTCAAGGGCCGCTGGCTGATCGGCGACCTCAACCCGATCTAGCCGGTTGAGTGTGACGTTTCGCGTCTCCTCAGCCACCGAGAAGACGAACTACGTCGCACTCAACCGGAAGACCTCGCCGGTGGTTCCTCAGCAGGTATTGATTGTCGTATTGGTCACCGCATCGACCAGATTGTCCAGGTCGGTCCATTCGCTCGCGTAGAACATCGCCGGTAAGCATCCGCCCGCGAGTAGCGCGAGGTTCGAGCCCTTGCAGTTCCGGCAGTAGGTGAATTCGGTGCTCGCGTGGCCCGTTGTGTCGCCACCGATCCCCTGGTAGTCGAGCGTGCCGTTGATTTCGAGTTCACTGGCGCCGTCGAGGGGGACGCGAATGCAGTGGTGCGGGAAGTCGGGTACGCCGGAGTTGCCTGCAGTCGCCGAGAACGTCGTCACGCCCGAGAGCGTCGCCGTGACGGTCATCGTCCAGGATCCCGTCACGAACAACAGGTCCGCAGACCCTTCGGCGCATATGTCCACAGCGAGGGCACGGTTACGGGAGTCGTACGCGATATCGGGTGCGGTGTCGAACTGCGCGTGCGCGTTAATCGGCTCAGCGGACGCGGGTGTTGTCAACAGTCCCGCGACGGTGACGATCGGGAGAGCGATCCCCAACGCTCGTCGTAACAGGGTCGCCTTGTGCATCATGAAGCTCCTTCGCGCCCCTGGTCTACGGGCTCGCATCGGGGGCCTGCGGTGCGATCTCCCTATATACGCACTAGCATGTATCGTGCTTACGCCAACTTAGAGAAATTTTTGGACGCAGCAGTTCGTGACTAAGTGTGACGTGAAAGTCGCGTCCAGTGCCCAAGCGCGCGAACGACCAGGCACCGCTCGTTCGCGCGGTCGGCCTACGCCGCCGCCGATAACACCATCGGCGGGGAGTCTTGACGGGCGGCGGTCACGCTGTCACCCTCTCTGCCAGCAGTGACTAGACCGACCGGTCCGGCCGCTAGGCGCCAGCCTGGCCGCCGTCTCGACAGCAGCCTGGCCATCAGGTAGGCTGCTCGTTTGCGCTGCCCCTCGTATCTCCCGCTGACCGCCGCACCGGTTGCGAAAGCCCGGACGCTGGCGGCGAGGCGGGACGTTCGGCGTGCGCGCCGCTAGCCGCCGCGAGCACTCGGAAGGACCACAGTTGGCCGCCTCGCGCACCACGTCGTCAGCCCGCCCGTCTACTGCATCCCTCGCACCACGTCGCGTCTCCTTCGCCCGCATCGCCGAGCCGCTGGAGGTCCCCGACCTCCTGTCGCTGCAGACCGCCTCGTTCAAGTGGCTGATCGGCGACGACGAATGGCGCGCCTCGGTCGACCCCGGGACCCTGTCGGGCCTGGAGGAGATCCTCAGCGAGATCAGCCCGATCAAGGACTTCTCCGACACGATGTCTTTGGAGTTCCGTGAGCCCAAGCTCATGGACCCGCCGCACTCCGTTGAGGAGTGCAAGGACAAGGACATGACCTACTCCGCGCCGCTGTTCGTGATCGCGGAGTTCACCAACAACGAGACCGGCGAGATCAAGAGCCAGACGGTCTTCATGGGCGACTTCCCGCTCATGACCCCGAACGGCACCTTCATCATCAACGGCACCGAGCGGGTCGTCGTCTCCCAGCTGGTCCGTAGCCCCGGCGTCTACTTCGAGCGCACGGTCGACAAGACCAGCGACCGCGACGTCTACGGCGCGAAGATCATCCCGGGCCGTGGCGCCTGGTTGGAGTTCGAGGTCGACAAGCGCGACCAAGTCGGCGTCCGGATCGACCGCAAGCGCCGCCAGCCGGTCACCGTCCTGCTGCGCGCCCTCGGCTGGGACAACGAGCGGATCCGCGAGCGGTTCGCCGACTTCGACTCGATCTCGCTCACCCTCGACAAGGACCACACCACCACGCAGGACGAGGCGCTGATCGACATCTACCGCAAGCTGCGCCCGGGTGAGCCCCCGACGCGCGACGCCGCGGAGACGTTGCTCAACAACCTGTACTTCAACGAGAAGCGCTACGACCTCGCGAAGGTCGGCCGCTACAAGGTGAACAAGAAGCTCGGCACCGAGGTCGCCATCGGCACCGGCGTACTCACCGAAGAAGACATCGTCGCGGCGATCGACTACGTCGTCCGGCTGCACCGCGGTGACGCCGGTTACGAGACCGACGACATCGACCACTTCGGCAACCGGCGGCTGCGTACGGTCGGCGAGCTGATCCAGAACCAGGTGCGGATCGGCCTGTCCCGGATGGAGCGCGTGGTCCGCGAGCGGATGACCACTCAGGACGTCGAGGCGATCACGCCGCAGACCCTGATCAACATCCGCCCGGTCGTGGCGAGCATCAAGGAGTTCTTCGGTACGTCGCAGCTGTCGCAGTTCATGGACCAGACCAACCCGCTGGCCGGTCTGACCCACAAGCGCCGGCTGTCCGCGCTCGGCCCCGGTGGTCTGTCGCGTGAGCGCGCCGGCTTCGAGGTCCGCGACGTGCACCCCAGCCACTACGGCCGGATGTGCCCGATCGAGACGCCGGAAGGCCCGAACATCGGCCTGATCGGATCGCTGTCGAGCTTCGCCCGGGTCAACCCGTTCGGCTTCGTCGAGACGCCGTACCGCCGGGTGGAGAAGGGCCGGGTCACCGACCAGATCGACTACCTCACCGCCGATGAGGAAGACCGGCACGTCATCGCCCAGGCCAACGCGCCGCTGTCCGCGAACGGCACGTTCGCCGAGAACCGCGTGCTGGTCCGCAAGAAGGGCGGCGAGGTCGACTACGTCGAGCCGGCCAACATCGACTACATGGACGTCTCGCCGCGACAGATGGTGTCGGTCGCGACCGCGATGATCCCGTTCCTCGAGCACGACGACGCCAACCGCGCGCTGATGGGTTCGAACATGCAGCGCCAGTCGGTGCCGTTGCTGCGCAGCGAGGCGCCGCTGGTCGGCACCGGCATGGAATACCGCGCCGCGGTCGACGCCGGTGACGTCGTCGTCGCGGAGGCCGCCGGCACGGTCGAGGAGGTGTCCGCCGACTACGTGACCGTTGCGCAGGCCGACGGCACCAAGCGCACCTACCGGATGGCGAAGTTCCGCCGTAGCAACCAGGGCACTTGCATCAACCAGCGGCCGATCGTCGACGAAGGCCAGAAGATCGAGGCCGGTCAGGTCATCGCCGACGGCCCGTGCACGCAGAACGGCGAGATGGCGCTCGGCAAGAACCTGCTGGTCGCGTTCATGTCGTGGGAGGGCCACAACTACGAGGACGCGATCATCCTGTCCTCGCGGCTGGTGCAGGAAGACGTGCTGTCCTCCATCCACATCGAGGAGCACGAGGTCGATGCTCGGGACACCAAGCTCGGTCCCGAGGAGATCACCCGCGACATCCCGAACGTCTCCGAAGAGGTCCTCGCCGACCTCGACGAGCGCGGCATCATCCGCATCGGTGCCGAGGTCGTTCCCGGCGACATCCTGGTCGGCAAGGTCACGCCGAAGGGCGAGACCGAGCTGACCCCGGAGGAGCGGCTTCTCCGCGCGATCTTTGGTGAGAAGGCCCGCGAGGTCCGCGATACGTCGCTGAAGGTCCCGCACGGTGAAGAGGGCAAGGTCATCGGCGTCCGCGTGTTCAACCGCGAGGACGGCGACGAGCTGCCGCCGGGCGTCAACGAGCTGGTCCGGGTGTACGTCGCGCAGAAGCGAAAGATCACCGACGGCGACAAGCTCGCCGGCCGGCACGGCAACAAGGGCGTCATCTCCAAGGTGCTGCCGATCGAGGACATGCCGTTCCTCGAAGACGGCACCCCGGTCGACATCATCTTGAACCCGCTCGGCGTGCCGGGCCGGATGAACGTCGGTCAGGTGCTGGAGACACACCTCGGCTGGGTGGCCGCGAGCGGCTGGAAGATCGCGGGTACCAAGGAGGGCTGGCAGAAGCGGCTCGCCGAGATCGGCGCCGACTCCGCCGAGCCCGGTACGCCGGTCGCGACGCCGGTCTTCGACGGCGCTCGCGAGGAGGAGATCTCCGGCCTGCTCGGTTCGACGTTGCCCAACCGCGACGGCGACCGGATGGTCGGCGAGTCCGGCAAGGCCAAGATCTATGACGGCCGCACCGGCGAGCCGATCCGCGAGCCGATCTCGGTCGGCTACATCTACATCCTGAAGCTGCTGCACCTGGTCGACGACAAGATCCACGCCCGCTCGACCGGCCCGTACTCGATGATCACCCAGCAGCCGCTCGGTGGTAAGGCGCAGTTCGGTGGCCAGCGCTTCGGTGAGATGGAGGTGTGGGCCCTCGAGGCCTACGGCGCGGCGTACGCGTTGCAGGAACTGCTCACCATCAAGTCCGACGACGTGCTCGGCCGCGTGAAGGTCTACGAGGCGATCGTCAAGGGCGAGAACATCCCCGAGCCGGGCATCCCCGAGTCGTTCAAGGTGCTGATCAAAGAGATGCAGTCGCTGTGCCTCAACGTCGAGGTGCTCTCCAGCGACGGCATGCAGATCGAGATGCGCGAGACCGACGAAGACGTGTTCCGTGCCGCTGAAGAACTCGGTATCGATCTGAGCCGGCGCGAGCCGTCCAGTGTTGAGGAGGTCTGAGGACCCGTACGACGTACCCGTCCCTGACCTGACTTTGTAGAGAGAAGGCACAACTTGCTCGACGTCAACTTCTTCGACGAGCTGCGTATCGGCCTGGCGACCGCGGATGACATCCGGCTGTGGTCGCACGGCGAGGTCAAGAAGCCCGAGACGATCAACTACCGCACGCTCAAGCCGGAAAAGGATGGCTTGTTCTGCGAGAAGATCTTCGGTCCCACCCGGGACTGGGAGTGCTACTGCGGCAAGTACAAGCGGGTGCGCTTCAAGGGGATCATCTGCGAGCGCTGCGGCGTCGAGGTCACGCGGGCCAAGGTGCGCCGGGAGCGGATGGGCCACATCGAGCTCGCCGCTCCGGTGACCCACATCTGGTACTTCAAGGGCGTCCCGAGCCGGCTCGGTTACCTGCTCGACCTCGCCCCGAAGGACCTCGAGAAGATCATCTACTTCGCTGGCTACCTGGTCACCGAGGTCGACGACGACGCGCGGCACCGTGACATGGCCAGCGTCGAGGCGCAGTTCTCGGTCGAGAAGTCGCGGATCAGCGACAAGATGAACGCCGACATCGACACGCGCATGAAGAAGCAAGAAGCTGACATGGCGCAGCTCGAGGCCGAAGGTGCCAAGGGCGATGCCCGTCGTAAGGTCCGTGACTCCGCCGACCGCGAGGTCAAGCAGATCCGAACCCGCGCCGAACGCCAGCTCGACGAGCTCGACTCGGTGCTCGAGGCGTTCAAGAGCCTGGCCGTCAAGCAGCTGATCACTGACGAGCGGACCTTCCGCGAGCTCCGCGACCGGTTCGCCAAGGGTGCGAAGAACGACGATGGCACCTGGCGCGTCGTACCCGGCACGATCGGCGAGTACTTCGAGGCGGGTATGGGCGCCGAGTCGCTGAAGAAGCTGCTCGAGTCCTTCGACCTCGAGGCCGAGGCGGAGAGCCTCCGCGAGACGATCCGGTCCGGCAAGGGCCAGAAGAAGGCGCGTGCGCTCAAGCGGCTGAAGGTCGTCAGCGCGTTCCTCAACACCCGCAACTCGCCGATGGGCATGGTGCTCGACTGCGTGCCGGTGATCCCGCCGGACCTTCGCCCGATGGTGCAGCTCGACGGTGGCCGGTTCGCGACCAGCGACCTCAACGACCTCTACCGCCGCGTCATCAACCGCAACAACCGGTTGAAGCGGCTGCTCGACCTCGGTGCGCCCGAGATCATCGTCAACAACGAGAAGCGGATGCTGCAGGAGGCCGTCGACGCGCTGTTCGACAATGGCCGCCGCGGCCGGCCGGTCACCGGCCCGGGCAACCGACCGTTGAAGTCGTTGTCGGACATGCTCAAGGGCAAGCAGGGCCGGTTCCGCCAGAACCTGCTCGGCAAGCGCGTCGACTACTCCGGCCGTTCGGTTATCGTCGTCGGCCCGCAGTTGCGGTTGCACCAGTGCGGCCTGCCGAAGCAGATGGCGCTCGAGCTGTTCAAGCCGTTCGTCATGAAGCGGCTGGTCGACCTGAACCACGCGCAGAACATCAAGTCCGCCAAGCGGATGGTGGAGCGCGCGACCGGTGGTACGGCGCGCTACGCGATGGTCTGGGACGTCCTGGAAGAGGTCATCACCGAGCACCCGGTGCTGCTCAACCGTGCGCCCACGCTTCACCGCCTCGGCATCCAGGCGTTCGAGCCACAGCTTGTTGAGGGCAAGGCGATCCAGATCCACCCGCTGGTGTGCACGGCGTTCAACGCCGACTTCGACGGCGACCAGATGGCGGTGCACCTGCCGCTGTCGGCCGAGGCACAGGCCGAGGCTCGGATCCTGATGCTCTCGTCGAACAACATCCTCTCGCCGGCGTCGGGTCGCCCGATCACCTCGCCGACCCAGGACATGGTGCTCGGGCTGTACTACCTCACGACGCTGCTCGAGGGCGCGGCCGGCGAAGGCCGCTGTTTCGGCTCGGTGGCCGAGGCGATCATGGCCTACGACACCCGCGAGCTGGACCTGCAGGCGCAGATCAAGGTTCGGGTCGACGGGCTGCCGGCTGCGGTCGGTGAGAGCCCGGCCGCTCCGGCCGTGCTGCGGGGCACCGAAGGGAGCGCCCGGCCGTTCGACAACCCCGACGGCTGGGCGGTCGGTGATCTCACCCTGATTGAGACCACGCTCGGCCGCTGCCTGTTCAACGAGACACTGCCCGAGGACTACCCGTTCGTCGACTTCGAGGTGCGCAAGGCGCAGCTCGGCGAGATCGTGAACGACCTCGCGGAGCGCTACCCGAAGGTCCAGGTGGCGGCGACGCTCGACGCGCTCAAGGAAGCCGGCTTCCACTGGGCGACCCGGGCCGGCGTCACGATCGCCATCTCCGACGTCGTCACCCCGCCGGACAAGGCTGAGATCCTCGCCCGTTACGAGGAGCAGGCGGAGAAGGTCCAGAAGCAGTACGAGCGCGGTGTCATCACCGACGATGAGCGCCGGCAGGAGCTGATCGAGATCTGGACCCGCGCCACCAGCGAGGTCGCCGGGAAGATGCGCGACAACTTCCCGAAGAACAACCCGATCCAGATGATGGTCGGCTCGGGTGCCCGCGGAAACATGCTTCAGGTGCAGCAGATCGCAGGTATGCGTGGTCTGGTTGCGAACCCGAAGGGCGAGATCATCCCGCGGCCGATCAAGACCAACTTCCGCGAGGGTCTCACCGTGTTGGAGTACTTCATCTCCACTCACGGCGCCCGGAAGGGCCTGGCCGACACCGCGCTTCGTACCGCGGACTCGGGGTACCTGACCCGGCGGCTGGTGGACGTCAGCCAGGACGTGATCGTGCGCGAGCCGGACTGCGGCACCGACCGCGGTATCACCGTCCCGATCGCGATCACGAACGAGGACGGGTCGCTCACGCTGGACCGCGACAACGTCGAGAACCGCGTCTACGCGCGGGCGCTCGCCGAGAACGTCACGGTCGGCAAGAAGGTGCTGGCCGCAGCTGGCTCCGACCTGGGCGACGTCCTCATCGCGCAGCTGGTCGAGGCCGGTGTGTCCGAGGTGCGGGTGCGCAGCGTGCTCACCTGTGACTCCAAGGCTGGCATCTGCGGGCTCTGCTACGGCCGCTCGCTCGCGACCGGCAAGACCGTCGACCTCGGTGAGGCCGTCGGCATCATTGCCGCGCAGTCGATCGGTGAGCCCGGCACGCAGCTGACGATGCGGACCTTCCACACCGGCGGTGTCGCGGGTGAGGACATCACCCACGGTCTGCCGCGTGTGGTCGAGCTGTTCGAGGCCCGGCAGCCGAAGGGCCGAGCGCCGATCAGTGAGGTCGCCGGGCGGGTCAGCATCGAGGAGACCGACAAGACCGCGAAGTTCGTCATCACGCCGGACGACGGTGGCGAGCCGGTGGAGTACCCCGTCTCCAAGCGGATGCTGTCGTGGCGCTGGTACGACGCCGAGGCCGAGCGTTCACGCGGCCAGTGGCGCGTCGAGGAGGGGCAGCACGTCGATGTCGGCGACCAGCTGCACGCTGGTGCGTCCGACCCGCACGAGGTGCTGCGGATCCTTGGCCCACGTGCGGTGCAGTTGCACCTGGTCAAGGAGGTGCAGGACGTCTACCGCTCGCAGGGTGTGACGATCCACGACAAGCACATCGAGATCATCATTCGACAGATGCTCAAGCGGGTGAACATCCTCGAGTCCGGCGATACCGAGCTCCTCCCGGGCGAGTTGGCCGAGCGACCGAAGTTTGAGGAGCAGAACCGCAAGGTTGTTGCCGAGGGTGGTGCACCCGCAGCCGGCCGTCCGGTGCTGATGGGGATCACGAAGGCCTCGCTCGCCACCGAGTCCTGGCTGTCGGCGGCGTCGTTCCAGGAGACCACGCGGGTCCTCACCGACGCGGCGATCCACGCCCGCTCGGACAGCCTGCTGGGTCTGAAGGAGAACGTCATCATCGGCAAGCTCATCCCGGCTGGTACCGGCATCAGCCGTTACCGCAACATCCGGGTGGAGCCGACCGAGGAGGCGAAGGCGGCGGTCGACCAGTCCTGGTCCTCGTAGCTGCCCATCGTGTAGGCGGCCGCGCGGGCCTC
>JAVEEG010000386.1 GCA_030840585.1 Frankiaceae bacterium | reverse complement strand
GGCACTCGACACGATCCTGCTTCACACTCGCCGTAGCCAGAGGCTGCCCGAACGTCTGTGGCCGATCGTCAAGGGCCAAGCGGAATGCGCCACGGCCGTGTGGCGCAGCCCAGACCAAGGCATTTGGGAAGCCCGCGGTGAGCCGCAGCACTACGTATCGTCGAAGCTGATGTGCTGGGTCGCGCTCGACCGCGCGGCGAAGCTCGCCGGCATCCGCGGCGACCAGGACCGAGCCGGCGCCTGGAACGCGACCGCCGAGGAGATCCGAGCGGACATCCTCGAGCACGGAACCGACGCCCGCGGCGTACTGCGCCAGCATTACGCGACTGACGCGCTCGACGCCTCCACCCTGCTCGCCGCGATCTTCGGCTTCCTGCCGGGAACAGACGACCGACTGCGCGCGACGGTTCTCGCGGTCGCTGACGAGCTCACGGAAGACGGCTTCGCGCTGAGATACCGGACCGATGAGACCGATGACGGCCTGAGCGGGAAGGAGGGCACTTTCCTGATTTGCTCTTTCTGGCTGGTATCCGCGCTCACGATCGTCGGAGAGACGGACCGCGCGCGTGAGCTGCTGGAGCGGCTGCTTCGGATCGCGTCTCCGCTCGGCCTGTACGCCGAGGAGTTCGACGTCGACGGCGAGCGGCATCTTGGCAATTTCCCGCAGGCTTTTTCCCATCTCGCCCTGATCGAGGCCGCGGGGCGGATCATCCTCGCCGAGCGACTCGACGAGGTCGGCTGATCCGACTGTGCCTCATGAGGCCGACATGAGCTCGCCTGGAAGCGCCGTGCCAGGCACGGCCCATCTGCGGCGCAACCTGATCGCGCTGGCCGTGCTCATTATTCTCGCTGTCGGCGTGATCGCCGCCGTCCCCGGGCTCGGGGCCGTCACGAGCCGGCTCGCAGACGTGAGCGCCGGCTGGGTAGTCCTCGCCATCGCAGTCGAGCTGCTGTCCTGCCTGGGGTACGTAATCGCGTTCCAGCAGGTATTCGCTCCGATCCCGCGCCGCCTCGCAGCGGGCGTGGCCTGGTCGGAGATGGCGTTTCAGACCGTCTTCCCGGCAGGCGGAGCGGGAGGGCTGGCGCTGGGAGGCTGGATCCTGCACGAGCGAGGCGCGCCATGGGGACGCATCACCGAGCGCTCCACGGTGCTGTTCCTGCTGACGAGCGCGGTGAACATGCTCGTGCTCACGCTTTTCGGGCTGCTGCTAGCCATCGGAGTCCTTCCAGGCCCTCGGCCCCTCCTTCTCGGCGGTATTCCGGCCGCTGTGGGAGCGGCGGTGCTGCTGCTCGCGGTAGCGCTTCCGCGATTACTGACTTCGCGAGTGAGAGCGCGGACCTGGAAGCACGAGCGCGTCAGGACGGCGTTGTTGGGCCTCGCGGAGTCGATCCGCGATACCGAGAAGTTCCTGGCCAGCGGAGGCTGGAGGACGCTGGGAGCTGTGGGCTACTTGGCATTCGACATCATGGTCCTCTGGGTCTGCTTCCTCGCGTTCGGGGACGCTCCCCACGCTGCGGCGCTGGTGCTGGGCTACCAGATCGGTTACCTCGCGAACGCGGTACCGATCCCGGGCGGCATCGGCGCGCTGGACGCAGGCCTTGTAGGCGCGCTCGCGCTTTACGGTGTCAACGCGACGTCCGCGGCAACGGCGGTGCTCGTCTACCACGCGATCTGGCTATTCGTGCCGCTCCTGATCGGGACCGTGGCGTTCCTGCTGCTCGAGCGCCACATGGACGAGCCGCTCCCCGACGCGGCGTCAGCGACCTAGCTGCGCCATGGCTGCCGCTCAAGAATTGCCCACGCGCGACGCACGGCCGCTGCATATCTCGATGACGTCGCCGTCCGCGCGCGGAGTGGCGAAGGTGATCGCGGTCGTGGCGCTGTGCGCTGCGGCCATCTACCTGCTCTATCTGACGCGTGACGTCATCAAGATCGTCGCGATCGCTGCGTTCACGGCGATCGCGCTTGGACCCGTCGTCGATCTGGTGGAGCGCAGCGGGCTTGCCCGGGCGTGGTCGATCGCGGCGGTGTACGCGACGCTCGTGTTGCTCGTTCTCGGGGCCGGCGCGGCGATCGTCCCGAGCATCTCGTCGCAGGTCCAGACGCTGTCGAGAGACGGCGCACGCTCTCTCGCCGAGTTGCGTCGCAACCCGACTGTTCGCCGCTACGACGAGAAGTACCACGTGACGTCCAAGTTGCAGGCACAGGTCAAGCGCCTGCCACAGCGCGCGACTGAGCTGAGCAAGCCCTTGCGTGACGTGACCGTAGGAGTGTTCGGCTTCTTCAGCAGCCTCGTCGCCGTGCTTGCGATCGCGTTCCTGCTGTTGTTGAACGGCAGGAGCTATGCGAGCCGAGCATTCGATCTCATGCCGCCCTCCCACGCTGCGCGTTGCCGCCGGCTGGCGCCGCAGGTCTATTCGGCCGTGTCGCACTACGTCCTCGGCAACCTGGCGATCAGCGCGATAGCGGGCGCCAGCGCGTGGGCGGTGATGATCGCGCTCGGGCTGCCCTTCGCTCTGCCGCTTGCGCTGCTCGTCGCGTTTCTGGATCTCATTCCGATGGTCGGCGCCACACTGGCCGCCGCAGCGGTGGCGCTGGTCGCCCTGGTGGTATCGCCGATCGCGGCACTGCTCTGGATCGTGTACGCAGTTCTCTACCAGCAGGTCGAGAACTACGTGATCCAGCCCGTCGTGTACGGACGAACCGTCGAGGTGAACGCGCTGACGACGATCGTCGCGGTGATGGCCGGCGGTGCTCTGCTCGGCCTGCTCGGTGCGCTGCTTGCGATACCCGTCGCCGCGGCAATGCAGCTGATCATCAGGGACTTTCGCCGCCCAGCCAGCCCAGTCGCGCCGACGTAGTGGGGGCGACGACCTTCAAGCTTCTTCTTTGGGGTTTCTCCAGTGCGCACCAAGGCCCCGCGGCTCCTGCTGTCTGTAACAGCGGGAGGCAACAAGTCAGCTGCCTCACCCAACGCAACGGAGGACCGAGATGGGAGCGACGGACAGCCCTGCCACGACCCCACCCACCGGTAAGCAGGTACGGGCCGGCACACCCCGCTCCGCGCACGCCGAATGGGCACCGGCGGCGAACAGGCGGGACCCGGTCGAC
>JAVEEG010000076.1 GCA_030840585.1 Frankiaceae bacterium | reverse complement strand
TCTTCTTGCCGGCCACGGTCTTCTTCGGGCCCTTGCGGGTCCGGGCGTTGGTGTGGGTGCGCTGGCCGTGGACCGGCAGGCCGCGGCGGTGCCGGATGCCCTGGTAGCAGCCGATCTCGATCTTGCGCCGGATGTCGGCCTGCACCTCACGGCGCAGGTCACCCTCGACCCGGTAGTTCGCGTCGATCCAGTCGCGCAGCTTGACCAGGTCGGCCTCGTCGAGGTCACGGACCCGGATGTCCGGGCTGACCCCGGTCTGCTTCAGCGTCTCGAGCGCACGAGTGCGCCCGACGCCGTAGATATAGGTGAGCGCAACCTCGAGGCGCTTCTCGCGCGGGAGGTCGACGCCGGCAAGGCGTGCCATTCGGGCTAATTGCTCCTTCTATCTCAACGGAGGTCTCCCACGACACCGTCCCGGAGAGCCCTTCTCCAGGCCCCGGCCTCCGTGCCGGGGGTCTTCACCGTCGTACGGCGAAGGTGGTGCGCGCTTGCGGTGCTCTGCTAACCCTGGCGCTGCTTGTGGCGCAGGTTCTCGCAGATCACCATGACCCGGCCGTGACGGCGGATCACCTTGCACTTGTCACAGATCTTCTTGACGCTCGGCTTGACCTTCACGGTGGTTCTGCTCCTACTTGTACCGGTAGACGATCCGACCGCGGGAGAGGTCGTACGGCGACAGTTCGACCACGACTCGGTCTTCCGGAAGGATGCGGATGTAGTGCTGCCGCATCTTGCCGCTGATGTGCGCCAGGACTCGGTGCCCGTTGGCGAGCTCGACGCGGAACATGGCGTTCGGCAACGGCTCGACTACGCGCCCCTCGATCTCGATGGCGCCTTCCTTTTTCGGCATATCCTCCGGCTCTGCTTCTCGGAACGTGGCCCAGACGTGGTCAACTGACGGCCCGGATGGGCCAACGGAGAAGTCTACGCGAGAACCGCCCCGCGCTCAAAACGCCCGGAAGTGGCCCCCCACCCGCGAGAGTTGCCGTCAGCGCGGGATAGAGGTCGCGCTGGTGGCGATGATCTTGGTCAGGCGGGGGCCGAGGTGGCCGAGACAGCGGCGAGCTCGGCCAGTTTGGCCTTGCCGCCGTCGAGCGCGGTCAGCACCCAGGGGCCTTCCTCGGTGAGCGTGAACGTGTGCTCGAAGTGGGCCGACGGCGAGCCGTCCTGGGTGACGACGGTCCAGCCGTCGTCGAGCACCCGGGTCAGCCGGGAGCCGAGGTTGACCATCGGCTCCACCGCCAGCGCCAGCCCCTTCTCCAGCTTCGGCCCGCGCCCCGGGCCCTTCGGGGCGTAGTTGTAGACCTGCGGGTCCTGGTGCATCTCGGTGCCGATGCCGTGCCCGACGTACTCCTCGACGATGCCCCACTCGCCGCCGTCCGGATGGGCCTGGGAGCGGATGTAGGACTCGATCGCGTGCGAGATGTCGGTCAGCCGGCCGCCGAGGCGGGCCGCCGCGATGCCGTGCCAGAGCGACTCCTCGGTGACCCGGAGCAGCTCCAGCCGGGACGGGTCGACCTCCCCGACCGGCACGGTCACGGCCGAGTCGCCGTGGTAGCCCTCGACGATCGCGCCGCAGTCGATCGACAGGACGTCGCCGGCCTTGACCACCGCCGCGGGCGACGGG
This sequence comes from Frankiaceae bacterium, assembly GCA_030840585.1. GTDB lineage: Bacteria > Actinomycetota > Actinomycetes > JAFAQI01 > JAFAQI01 > BP-197. Next base: position 8,919 of record JAVEEG010000076.1, on the reverse strand, counting down.
ATGCCGTGCACGATCTCGCCGTTGATCGACGTACAGATGCAGGCCGGGAAGCCGCGGTAGCCCAGGAACGACGGAGTCGCGCCCTCGCCGCGGATCGACTCCTCGGCGATCGCGTCGAGGTCGGCGGTGGAGATGCCCGGCTCGACCGCGGCCCGCAGCTTCTCCAGCGTCCGGCCGACGACGAGGCCAGCCGCGCGCATCAGTTCGATCTCGCGCTCGCTCTTGTACTGGATCATCGCTCGCCGCCTCTTGAAGATCATTGACCGTAACGCCGCAACGCGTCGATAGCCCGTCCGGTGACATCGTCGACCGGGCCCATCGCGTCGATACCCACCAGGATGCCCTGCTCGGCGTAGTAGCCAACGAGCGGCGAGGTCTGTTCGTAGTACACCTCGAGCCGGTGCCGGATGGTGTCCGGCTTGTCGTCGTCGCGCTGGAACAGCTCGCCGCCGCAGCTGTCGCAGATGCCCTCGGTCGACGGCGGGTCGAAGTCGATGTGCCAGATGTGGCCGCAGTTGCGGCAGGTCCGGCGCCCGGACAGCCGGCGGACCACCTCGTCGTCGTCGACCACGAGTTCGAGCACCACGTCGAGCGGCGTACCGGCTTGCAGCAGCAGGTCGTCGAGCGTGCTCGCCTGCGGGACCGTGCGCGGGAAGCCGTCGAGCAGGAAGCCCTTGCCGGCGTCGTCCTCGGCCAGGCGGTCCTGCACCATCCCGACCGTGATCTCGTCGGGCACCAGATCGCCCGCATCCATATACGCCCGGGCCTGCTGGCCCAGCGGCGTCCCCTGGCTGACGTTCGCCCGGAAGATGTCCCCGGTCGAGATCTTGGGCACGCCGAGATGTGCCGAGATGAATTCGGCCTGCGTCCCCTTCCCGGCTCCTGGGGGGCCTACGAGGACCAGCCTCACTATCTGAGGAAGCCCTCGTAGTTACGCAACATCAGCTGGCTCTCGATCTGCTTGGACGTGTCCAGACCGACACCAACGAGAATGAGGACCGACGTACCACCGAACGGGAACGTCTGGTTCTGCCCGGCACTGCCGCCCGGCAGGAAGGCAAGCGCGATGATCGGCAGCACGGCGACCAGCGTCAGGTAGAGCGCGCCGGGCAGCGTGATCCGGGACAGCACGTACTCGAGGTACTCCGCGGTGGGCCGGCCCGGCCGGATGCCCGGGATGAACCCGCCGTACTTGCGCATGTTGTCGCTGACCTCGATCGGGTTGAACGTGATCGCGACGTAGAAGTACGTGAAGAAGATCGTCAGCAGCGCGTACGTGATGATGTACGTCGCCGAGTCGCCGCGGACGAAGTACTCCGCGACGAACTTGTTCAGCCCGCTGTTGCTGCTCCAGATCTGCGCGGCCAGCTGCGGAAGGTAGAGCAGCGAGGACGAGAAGATGACCGGGATGACACCGGCCTGGTTGACCTTGAGCGGGATGTAGGTCGTCGTCCCGCCGTACATCTTCCGGCCGATCATCCGCTTGGCGTACTGCACCGGGATCCGCCGTTGACCCTGCTCCATGAACACGATCGCGGCCATGATCATGAGGCCGAGGATCAGCACGATCGTGAACGTCGTCCCGCCCTTGGTCTGCAGGATCTGGCTGCCCTGGCTGGGGAAGCGCGACGCGATCGAGGTGAAGATCAGCAGCGACATGCCGTTACCGATGCCGCGGTCGGTGATCAGCTCACCGAGCCACATGATCACGGCGGTGCCGGCGGTCATGGTGATGACCAGCACGCTGATCCGCAGCACCGAGTCGGAGTAGAGGATCGAGTGCTGGCAGGCGCCGCCGAACAGCCGCGGCGAGTTGCCGCGGGCCAGCGCCACGATGCCGGTCGACTGCAGGATCGCAAGCGCGATCGTGAGGTAGCGGGTGTACTGGGTGAGCTTCGCCTGCCCGCCCTGGCCCTGCTCCTTCAGCCGTTCGAGACGCGGGATCACGACCACCAGCAGCTGGATGATGATGCTGCTGGTGATGTACGGCATGATGCCCAGCGCGAACACGGACAGCTGGAGCAGCGCGCCGCCGCTGAACAGGTTGACCAGCCCGTAGAGCGAGCTGTTCTTGGTCGCCGAGATGCAGGTGTGGACGGCCTGATAGTTCACGCCCGGCGCGGGCAGCACCGACCCGAGGCGGAACAGCCCCATGATCGCCAGCGTGAACAGGATCTTCTTCCGCAGGTCAGGCGTGCGGAAGGCCCTGCCGAACGCGGTGAGCACGCTTGGCTCCTCCTCCGGGGGGGCCGCCTTTCGGCGGACCGACGACGGGTGCTGCGAATGTAACAGTCCCGGCCGGGTGCATCACCCGACCGGGATTCCGAGCTTGGGCCTGGCTAGAGCTGGGTGGTGCTGCCGCCGGCGGCGTTGATCTTCTCCCGCGCCGTGCCGGAGAAGGCGTGCGCCTTCACCTGCAGGGCTACGGCGACGTCGCCGCCGCCGAGGATCTTGACCAGGTGGCCGGGCCGGACCGCACCGCGCGCGGCCAGCACGTCCGGGTCGACCTCGCCGCCGTCCGGGAACAGCGCGGTCAGCCGGTCGAGGTTGACGACCTGGTACTCAGTGCGGAACGGGTTGCGGAAGCCCTTGAGCTTCGGGATCCGCATGTGCAACGGCATCTGGCCGCCCTCGAACGCCGCGGGCACCTGGTAGCGGGCCTTCGTGCCCTTGGTGCCGCGGCCTGCGGTCTTGCCCTTGCTGCCCTCGCCGCGACCCACGCGGGTCTTCGGCTTGTGCGCGCCCGGGGCCGGGCGCAGGTGGTGGACCTTGAGCGTCATGGGTGCCTCTCGAAGTGACGTTGCCCGTCGCGAGCGACGGTCAGGCGGATGCACGGCAAGGCCGAGGAGCCGCGAATAGCAGCGCTATTCGCGGCGACGAGAACGCCGCCGGGCGCCGGCTGGCCGCCGCGCAGCAGGGCGAACGTTGCTTCGAGAGGCACTTAGTCGACCTCCTCGACCGACACGAGGTGGGAGACGGTTCGCACCATCCCGCGGATCTCGGGCCGGTCCTCCTTGACCACCACGTCACGCAGCCGCTTGAGGCCGAGCGTGCGCAGGGTCTCGCGCTGGCTGTGCGTGCCGCCGATCGGCGACCGCTCCTGAGTGATCTTCAGCCGTGGCATGTCAGGCCCCCGCCCCGGCCTTGGCCGCCTCGGCCCGAGCCCGCAGCATCGCCGCGGGGGCGATCTCTTCGAGCTCCTTGCCCCGGCGGGCCGCGATCTCCTCCGGCCGGTGCAGCGCCTTCAGCGCGGCCACCGTCGCGTGCACGATGTTGATCGCGTTGGACGAGCCGAGCGACTTGCTCAGCACGTCGTGGATGCCGGCGCACTCCAGCACGGCCCGGACCGGGCCGCCGGCGATCACGCCGGTACCCGGGCTGGCCGGCTTGAGCAGTACGACGCCGGCCGCCGCCTCGCCCTGGATCGGGTGCGGGATGGTGCCCTGGATGCGCGGCACCTTGAAGAAGTGCTTCTTGGCCTCCTCGACGCCCTTGGCGATCGCGGCCGGCACCTCCTTGGCCTTGCCGTAGCCGACGCCCACCTGGCCGTCGCCGTCACCGACGACGACGAGCGCGGTGAAGCTGAACCGCCGGCCACCCTTGACGACCTTGGCTACCCGGTTGATCGCGACGACCCGCTCCAGATAAGAGGTCGTCGGAGCGCCGGCGCCGGCCCCGCGGCCTTCGCCGCGACGATCGCGCCGCCCTGAGTCACCGCCCGGCCCGCCGGTACCGCCGGCACCGCCGCCGCGACGTTGTGCTCCAGGCATTACTTGCTCCCAACCTTCGACTGTGTAGCCATCAGAATTCGAGCCCGCCTTCGCGGGCGGCGTCGGCGAGTGCCGCAACCCGACCGTGGTAGCGGTGGCCACCCCGGTCGAACACGACCTTGTCGATGCCGGCCGCCTTGGCCCGCTCGGCGACCAGCTTGCCGACGGCCGCGGCCAGCGCCTTCTTGTCGCCGGCACCGCCGCGGATGCCTTCGTCGAGCGTGGACGCCGACACGAGCGTGCGGGCGGCCGCGTCGTCGACGACCTGGACGTAGATGTGCCGGGTCGACCGGGATACGACCAGGCGCGGGCGCATTGCCGAGCCGTGGACCTTCTTGCGGACCCGCAGGTGCCGGCGGGTCCTCGACGTACGGCGCAGGGATGCGGTCTTGGGCGCGCTCATTACTTGCCAGCCTTTCCGGCCTTGCGGCGCACGACTTCACCCTGATACCGCACGCCCTTGCCCTTGTACGGCTCGGGCTTGCGGATCTTGCGGATGTTCGCGGCCGTCTCGCCGACCTTCTGCTTGTCGATGCCGGAGACCACGAACCGGGTCGGCGCCTCGACGGTGAATGAGATGCCGTCCGGCGGTACGACGGTGACCGGGTGGCTGAAGCCGAGGGCGAACTCGAGGTCGCTGCCCTTGGCCTGCACGCGGTAGCCCGTGCCGACGATCTCGAGCGTCTTCGAGTAGCCCTCGGTGACGCCCGTGACCATGTTCGCGACCAGCGTTCGGGTCAGGCCGTGGCGGGCCTTCGCGTCGCGCTCGTCGTTGGGCCGGCGGACCAGCAGCGCGCCTTCTTCTTGCACGACCGTGATCGGCTCGACGACCGTGTGGGAGAGGGTGCCCTTCGGGCCCTTCACCGTCAGGTCGCGACCGTTGATGGTGACCTCGACGCCGGCCGGAACCGGGATCGGGAGCTTGCCGATGCGTGACATGTCAGCCGCCTCCCGTCACCAGACGTAGGCGAGGACTTCCCCGCCTACCTGTTGCTTCTGACACTGCCGGTCCGTGCGCAGCCCACCGGAGGTGGAGATGATCGCGACGCCGAGACCGCCGAGGACGCGAGGCAGGTTGGTCGCCTTCGCGTACACCCGCAGGCCCGGCTTGCTGACCCGCCGTACGCCGGCGATCGAGCGCTCCCGGTTCGGGCCGTACTTGAGCGTGATCGTCAAGTTCTTGCCCGGGCCGTCAGAGTTGTCCTCGACGTTCCAGCCGGCGATGTAGCCCTCCTGCTGGAGGATCTCGGCGATGTGCGTCTTGATCTTCGAATACGGCATGCCCACGGTGTCGTGGTACGCCGAGTTCGCGTTACGCAGACGCGTCAGCATGTCTGCGATCGGGTCCGACATTGTCATTCTTCGCTACAGCCTTTCTCGCTTCGCTCGAAACGCTGCAGCGATGCAAAACGCCCGAGCTGGTTCGAGTGAGTCATGGGTTAGTTACCAACTGCTCTTTGTAATGCCGGGCAGTTCGCCGGCGTGGGCCATCTGCCGGACGCAGATCCGGCACAGGCCGAACACGCGGTAGACGGCGCGCGCCCGACCGCAGCGCGAGCAGCGGGTGTAGCCGCGCACCTTGAACTTCGGCGTGCGGCCGGCCTTGGCGATCATCGCCTTGGTTGCCATCGGTTACTGCTCCTTGAAGGGGAAGCCGAGGGCGCGCAACAGTGCACGTCCTTCGTCGTCGGTTCTCGCGGTCGTCACGAGCGTGATGTCCATGCCGCGCGGCCGGTCGATGTTGTCCGGGTCGATCTCGTGGAACATCGACTGCTCGTTCAGGCCGAACGTGTAGTTGCCGTTGCCGTCGAGCTTGCGCCCGTCGAGGCCACGGAAGTCACGGATACGCGGCAGCGCGATCGTGAGCAGCCGGTCGAGGAACTCCCACATCCGGTCGCCGCGCAACGTCACGTGCGCGCCGATCGGCATGCCCTCGCGCAGCTTGAACTGCGCGATCGACACCCGCGCGCGCGCGACCGCGGGGCGCTGGCCGGTGATGAGAGTCAGGTCGCGGACCGCGCCCTCGATCAGCTTGCCGTCGCGAGCCGCCTCGCCGACGCCCATGTTGACCTTGATCTTCACCAGGCCGGGCACCTGCATGACGTTGCTGTAGCTGAACTGCTCGCGCAGCTGGCCCACGATCTCGTCGCGGTAGCGCTGCTTGAGCCGCGGCACGGCATTCGCCGGTCGCGCCTCGGTCGTCGCTGTCATCTCGCTCTCAACTCCCCTACAGATCCGCGCTGCACTTGCGGCAGGTGCGGACCGAACGGCCCTCGTCGCTCTTGCGGTGACCGACCCGGGTCGGCTTGTTGCAGTTGGGGCACACGATCTGGACGTTGCTCGCGTGTACCGCCGCCTCCTGGGTGACGATGCCGCCGACCTGCGCGCCGCGCTGGGTCGTGCTGACCTTCGTGTGCTTCTTCACCCGGTTGACGCCTTCGACCAGCACCCGGTTGAGCGCCGGCATTGTCATCAGCACCTTGCCCTTCACGCCGCGGTCCTTGCCGCTGCGGACGTACACGGTGTCGCCCTTCTTCACGAACAGACCCGACATGGTCAGAGCACCTCCGGTGCCAGCGAGATGATCTTCATGAACCGCTTCTCCCGCAGCTCGCGGCCGACCGGTCCGAAGATGCGGGTGCCGCGCGGGTCGCCGCCGTCACGGATGAGCACCGCAGCGTTCTCGTCGAACTTGATGTACGAACCGTCGGCGCGCCGGCGGGCCTTCGTCGTACGGACGATGACCGCCTTTACGACGTCGCCCTTCTTCACGCCGGCGCCGGGCAGCGCGTCCTTGACCGTGCCGACGATGATGTCGCCGATGCCGGCGTAACGGCGGCCCGAGCCGCCGAGCACGCGGATGCACAACAGTTCTTTGGCACCGGTGTTGTCGGCGACGCGAAGGCGCGACTCCTGCTGGATCATTTCGCCTTCTCGATGATCTGGACGACGCGCCAGCGCTTGGTCGCCGACAGCGGCCGCGTCTCCATCAACAGCACGCGGTCGCCGACGCCGGCCGAGTTGGCCTCGTCGTGCGCCTTGACCTTCTTGGTACGGCGGATCGTCTTGCCGTAGAGCGGGTGCTGCACCCGGTCCTCGACCTCGACCGTCACGGTCTTGTTCATCTTGTCGCTGACGACGTAACCCTCGCGCGTCTTGCGGAACCCGCGCTGCGGCGTCGTAGCGGTGCTGGTCTCAGTCATTGTTCTCAGGCCTCACTCGGAATGGCCGCGGCGGTCGGTTCGGTGCTCAGGCCGAGCTCGCGCTCGCGCATCACGGTGTAGATGCGCGCGATGTCGTGCTTGACCGTGCGCAGCCGCGCGTTGTTGTCGAGCTGCCCGGTCGCCGACTGGAACCGGAGGTTGAACAGCTCCTCCTTGGCCTCGCGCAACCGGTGCACGAGCTCGTCGTCGAGCAGCGAACGCAGCTCGGACGAAGGGATCGCGGCCATCTACGCCTCACCCACTTCGCGCTTCACGATGCGGCACTTCATCGGCAGCTTGTGCATCGCTCGGGTGAGCGCCGCCTTCGCAGTCGCCTCGTTCGGGTAGGACAACTCGAACATCACCCGGCCCGGCTTGATGTTCGCGATCCACCACTCCGGCGAGCCCTTACCGGAACCCATCCGGGTCTCGGCCGGCTTCTTCGTCAGCGGGCGGTCCGGGTAGATGTTGATCCAGACCTTGCCGCCACGGCGGATGTGCCGGGTGATCGCGATACGCGCCGACTCGATCTGCCGGTTGGTGACGTACGCCGGCTCCAGTGCCTGGATGCCGTACTCGCCGAACGTGACCCGGGTGCCGCCCTTTGCGGGGCCGGACCGGCTCGGGTGATGCTGCTTGCGGTGCTTGACCCGCCGTGGGATGAGCATCGGTCAGCTCCCCTCAGTGGTCGGGGTCGTCTCGGTGGCCTCCGGAGCCGCGACGGCTTCCGTCGTAACGGCGGTCTCCGCAGTCGGTTCCGGAGTCGGCTCAGCCGGCGGTGGGGTCGGGACGCCGCCGTCGACCGCGGCCGAGCGGCGCGGGGCCGGCCGGTCGCGACGGGCGGTACGGCGGTCGCGCTGGTCCCGGGCGCGCAGCGCGGCCTGGGCCGCCTGCTCCTCGCGGGTCATCAGCTCGTCGCCCTTGTAGATCCAGACCTTTACGCCGATCCGGCCGAAGGTGGTGCGCGCCTCGTAGAAGCCGAAGTCGATGTTCGCCCGCAGCGTGTGCAGCGGCACCCGGCCCTCGCGGTAGAACTCCGAGCGGCTCATCTCCGCGCCGCCGAGACGGCCGGAGCACTGCACCCGGATGCCCTTGGCGCCGCTCTTGAGCGCGGACTGCATCGCCTTGCGCATCGCCCGGCGGAAGCTGACCCGGCTCGACAGCTGCTCGGCCACGCCCTGCGCGACGAGCTGCGCGTCGATCTCCGGCGACTTCACCTCGAGGATGTTGAGGTTGACGTGCTTGCCGGTGAGCTTCTCGAGGTCGCCGCGGATGCGGTCGGCCTCGGCGCCGCGGCGGCCGATGACGATGCCCGGCCGCGCGGTGTGGATGTCGACGTTGACCCGGTCGCGGGTGCGCTCGATCTCGACCCGGCTGATGCCGGCGCGTTCCATGCCCTTGGTCAGCAGGCGACGGATCGCGACGTCTTCCTTGACGTAGTCGCGGTAGAGCTTGTCGGCGTACCACCGGCTCTTGTGCCGGGTGGTGATGCCGAGCCGGAACCCGTTGGGGTTGACTTTCTGACCCATTAGCGGGTCCTTCCTTCGGTGCTGGCGGGCTCGACCACGATCGTGATGTGGCTGGTCCGCTTGCGGATCCGGTAGGCCCGACCCTGCGCCCGCGGCCGGAACCGCTTGAGCGTCGGGCCCTCGTCGACGAATGCCTCGGTGACGAACAGGTCCTCGCGGTCGAGGCGCTGGCTACGGACGTGGGCGAGATGCTCGACGTTCGCGATCGCCGAGTCGAGCACCTTGCCGACCGGCTCGCTCGCGGCGTGCGGGTCGAACTTGATGACCGCGAGCGCGTCGGCCGCGGGCAGGCCGCGGATGAGGTCGACGACGCGGCGGACCTTGGTCGGCGACATGCGGACGTAGCGCGCGGTCGCCTTGCCGACGAGCGCCCGCTGACCGTCGATCAGGGCAGCGCTAGCTGAACGAGGGCGAGAG
>JAVEEG010000023.1 GCA_030840585.1 Frankiaceae bacterium | reverse complement strand
CTGCGGCTCGGCGTGTCGCCGACCCTCACCCTCAAGTAAACAGTTAACGTTATGTCAACTTGAGGGCTGGACCGGACAGTAGGGCGAATGGTCCGCGCGGGTCAAGCCAGGTACCCGGAAACGGGGGCGTTTTTGCCCTGCGGTCAGGGCTTCGTGACCGGTACGTCGGGTGTGCTGACGTCGTACGTCGAGGCTCGTTCGCGCATAAGGGCCCGGAGTACGACGAGTTTTCGTGCGGACTCCCCCGGGTCCCCCCAGATCACCGTGCGCCGGCCGGTGAGGCGCAGGGTGACGTCGCTCGGACTGGGCGCGGCGATGCTCCGGACGGCGCCGCGCAGCGCGGCGGGCAGCTCTGCCCAGACGGCGAGCGCCGCCCGCGCGTCCTCGTCCCCCGCGCCCGGCACCGCCGCGCCGAGGACCAGCGGCAGCAGCCCCGGCGGGGCGGGATCGGCGGTGGCGAAGGCGACCCCGGTCGCGTCGACCAACTCGGCGGCGCCGCCGATGCGCACCGCCGCGACCGGCTGGCGCTCGGTCACCGTGATGACCAGCCGGTGCGGCCAGTCGCGGTCGACGGTGACCGCTCGCACGGCCGCCAGCGCGGCGACCCGAGCGCGGATCCGGCCAGGGTCGACCCGCAACAGCGAGCGGCCGACCGGCACCTGCGCCGCGGCCAAAATCTCGGCCGCAGAAAGTCTCGACGTCCCCTTGACGGTCACAGTTTGGACGGCCAGCAGCGGCGACGACCAGGCCGCCCACACGACGCCGCCGGCCAGCGTCACTGCGACCGCCAGCACGACGGCCGGGCGGACGAACCGGCGGTGCAGCACCTGGCGCCGCCGGGCATTGCGGCGAGCCCGGAACAGCCCTTCGGCCCGCAGTACCGAGCTCACCCGGCGGCCTCGAGCGCGGCGAGGATCTCCGGTCCGAGCATCGTGACGTCGCCGGCCCCGATCGTCAGCACCAGGTCGCCCGGCCGGGCCAAGGCAGCGACCACGGCCGGCACCGACGACCACGACGGCTCGTACGTCACCGCCTCCGGCGGGAGCGGCACCGCCTGCGCGACGAGCATCCCGGTCACGCCCGGGACCGGATCCTCGCGGGCGGCGTAGACATCCATGACGACGACGGCGTCGGCGGCGGCGAGCGCGGTGCCGAACTCGGCGGCGAAGTCGCGGGTCCGGCTGTAGAGATGCGGCTGGAACACCGCGACCACCCGGCCGCCGGCGGCGACGTGCCGGGCCGCGGCCAGCGCCGCCCGCAGCTTAGTTGGGTGGTGCGCGTAGTCGTCGTACACCCGGACGCCGCGCGCCTCGCCCTTCGGCTCGAACCGCCGCCGCGCGCCGGGGAACCCGGCCAGCCCGCGAGCCATGTCGGCGAGCGGGAGCCCGAGGGTGAGGCCGAGCGCGACGACGCCGGCTGCGTTGAGCACGTTGTGCTCGCCGGGGACTACCAGGCTGAGCGGGCCGAGCCGCCGGCCGCCGGCGACCAGCTCGAACCGCGACCCCGACGGCGTGAGCTGCAGGTCATGGATGCGCACGCCCGCATCCGCAGCCAGCCCGAACGTGGTCACCGACAGCCCGCGCTCGGCCGCCACCGATGCCAGCGCCCGGGACCCGTCGTTGTCCGCGCCAAGGGCGATCGCGCCGCCCGCGCGGATCCGGCCGACGAACTCGCGGAAGGCCGCGTGCACGGCCTCCGCGCTGCCGTAGTTGTCGAGGTGGTCCGGCTCGACGTTGGTCACGATGGCCGCTTCCGGCGCGAGCAACAGGAACGACTTGTCGCTCTCGTCGGCCTCGGCCACGAAGAACTCGCCGGTGCCGGCGTGCGCGTTCGAGCCGGGCTCATTGAGGTCGCCGCCGATCGCGTAACTCGGGTCGCGGCCGCAGGCCTGCATCGCCACCGCGAGCATCGACGTCGTCGTCGTTTTGCCCGCCGTACCCGCGACCGCGATACCGCGCGAGCCGATCATCACCGAGGCGAGCATCGCCGCTCGCGGGAGCACCCGCACCCCGGACTCGCGCGCGACCCGGATCTCCGCGTTGCCCACCCGGATCGCGCTCGACGTCACGATCGTGTCGGCGGTCGCGACGTGCGCGGGGTCATGCCCGATCGAGATGTCCGCGCCGAGCGCGCGCAACGCGGTCAGTGCCCGCGACTCCTTCGCGTCGCAGCCCGACACCGGCAGCCCGCGGGCCAGCAGGATCCGCGCGATGCCGCTCATGCCGGCGCCGCCGACGCCGACGAAGTGCACCCGGCCCAGATCCCCCGCCGGCGGCACGTCACCGACGTCCTCGACGAAGCTCATCGGCTGGCCGCCGCGGCCCGGACGAGATCGGCCAGCCGCTGGTCCGCATCGAGTACGCCGAACCCCGCCGCCGCGTGTCCCATCGCCGCCAACCGGTCCGGATTTTCCAGTAATGGCAACACGTTCTGCCGCATCCACTCGACGTCGAACCGGGCGTCGTCGACCAGCAATCCGCCGCCCGCGGCGGCGACGGGTTCGGCGTTGAGCCGCTGCTCGCCGTTGCCGATCGGCAGCGGGACATAGACCGCCGGCAACCCGAGCGCGGTGATCTCGCTGACGGTGTTCGCGCCGGCCCGGCAGATGATCAGATCCGCCGCGGCATAGGCCAACTCCATCGCCTCGACGTACGGCACGACGGCGTACGGGCAGTCGCCGGGCGACGACGTCGGGACCGCGACCTCCTTGCCGACGCCGCTGACGTGCAGCACTTGGACGTCGCGTGCGGCGAGGTCGGCGGCGAGCAGCGGTACGACGTCGTTGAGCCGTTTCGCCCCGAGTGACCCGCCGACGACCAGCACCGTGCGCAGTTCGGGACGTAGGCCGAACTTGCTTCGCGCCGTGTCGCGCGTCGCGGCGCGGTCGAGGGTCAGGATCTCCGGTCGCAACGGCAGCCCGGTCCGGACCGCGTGCCGCAACGGCGTGCCCGGGAAGCTCACCGCGACCCACGTCGTCAGCCGGGCGCCGAGCCGGTTCGCGAACCCCGGCCGGCTGTTCTGCTCGTGCACGACGATCGGCACCCGCGCCTTGCGGGCGGCGAGATATGCCGGTGCCGCGACGTACCCGCCGAAGCCGACGACGACCTCCGCGTCGACCTGCTTGATCGCCTGCCCCGCCGACTTGACCGCCGCGCCAAGCCGAACCGGCATCCGGAGCACGTCGAGGCCGAGCCGGCGAGGCAGCGGCACCCGCGGCACCTCGTGCAGCGGGTAACCGCGGGCGGGGACCAAGCGCGCCTCCAGCCCGGTCGCGGTGCCGAGGGCGAGCACCCGGGTGCTCGGGTCATCGGCGACGAGCCGGTCGGCGAGCGCCAGCAACGGGGACACGTGGCCCGCGGTCCCACCACCGGCCAGCAGAACTCGCATGCGCTTAGACGCTCCGGAGCCGGCGCCGCATCGCCTGCCGCCGACCCGCGCGGCGAGCCGACAGCGCTTCGGCCGCACCCGGCTCGCGGCGGGCGAACGACGCGAGCATGCCCACCGCGAACAGTGTCGGGACCAGCGCGGAGCCACCGAACGACACCATCGGCAGCGGGATGCCGGTGATCGGCAGCAGCCCGACGACCGCACCCATGTTGACCAGCGCTTGCCCCAGCAACCATGCGGTCACGCCTGCGGCGGCGAGTTGGCTGAACCGGTCGCGGCAGCGTTGCGCGATCCGGATGCCGGCGTAACCGAGGACCGCGAACAGGACCAGCACGACGAAGGTGCCGAGCAGGCCGAGCTCCTCGCCGATGATGGCGAAGATGTAGTCGGTGTACTGGTTGGGCAGGTAGCCGAACTTCTCCCGCGAGGCGCCGAGCCCGAGCCCGAACCAACCGCCGGACGACAGTGCGATCAGGCCTTGGCACGCCTGGTAGCCGGCCTTCTGCGCCTGCGCGGCGGCGCATGGATTCGCAAACCCGGTCAGCCGCGCGAGCCGGTACGGCTCGGTGATCGCGAGCAGCCCGAGACCACCGCCGAGCAACAACCCCGTGGCGCCGAACACCGATACCGGCGAACCCGCGGACCACAGCAGCGCAAGCATCGTCAGGACGAGCACGATCGTCGTGCCCATGTCCGGCTGCATCATCACGAGCAGCGCCATCAGCAACCCGAGCGGCACCAACGGGATCAGCAGATGCCGCACTTCCGTGAGCCGTTTGTCCTTGCGGGCCAACAGATCCGCGCCCCACAGCACGAGCGCGAGCTTCGCGAACTCCGACGGTTGCACTTGCAGTCCGGCCGGCAGCGCGATCCATCTGGTCGCACCCGCGACCCGGACGCCGACATGCGGCACGAGGACGAGCACCAGCAGGCCGAGCGCACCTAACAGCAACGGGTAGCCGAGGAAGCGGTAGAACCGCACCGGCAGCCGCATCCCGATCCACAACGCCGGCAGGCCCAAGGCGACCCACATCGCCTGCTTCTCCGCGATGGTGAACGACGAGCCCGACGACGCGTACGACGTGACGCTCGATGCGCTGAGCACCATCACCAGACCGAGCGCGACCAGCAGCCCGGTGCTGCCGAGCAACAGGTAGTACGACGTCAGCGGCCGCTCCAGCCATTCGCGCCACACCGATGTCGTCGCGCGCGGCCGGGCGCGCCCCATCGTGGTCGCGGTCATTACGGTGCCACCTCGGCGAGCGCGCGAGCGGCGGCGGCGAACAGGTCGCCGCGTTCGGCGTAATCGCGGAACATGTCCCAGCTCGCCGCCGCGGGGGCGAGCAGCACCGTGTCGCCGGGCCGCGCCATGCCGGCGGCGCGACGGACGACCTCGGACATGGCTCCAGTGTCCGTGGTGCTGACGACGCTGACGGGTACATCCGGCGCGTGTCGCGCGAGCGCGTCGGCGACGACGTCGCGGTCGCGGCCGAGCAGCACGACACCACGCAACCGGCCAGCGTTCGCGGCGACGAGGTCGTCGACGTCGGCGCCCTTGAGCAACCCGCCCGCGATCCACACGACGGAGTCGTACGCGGCCAGGCTGGCGGCGGCGGCGTGCGCGTTCGTGGCCTTGCTGTCATCGACGTAACGCACGCCGTCCACGTCTGCGACAGTTTCGTTGCGGTGCCGGCCGGGGGCGAAGTCGCGTAACGCCGCGGCGGCGACATCGAGCGGTACGTCGACTGCCTGCGCGAGCGCCAGTGCAACGAGCGCATTGCTGACGTTGTGCGGGCCGCCGACCTTCAACTCGCCGACCCGCATGACCGGCACTCCCCCGGCCGTCAGCTGACCGTCGACGATGGCGTAGTCGGCGGTCGAGTCGACGACCGAAACGCGGATCGCGTCCGGCGGCGCCAGCGATGCGACGGTCGTGTCGTCGACCACAGCGACCGGAGTCGCACCGGTCCAGATCCCTGTCTTTGCCGCGACGTAGTCGTCCATCGAGTCGTGCCAGTCCAAGTGGTCCGGCGCGATGTTCAGTAGCGCACCGGCGCGGAATCGCAGCGACGGCGACCACGCGAGCTGCTGGCTCGACACCTCGACCGCGAGCACGTCGTACGGCGGCATCGTCGTCACCGCGTCGACGAGCGGCAGGCCGACGTTGCCGGCCGCGACGGTGCGACGGCCGGCGGCGAGCAGGATCGCTTCGAGCATCCCGACCGTCGTCGTCTTGCCGTTGGTTCCCGTGACGCCGAGCCACGGCACCTCCGGGTCGCGCAACCGCCAGGCGAGCTCCGGCTCGCCGATCACCTCGGTGCCGTTGCCGCGCGCGGCCGCAAGCAATGGTTGGTCCATGCGCCAGCCCGGCGAGACGACGACGAGATCCGCGGCCGGCAGTTCGGTCGCGGCGAGGCGTACCTCGACGCCATCGCTGGCCAAGGCGGTTGCGGCGTCGCGTTGGCGCTCGCCGTCCGCAGTGTCGACTACGACGACGTCCGCGTCGAGTTGGCGCAGGACCCGCGCGACCGCGCGACCGGTGACACCGACCCCGGCGACGACGACGCGACGGCCCGCGACGTCGTACCGGATCACGCCAGCGAACCCTGAGACAGGAACTCGGCGTAGAAGACACCGAGGCCGAAGGCGACGGCGAGCCCGGCGATGATCCAGAACCGCACGATCACGGTGTTCTCGTTCCAGCCGGCCAGCTCGAAATGGTGATGCACCGGCGCCATGTTGAACAGCCGTCGCTTGAAGCCGCGGAAGAATGCCACCTGCAGGATCACCGACACCGTCTCGACGACGAACAGACCACCGAGCACGATCAGCAACAACTCGGTGCGCGTCGTCATGGCGATGCCCGCGAGCGCGCCGCCGAGGGCAAGCGAACCGGTGTCACCCATGAAGATCCGCGCCGGTGATGCGTTCCACCACAGGAAACCGAAACACGCACCCATCGCCGCGGCGGCGATGATGGCGATGTCGAGCGGATCGCGGACCAGATAGCAGTTGCTCGCGACGCTGTTGCGCGGCACCGTGCAGCTGTTGCCGAACTGCCAGAACGCGATGATGACGTAGGCGCCGAACACCATGCAGGCCGAGCCGCTGGCGAGACCGTCGAGACCGTCGGTCAGGTTCACCCCGTTCGAGGTCGCGGTGACCATGAGGTACGCCCACACGACGAAGCCGACCGCGGTGAAGTCGAGCCCGTAGTCGCGGACGAACGACAGGTGCGACGACACCGGCGACAGGTGGTGCACGTTGCTGAACTTGGTCGCCGCGATCCCGAACGCGATCGCGACCAGCGCCTGGCCGCCGAACTTCGCGGTCGCGGTCAACCCGAGGCTGCGTTGCTTGCGGATCTTGATGAAATCGTCGACGAACCCGACCGCGCCGAGCCCGGTCATCAGTGACAGCACGAGGATCCCGGATGCGGTGAAGCCACGCAGGAACACCGCGTGCGCCACGAGATAGCCAACGATCGTCGCGGCGATGATGACGGTCCCGCCCATCGTCGGCGTACCGCGCTTGGTGTGGTGCGTCGTCGGACCGTCGTCGCGGATCAGCTGGCCGTAGCCGCGGGCCCGGAAGAACCGGATCGCAAACGGCGTACCGAGCAGCGACAGCACCAACGACGTCAGCGCCGCGACGAGGACGTTCCTCATGCTTCGACCAACCGATCGGCTACCCGCCACAGGCGTTCCGAGTTGGACGCCTTCACGAGTACGACGTCACCGCCGTGCAGTTCGGCCGCGACCAGTGCCGCGGCGCTGTCCGCGTCGTCGACCACACTCGCCTCTCCGGGCCAGCCGTCCGCGATGTGCGCGGCGTCGGGGCCGACCACGACGAGCCGGTCGACACCGAGCTGCGCGGCTTGCACGCCGATCTCGCGGTGCGCCGGCTCGGTCTCGGCGCCGAGCTCACGCATCGCACCCAGCACGGCCCACCGGCGACCCTGCGTTTCCATGCCTACCAACGCTTTCAGCCCGGCCAGCATCGAGTCGGGGCTGGCGTTGTAGGCGTCATCGATCACGACGACGCCGTCCGCGCGGGTGCGCACGTCCATCCGGTGCGGGCTGCGCGCGGTCGCGGCTTCGACCGCTTCGACCATCGGCGCGAGATCCAGCCCGGCGGCGAGTCCGGCGGCGATCGCCGCGGCCGCGTTGTGTGCGTGATGCGCGCCGTGCAGCGACAACGCGACCCGGACCCGACCCTGCGGCGTCGACAAGGTGAACCGGGCCCGCGCGGCTTCGTCTGTCGTCAACTCGATCAGCCGTACGTCGGCGGTCTCCGCCAGTCCGTACGTCACGACGTTGGCTGGCGTTCGCGTGGCCATTGCCGCGACGAGTGTGTCGTCGGCGTTGAGGATCGCGGTGCCGTCGGCCGGCAACGCTTCGACCAGTTCGCCCTTCGCCTGCGCGACCATCTCGCGGCTGCCGAACTCGCCGAGGTGCGCGGCGCCGACGTTGAGCACGACACCGATCTGCGGCGGCGCGATCGTGGTGAGGTAGCGGATGTGGCCGACGCCGCGGGCGCCGTACTCCAGCACGACCGTCTCGGTGTCCGGCTCGGCCGTCGTCACGGTGAGCGGCAAACCGTACTCGTTGTTGAGATTTCCGGCCGGCGCGACGGTCGGTCCCCCGGTCGCGAAGACCGCACCGAGCAAGTCCTTCGTCGACGTCTTGCCGGCCGAGCCGGTCACGCCGACGACGCGGGTCGCCGGCATCCGCCGCAGCACCGCACCGGCGAGCGCACCGAGCGCGATCTCGACATCGTCGACCACGATCCCGGACACGTCGACCGCGCGGCTGCCGAGATACGCGACCGCGCCCGCGCCGATCGCCGCCGCCGCGTAATCGTGCGCGTCCACGTGCGCACCGCGCACCGCGACGAAGAGCGACCCGTCGGCGGCCGCGCGCGAGTCGAGCACCACCGGACCGTCGACACACCGATCCGGGTCGGCATCGCCGACCAGCCGGCCGCCCGTGGCGCGGGCAATCTCGTGCAATCGCAACGGGATCACGCCAGCGCCTCCCGCAACACGATGCGGTCGTCGAACGGAGTCACGACACCGCCCTGCTCCTGCCCTTGCTCGTGTCCCTTGCCCGCGACCACCAACGCACCACCGGGCGCGGATCGATCGACGGCCAACGCGATCGCCCGCCGGCGATCCGGCTCGACGACGATCTCCGCTGTGCCGCCGGCATCGCGTGCACCCGCAACCATCGCGTCGAGGATCGCGCGCGGATCCTCCGACCGCGGGTTGTCGTTCGTCAGTACGGCAACGTCTGCACCGCGCGCGGCAGCCGCTCCCATCAACGGACGCTTGCCGCGATCCCGGTCGCCGCCGCAACCGAGTACGACGACCACCCTGCCGTCACCAACCAAACCACGCACCTCGGCGAGCAACGTCGTCACCGCGGCCGGCGTGTGCGCGTAGTCGACCAACGCGAGGAACGGCTGGCCCGCGTGGATGCGCTCCATCCGACCGGGGATCGTGGTGACCGAGGCGATGCCTTCGCGGGCTACGGCCGGCTCGATCCCGGCGAGCACCAGCGCGACGTACGCCACCGATGCGTTGCGAACGTTGAACCGGCCGGGCAACGACACATCGACGTCGTGCTGCCCGCCGTCCGGCGCGCGCAACGTCGCCCGGCCGCCGGTCGCGGTCACCGATTCCTCGACCCGGGTCCAGTCCGCGGGCGCGGCGCCCACCGAGGTCACTTCGATCGTCGCGGTGTCAACGAGACGGCGACCCCACTCGTCGTCTACCGCGACCACCGCGCGAGCCGAGTACGGCGGCGTGAACAGTCGCGCCTTCGCCGCGAAGTAGTCGTCCATGTCGGCGTGGAAGTCGAGGTGATCCTGCGACAGGTTCGTGAACGCCGCGACCGCGAATGTCGTTCCGGCAACCCGTTCCAGCGCGAGCGCGTGGCTGGACACTTCCATGGCCACGGCGTCGACACCGCGCTCGCGCATCACCGCGAACAGCGCCTGCAGATCCGTCGCCTCCGGCGTCGTGCGCGCGCTCGGCACCACCGCGTCGGCGATCCGCGTTTCGACCGTGCCGACCAGTCCGGTCCGCCGGCCGGCCGCGCGCAGGCCGCCGTCGAGCAGGTACGCCGTCGTGGTCTTGCCGTTCGTGCCGGTGACACCGATGACGTCGAGATCGCGGGCCGGATCGCCGTACACCCACGCCGCGGCCGGGCCCGCGGCCGCGCGCGGGTCGGCTACCTCGACAACGGTCACCCCGGCAGCAACCGCGGCGGTAACCGACGCCGCATCGGTGAGTACGGCGACCGCACCGGCGGCAACCGCTGCGCCGACATAGTCGATGCCGTGCGCGTGCTCGCCGGCCCGGGCGAGGTAGATGTCACCGGGCCGCACGCCGCGCGAGTCGTGGGTGATGCCGGTCACGACGGTGTCGCCGCTGCCGTGGATCCGCGCATCAGGGAGTCGCTCACACAGCCCGCGAACGGGTCGGCCGAGCATCGTGCTCGGTCGGGGAGTGGCGGCCATCGGGTCGGAGGTTACCGTCGGCTACCAGGTCAGCCGGGCCTTGGGCGGACGCGTCGCGGTGGGCGCAATGCCCAACGTCTGCAACGCAAATGCCATGACATCGTGGAAAACCGGCGCAGCGACGACACCACCGAAGTGGCCGCGGCGCGGGTTCTGCAGCACGACCTCGACGAGCAATCGCGGCTTGTCCGCCGGGGCAAATCCGACGAATGACGCGGTGTATCCGGCGTAGCCGCCGGTGCCGTTCGGTCGTTGCGCCGTACCGGTCTTGCCCGCGATCCGGTAGCCGTCGATGCGCGCGGCCGGCGCGGTGCCCTGGTCGGTCGTGACCGCTTCGAGCATGTCGGACAACTCATGCGCCACCTTGGTGCTGATCACCCGACGGTGAGCCGGTACGGCGACACCGTGCACGTGCCCACTCGCGTCGGTGGTGCCCAGCACGAGGTTCGGCGTGACCCGCACGCCACCGTTCGCGATCGTCGCGTACACGCTCGCAACCTGCAGCGCGGTGACACCGATGCCCTGCCCGAACGCGACCGTCGGCAACGTCGTCGCCGACCACGCCGCTAGTGACGGCAGCAGGCCGTCCTCCTCGCCGGGCAGGCCGACGCCGGTCGGCCGGCCGAAACCGTACGCCTGCAAGTAGTGGTAGAGCCGCGGGGCCTGCAGCCGGTCGGCGACCTCGATCGTGCCGATGTTGCTCGACTTCGCCAGCACGCCGGTCAGCGTCAACCGCTCCCGACCATGGCCTTCCGCGTCGTGGAACGTCGTACCCGCGTAGTGCAGGATCGGCGGCACGCTGATCGGCGAGGTCGGGGTGAACAGCCCTTCCTGCAACGCCGCCGACATCGTGATGACCTTGTTCACGCTGCCCGGCTCGTACACCTCGGTGATCGCCGGGTTGGCGCCGATCGCGGTGCCGGTCGGCGCGTTCGCGTCGTAGCCGGGCGCGACCGCGAGCGCGAGGATCTGCCCGTTCCTCGGGTCCATCACGACGACGGTGCCGCTGTCGGCCTTGACCTTGCGCACCTGCGCGGTGATCGCCTGCTGCGCCTCCCACTGCACGTCGCGCTGCAGCGTCAGTCGCAACCCGCGACCCGGCACCGCGGGCGTGAGGACGTCGTGCCCGTCCGGGATCGGCGAGCCGGACAGCCCGGTCTCGAACGTCCGCGCGCCGTCGTGGCCGGCCAGGATTTTCTGGAACGAGTACTCCAGCCCGGCCGCGCCGCTGCCGTCGAGGTGCACGAACCCGACAACGTTCGAGGCGAGGGTTCCGTCCGGGTAGACCCGCCGAGTGGTCGGCAGCACGCCGATGCCGGGCAGCTCCAAATCCATGATCTGCGCCGACAGCGCCGGGGTGACCGCGTGCGCGAGCGGAACGTACGACGTCGGGCGGCCGAGCATCGGCACCAACTTCGCCGGCTTGATGCCCAGCAACGGCCCGAGCTCGGCGGCGGTGCGCTCGGCATCGACGACGTGGCGCGGATCGGCGTACACGTCGCGGGCGTCGACGGTCTGTGCAAGTGGCGCGCCACCGCGATCGACGATGGTGCCGCGCGGCGCCGTGATCGTGACGGTGTGCAGCCGCTGCTTGGCCGCCATGTGCGTGTAGGCGGTGCGGTCCAGCCCTTGCAGCTGCACCAGCTTGCCGCCGACGAGGGTGAGCACGAACAGGACCAGCAGCAGGATGACCTCGAGCCGGCGGCGCGGGTCAGGCCGGCGCCGCGGCGGGCGCCGGCGCGCTCTCGGCGGTGGCGGCCGGCGGGCGCCGGTCGAGCGCTGGATCGGCACGCCCGACGGCGCGGTACGGCGCTGCCCGGTGTTGCGGCCAGTGCCGCGCGGGGCAGCCGTACGCGATGAGTTGCCGGCGGTCCGGGTGCCGGACGCTCGATTGCTGGACGCTCGATTGATGGGCGGTGCCGGGCGTGGCGTGGCCGCCCTCGGGCGCGGCTGCGCGGCCGGGGACATACGCCCAGCCTGCCGCTTGTCCCCCGCCGCTCGTGGTTGCCGCGCCGAGCCGGCGCGCCGCGGTGCGTCCGATCGCCGTTCCATGCCTCAGTACGCGAGTGCGGTCATGGGCGCTTGGTGGCGGTCGGCGTCGGCGTGGGCTTCGGCTTCACCTTGGCCCCTGTCTTCGATGTGGCCGTCGATGTGCCGCTCGCCGCGGGCTTGACCGGCGCCGGCGCCGGCAGCACGACCGGTAGGGGCGGCGGAGCCGGTGGCGCGGACAGCAGTGCGGCCGGCCGGCCGTGCAGCCGGGTGATCGTCAACGAGGTCGCCGGCACCATGCCCAGGCCCGCGGCCCGGTCGGCGAGGCTCGACGGCGCCTGCGCCTGCTCGTTGGCGATCGTCAAGGCCTGCTCCTGATCTGCGAGTGCCGCGGACTGCCGCTGGAGCTTGTGGACGGTGAACCCGTCCTGCGCGGCGAGGGTGTGCAGCATGAGCAGCGCCACCAGGCCGATCGCGAGCACGCCGGCCACCGCCAGCACGAAGGGCACCCGACCCGCGGTCGGCTTGGGTACGACGACCAGCCGCGGCCGGGTGACCGGCTGAGCCGACGCCGGAGCCGCTGAGGTGCGAGCCGGCCGCCGGGCCGGAGCGGGGACCGCGCGGGCCGGTGCGAGCGCGCTCACGCCGCCACCCGGATTCGCTCGGCCGCCCGCAGCCGCGCCGACGACGCGCGCGGGTTCGTCGTCATCTCGGTCTCGTCCGGCGTCTCGGCTCCGCGGGTCAGCAGCCGCAACGTCGGCTGGGCCGACTCGGGCACGACCGGCAGGTCCGGCGGCGCGCTGGCCACGGCGCCCGCGGCCAGCACCCGCTTGACCATCCGGTCCTCGAGCGAGTGGTAGCTCAGCACCGCGACCCGGCCGCCCACCCGCAGCGCGGCGACCGCGGCCGGCAGCGCCTCGTCGAGCACGGCGAGCTCGTCGTTGACCTCGATTCGCAGCGCCTGGAAAGTGCGCTTCGCCGGGTGGCCGCCGGTCCGGCGGGTCGCCGCAGGCACCGCGTCGCGGACCAGCTCGGCCAGCCGGGCCGAGGTTGAAAGCGGCCGCGCGCGCACGATCGCCTCGGCGATCCGGCGGGCGAACCGCTCCTCGCCGTAGACCCGCAACACCCGGGCGAGGTCGGCGACGGGGTAGGTGTTGACCACCTCGGCCGCGGTCCGGCTGGAGGTCGGGTCCATCCGCATGTCCAGCGGGGTGTCACGGGAGTAGGCGAAGCCGCGGGAGTCGTCGTCCAACTGCAGCGACGACACGCCGAGGTCGAACAGCGCCGCGTCGAGCCGACGTACCCCGGCCTCGTCGAGCACCCGCGCCAGCGCGTCGTACCGGGTGTGCACGAGCCGCACCCGGGGGCCGAACACGGCCAGCCGGGCGGCGCTGCGCTCCAACGCGGCGGGGTCGCGGTCCAGGCCGATCAGCCGCAGTTCCGGGTGCGCGGCGAGCATCGCCTCCGCGTGCCCGCCGAGCCCGACGGTCGCGTCCACGACGACGGCGGCGGGCGCGGACAGCGCCGGGCCGAGCAGGTCGAGGACGCGGCCGAGCATCACCGGAACGTGCTCGGCGGGCTGGGTCACGACCCTCGACTCCTCTCAATGTCGACTGGACGGTTGGACGACAGGACGCGGAAAACTCTTATGCCGACGTTCCTGGGATCTGGTTCCCGCCCCCGCGCCTGGCGCCGGGGAAGGGGCGCCAGGTGCGGCTTGTCCAGGGCGGGTAGGCGGGCGGGAGCCACATCCCAGGGGAGCCGGGACTCAGACGATCCCGGGCAGCACCTCCTCCGACAGCGAGGAGAACTGCTCCTCCTGGCCGGCGAGGTAGGTCGCCCAGGCGGCGGCGTCCCAGATCTCGACCCGGGTGTTCGCGCCGATCACGACGCAGTCGCGGTCGAGACCGGCGTACTCACGCAGCGGCGGCGGGACCGTGATCCGGCCCTGCTTGTCCGGGGTGTCGTCGTGGGCGGAGGCGAAGAACACCCGGCTGTAGTCGCGGGCGCCCTTCGCGGTCAGCGGCGCTTCCCGCAACCGCTCGGTGAGCCGGCCGAACTCGGCCGCGGCGAACACGTAGAGGCATCGCTCCTGCCCCTTGGTGATCACCAAGCCCCCGGCCAGCTCGTCGCGGAACTTGGCCGGCAGGAACACCCGGCCCTTCTCGTCGAGGCGCGGGGAGTAGGTACCAAGGAACACGGTCCCCGCCTCTCCTCATCCTCCATGTTGCGCCACTGTACTCCACTTCACTCCCCCGTCAACCTCTTCGGCAGGTTCTGGCTCCACTTGAGCCACCTGGATCGAGGCCGCAGCGCCGCCAAGTCGTTACCGAACGACCTATTCCGCAGGGCGGCGAACCTGCGAGACTTGGTCTGCGTACTAAGAGGACGCGAAGGCGCGACGCCGCAGGCAGCGGCACGGGGCGACATACGGAGGCAGCGAGTGCCCACTCGTGCAAGGGCCGCGGTCGGCCTGGAAGATGTCGCCCTGCACTCGTCGCGGATCGTCGCCGCGGTCGAGCAGGTCATCGAAGGCAAACCCGAGGCGGTGCGGCTCGCGGTCACGGTGATGCTCGCCGAAGGTCACCTGCTGATCGAGGACGTGCCGGGCGTCGGCAAGACGATGCTGGCGAAAGCGCTCGCCCGCGCGATCGACTGCTCGGTACGCCGGATCCAGTTCACCCCCGACCTGCTGCCGAGCGACATCACCGGCGTCTCGGTCTGGAACCAGGAGAGCCGCGAGTTCGAGTTCAAGCCCGGCGCGATCTTCGCCAACCTGGTCGTGGGCGACGAGATCAACCGGGCGTCGCCGAAGACGCAGTCGGCGCTGCTCGAGTCGATGGAGGAGCGCCAGGTCACCGTCGACGGCATCACCTACGCGCTCGAGGCACCGTTCATGGTCATCGCGACCCAGAACCCGGTCGAGATGGAGGGCACCTACCCGCTGCCCGAGGCCCAGCGCGACCGGTTCACCGCCCGGCTCGCGATCGGCTACCCCAGCGCTGAGGCCGAGCTCGCCGTCCTCGACCACCACGGCGCCGGGTCGCCGCTCGACGATCTGGAAGCGGTTTCCGACGGCCTGGAGGTCGCGAAGCTGATCGCTGCCGTCCGTTCGGTGTACGTCGCGGAGACGGTCCGGCGCTACGCGATCGACCTCGTCACCGCGACCCGCGACAACCGCGAGTTGCGCCTCGGCGCCTCGCCCCGGGCCACCCTGCACCTGCTCCGCACCGGCCGCGCCGCCGCCGCGCTCGACGGCCGCGACTACGTGCTGCCCGACGACCTGCAGACGCTCGCCATCCCGGTGCTCGCGCACCGGCTGCTGCTCTCGGCCGAGGCGCAGGTCGCCCGCCGTACGACGACGTCCGTGGTCGCCGACATCATCGCGTCCGTCCCGGTGCCCGACGGTGGTGAGCCGCGCCGGCGGCGAAGCGGCTAATGGCTGGGCAGCTGATGGGTGGGCGCCGGCTGTCGCGCGCCCTCGCCGGGCTGACCGTGCGCGGGCGGTGCGTGCTGTCGTCGGGGTTCGCCGCGCTGGTGCCCGGGCTCGCACTGCGGGAGATCAACGTCACCCGGGTCGGCGTCTTCCTGATCGCGCTACCGCTGCTGTCCTACGCCCTGGTGGCCCGGACCCGCTACCGGCTCACCTGCACCCGCCGGCTCGATCCGGTGCGGGTGCCGGCCGGGTCGAGCTGCACCGTGGTGCTGCGGCTGCAGAACGTCTCCCGGCTGCCCACCGGCGTCATGCTCGCCGAGGACACGGTGCCGTACCTGCTCGGCGGCCGGCCCCGGTTCGTGCTCGACCGGGTGCTGCCGCAGCGCACCATCGAGGTCGAGTACTCGGTCCACTCGCAGGTCCGCGGCCGGTTCCGGATCGGGCCGCTGACCGTGCGGCTGACCGACCCGTTCGGCCTGGTCGAGCTCCCCCGCGCGTTCACTTCGGCCGAGTCACTGATGGTCACGCCGATCGTCCACCACCTGCCCGACGTCCGGCTCGGCGGCGAGTGGGCCGGCGCCGGCGAGAGCATGTCCCGGTCGGTCGCGACCGCGGGTGAGGACGACTCCGCCACGCGCGAGTACCGGCTGGGCGACGATCTGCGCCGGATTCACTGGAGGTCAACCGCACGTCGAGGCGAGTTGATGGTTAGACGCGAAGAGCAGCCGTGGCAGAGCCGGGCGGTCGTGCTGCTCGACTGCCGCGGCGGCGCGCACCACGGCGACGGTCCGCTCAGCTCGTTCGAATGGGCGGTGTCCGCGGCCGCGTCCATCGGGCTGCACCTGGCCGGCGCCGGCTTCACCATCCGGCTGGTCACCGACGTCGGCGAGGAGGTCACGGCGGTCGACCTCGCCGCACACTCGATGGAAAGCGTGCTGCTCGACGTGCTCGCCGTACAGACCGCCTCGACCGGTACGACGTTGCAGGCCGGCACCACCGCGCTACGCCGCGGCGGCGGGGAGGAACTGTTCGTCGCGATCGTCGCGCCGATGACGTCGGAAGACGCCGAGCAGCTCGCCCGCGCCACCCACGGCGGCTCGTCGATCGGCGTCGCGCTCGTCCTCGATAGCGCGAGCTGGACCGGGCTGTCGCCGCGCGCCGCGGCCGCCGCCAGCCAGAACTTCCGCGACAACTGTGACGTCCTCCGCGCAGCGGGCTGGCGGGTGATCCCGGTCAGCCGCGGCGACGACCTCACCAAGTTCTGGCCGTACGCCGGCACCGGCCTCGCCGCCGCCACCGGGCGCGAGGCCGCCTTCCTGCCGCACGAAGTCCCGGCCGGGCAGGAGATCGGGGCATGAGCAGCCGCGGCCGGCTGACCCTCGCCAGCGCCGTCGCGACGTTCGCCGCCGCGCTGTCGTTCAGCGCGGTCTTCGACGGCTGGTCCTGGCTGGTGCCGGTGGCGATCGCGATCGCGCTGGTCTCCGGTACCAACGAAGCGGTACGGCGGCTGCGCATCCCCCCGGCGCTCGGGCCGTTCCTCGCCGCGCTGCTCGTGCTCGGCTACCTCACCTTGCTCGACGCCCGGCCGGTCGCCGTCGGTGGTCTGCTGCCCGGGCCGGCCGCGCTGCGGATGCTCGGCGACGTCGCCCACCGCGGCTTCCTCGACATCCGGCGGCTGACCACGCCGGTGCCCACGCATCACGGGCTGGTGCTGCTCGTCGTCATCGCGGTGGCGGTCGTCGCGCTGGTCGTCGACCTGCTCGCGGTGACGATGCGCCGGGCCGCGCTCGCCGGGATCCCGCTGCTCGCGGTGTTCGCCGTCTGCACCTCGGTGGCGAAGCACGGCGTCGGCTGGGCCGCGTTCGGCGTGGCGACCGCCGGCTACCTCTGGCTGCTGCTCGCCGACTCGCGGGACCGCATCTCGCGCTGGGGGCGCACGCTCGGGATGGAGCAGGGCACCCGGGTGACCTGGGCCGACCAGGACCTCGCGCCGTCGCCGCTGTCAGCGCTCGGCCGGCGGATCGGCGCCTCCGCGATCGTGGTCGGCGTCGTCGTACCGATGGTGCTCCCCGGCCTGCACGGTGGCGTGCCGAAGCACGGCGGCGGCAATGGCAACGGTTCCGGTGGCGGCCACTCCGTGCAGACGTTGAACCCGCTGGTCACGCTGCAGCAGCAGCTGATCACCAAGACCGCGACGCCGCTGCTGCGCTACCGGACCACCGACCCCCAGCCGGGGTACCTGCGGCTCACCGGGCTGGACGAGTTCAACGGCATCTCCTTCCAGCCGCACGAGCTGAACGCGCCACCGGCAACGCCGGTGAAGAAGGGCCTGAACGCACCGCCGGTCGTCGGGCCGAGCGCCGACATCTCGGTGCAGGTCG
The DNA here is from genome assembly GCA_030840585.1 of Frankiaceae bacterium. GTDB lineage: Bacteria > Actinomycetota > Actinomycetes > JAFAQI01 > JAFAQI01 > BP-197. Next base: position 15,604 of record JAVEEG010000023.1, on the reverse strand, counting down.
GCAAGCTCGGCGTGCACTGGCTGCCGCTGCCGGCCCAGGTCGAAAGCGTGCACATCGACGGCGAGTGGGACTTCGACACCGTCACCAACACTGTCTTCTCGGCGCGCACCGACACCGAGGACACGTCGTACACCGCGACGATCATCCGGCCGGACCCGTCGCCGGCTGCGCTCGAACAAGTCGGCAATCCCGACCCGGCGGCGTTCACCGAGGACCTGTCGCTGCCCGAGATCCCGGCCCCGGTGGTCGACCTTGCCGCGCAGATCACCGCGAAGGCGAAGACGCCGTTCGACAAGGCGCTCGCGATCCAGAGCTTCCTCACCAGCCCGGAGTACCTCTACGACACGTCGGTCAGCGGCAACGCCAGCACCGACGCGCTCGCGCACTTCCTGCTGGAGAGCAAGCGCGGGTTCTGCCAGCAGTTCGCCGCGTCGATGGCGGTGCTCGCCCGGCTGCAGGGCATCCCCGCCCGGGTCGCGGTCGGGTTCACCCGCGGCGACAAGCAGAGCGACGGCAGCTGGCTGGTCACCTCGCACGACGCGCACGCGTGGCCGGAGCTGTACTTCTCCGGCTACGGCTGGCTGCCGTTCGAGCCGACGCCGCGCGGCGACGGGCAAGCGATCGCACCCACCTTCACCCAGTCGTCGTCGACGAACGGTCCGGGCCCGAACATCGGCCCCGACCCCGAGCCCACCCCGTCGTCGTCCACCGGTACGTCGGCCGCGGACCGCAAGCGGCTGGAGGCCGAAGGCGGCAACGGCAAGCCGCTCGCCCAGTCGAAGGCGAACGGGAGTTCCCGGACGGCGTTGTTGTGGGTGCTGGTCGCCCTGGTGGCCCTGCTGCTGCCGGTGCCGGCGCTCGCCCGGGCACTCAGCCGGACCCGGCGCTGGCGGACCGCGGACAGCAGCGGCTCGCTCGCTCATGCGGCCTGGGCGGAGCTGCGGGCGAGTGCGATGGACGCCGGTGCGGCCTGGCACGACGGGCTCAGCCCGCGCGGCGCCGCCCGGGTGCTGCGGGCCGACGTACCGCTGCCGCCGCTCGCCGAAGAGTCGCTCGACCGGCTGGTCCGGGCGGAGGAACGCGCCCGTTACGCCGCCGACCCGCGATCCGCGGCCAACCGTGGCCTGCCGGCCGACGTCGAGATCGTCCGGGAGGCGCTGCTCGCCCGCTGCACCCGGCTGGCCCGGTGGCGGGCCCGGGTACTGCCGGCATCGACGCTGGCGGCCATGCGGGCCGCCGCCAGCCGGGTCGCGGACGGGCTGGACGCGTTCGACCGGGCCGCGGCCTGGCTGCGCAACCGGGTGATCAGGCTGGTACCCGCGCGTTCCTGAGACTCAGGTTTGTCGATTCTGCGGGCCGGATCGGCGCGGATCGACCAGCAATCGCTACATCGTTGCTTGAGGCTCGGGCGGGTCAGCGCATCCCGTTGTCGTCCTGGCGGCGCTCCCAGCGCTCCTCCAGCCGCGCGGACAGCGACCGGCGCGGGCCGCGCGCGCGGGTACGGCGGGGCGCGGCCACGCCGCGGGGGGCGGTGTCCGGCACGCCCCGCACCCGCTGGCGCGTCGACAGGCCGTACCAGCCGGCGCCGAGCATGACCAGGAAGCCGGCCGCGCCGAGCGCGATGCCGGCGACCGTGCTGGTGTTGAGGGTGATGACACCGGCGAGCAACGCGGCCAGGCCGACAACGAAGACCAGCAGCGCGCGGACGAGAGTGTTGCGCCGTACGGTGCCGGGGTCTTTGGTCCGCCAGGACCGGGCGAACTTCGGATCCTCGGCATAGAGCGACTGCTCGATCTGCTCGAGCAGTCGCTGCTCGTGCTCGGAGAGCGGCACGTCTCCTCCTACCGGCGACACCGCCCGGCCGGCGCGGCGTACCTGTTCACCATACGGTCGTGTTCTCGTCTCGGGAAGAAGTCCGACGATCACGATCCCGTTGCTCGCGGTCGACCAATGTCGCCGGTCGCACGGCACCCGGGCCGAACCGCGCGGCCGCCTGATCCGCGGCCAGCTCGGCGGCCCGCCAGTCCTCGCCGCCACCGTCCATCGCCAGCTGCCGTGGCGTCCGGTCGGCCTCGGACAGTCCCTCGACCCGGACGCCGACCAGCCGGAGCCGGGCCCGGTCCAGCCGCAATGCGTCGTAGAGCATCCGGGCTGTGTCGTAGACGATCCGCGCGACGTCGGTGGGTTCGGCGAGGGTCTTCGACCGGGTGATCGTGGTGAAGTCGGCGAACCGCACCTTGATCGACACGGTGCGCCCGACCTGGCCGGCCGCGCGCAACCGGGCGGCGGTGCGTTCGGAGAGCCGGAGCAACTCCCGCCGTACGACGACCGGATCGTCGATGTCACGGGCGAACGTCTCCTCCGCGCCGATGCTGCGATCCGGCTCGTGCGGTACGACGGCGCGGTCGTCGCGGCCCCAGGCGAGGGCGGCGAGCGCGGCGCCCGCGGCCGGGCCGAGCGCGCGGGCCAGCGTCGCCTCCGGGGTATGCGCGATGTCGCCGATCGTCCGCAGCCCGATCCGGGTGAGCGCCTCCTCGGCCCGCTCGCCGACCCCCCACAGCGCGCCGATCGGCAACGGGTGCAAGAAGTCGGTGATCGCGTCGCGCGGGACCACGAGCAGTCCGTCCGGCTTGGCCCGGCCGGACGCCAGCTTGGCGAGGAACTTGGTGCTCGCGACGCCGACCGAACACGGCAGCCGCTGCTCGTCGGCGACCCGGGCCCGGATCAGCTCGCCGATCTGCGCCGCGCTGCCGAGGCGGCGGCGGGCGCCGGCGACGTCGAGGAACGCCTCGTCGAGCGACAGCGGCTCGACCAGCGGCGTGATCGACCGGAAGATCTCCATCACGCCGCGGGACGCTTCGGCGTACACCCCGGGGGTCGGCGGGATCACGGTCGCGTGCGGGCAGAGCCGGCGGGCCCGCGCCATCGGCATCGCGCTGTGGACGCCGAACCCGCGGGCCTCGTAGGTCGCGGACAGCACGACCGACCGGCCGCCGAGACCGCCGACGATCACCGGCTGGCCGACCAGGTCCGGCCGCTCGCGCAACTCGACGCTGGCGTAGAACGCGTCCATGTCGACGTGCAGGATCGAGCAACCGGTGTCGTCGCCGGGCAGTAGCGGGCGATCGTGCCCGCGTTCGAGCTGACGTCTCGTCACGGTCTAATCACTGCGCGCATTACTGGGGCCGGGCGGCGAGCACGTGCAGCTGGGTGGCGACGGCGAGGTAGTCGGGCCGGCGGGCGGCGGCGTGTTCGAGCGCGAGCAACTCGCGCTCCGCATCCGGGTCGCCGTCGACCAGCGCCGGCGGGACGAGGTCGGCGAACACCCGGACGCCGTGCGCCAGCCGCGGTTCGAGCCCGACGCCGACGACCGCGGCGGACAGCTCGTCGAGGCCGAAGCGGCGCACCAGCGGGTCGGTGTCGCCTGACGTGCCGGCTGGATCGTCGAGCAACCGCCGGGCTTCGCCGAGCCGGCCAGCCGCGACCCGGGCCAGCACCGCGGCGACCCGGTTGGCGACCAAGATGCTGGCCAGCCCGCCGGGCCGGAGCACCTGCGCCACGGCGGTGAGCGCCTCGCCGGGATCGTCGACGACTTCGAGAACGCTGTGGCAGAGCACCAGATCGGCGGACCCGGCGGCGACGACATCGAGCAGCCCGGCCGCGTCACCCTGCACGGCGCGCACCCGCGACCCGACACCCGCTTCGGCGGCCCGGCGCTCCAGCGCGGCGAGGGAATCCGGGCTCGGGTCGACGACGACGACCTGATGGCCGAGCTCCGCCAGCGGCACCGCGAACCCGCCGCTGCCGCCGCCGGCGTCGACGATGTCGAGCGCGCCGCTGCCGGCTTGGGTCAGCTGGGCTCGGGTCAGCTGGGCTTGGGTCAGCTGGTCGAGGGCGTCGCGCAGCACCTCCCACACGACCGCCGTCCGGGCGGACGTCCGCGGTCGGGTGCCGGCCATGGAGTCAGCGTACGGCGACCCGCCGACAGTTCCGCGGCTTTACTTCACCCGCGCCACAACGACGGTGAGCGCGCCGGAGTTGTCGGCGCGGGTGGCGTCGTTAATGGAGAACTCCAGCGGCCCGCTCATCGCCGGGATGAACGACGCGGTGTAGGTGTGCGTCGACGTGTTGCAGCCCCCGCCGGTCGCCACCGCGGCCCGCCAGCCGCTGATCGTCGTAGCGGTCGTGGGGCTGGCCGTCGGGATCGTGGCCACGAGGTCACGCAGCCCGGTCGCCTGGGTCGTCTCGCCGGGGACGAGGGTGTGCCAGACCGCGTCGCCGTACGAACGGGAGCACTCGGCGTCGGCGGCGTCGGCCGCGACCTGCCGGTAGTGGTAGCTGCCGCTGACGGTGAGCCGGTAAGTCATGCCCGCCTTCACCGCGAACCAGGTCGTGACCTTGTCCTTGTTCGCCGCAACGGTGACGACCTGCTTGGTGGTCAGGCTGGTGTAGAGCGGGTGCGGCGGGTCCATTGGCTGGGACACGACGCCGGTCCAGAACGACGTCTTCTTCAGCGCGCCGGACCAGTCGAACGAGAAGTGCACGTGGTTCTGGTGGCAGGCCGTCTCGCCGGAGCAGGCGTACGGCTCCCACTTCTGGCTCCAGCTGCCCCAAATTTGCTTGTTCCAGATGACGTACATGATCCCGAGCCGGCGCAGCATCGCGTTCGGGTTGCCGGCCGCGTCCTTCGCGAACAGCCACGCGAACACCGCGTTGACCTCGGCCAGCTGGGTCGCGTTCTTGTAGTACGCGCCCCAGTCGAGGGCGCGGCCGTCGTAGTGCTCGCTGGTGTCGGTGCCGCACGGCCGGCTGATCGAGACGACGCTGGTGTCGTGGTAGGTCGCGGTCAGCAGTTGACCGAAGGCCACGACGCCGGGCTTGTCCTTCGGGTCGCAGTAGGTCTGTGGCTGGTACGGCGGCATCGGCTCGATGCCGGCCGGGAGCGCGACCGCTGGGTGCGGCGTCGGTACGGCGGCGAACGCGGTGGTCGGGGCGAGGATCGTCGGCGCGAGCGCGCTCAATCCAACTGTCAACGCGAGGATCAGACGGCGCATCGGGTCAGCTCCCCGCCCGGCTAACCGTCACGATGAGCTTGCCGCTGTCGTCGGAGCGGTCGTAATCGAGCACCGAGAACGTCAGCGGCCCGCTGCGCCACGGCGTGTAGGACATCCGGTACGTGTGCGTCGCGGTGTTGCAGCCGGTGCTGTCGGCGGCGGTCGGGTGCCAGCCGGTGTCGTGGCCGACGGCGAGGTGGTAGACCGTGTCGGCCCACTGGCCAGCCTCGGGCACGGTCGGCGTCCACGTCGTGGTGACCTCGCCGTTGTCCCAGTTGCGTTGCTGCGAGCAGCCGGCGTCGGCGAGGACCGGCGTTCCGTCGTGAGCTAACCGGTAGGTGTAGACGCCGGTGACGGTCAGCGAATAGTGGTGCCCGCCGGTCAGCGAGAACGATGACGTGACCCGGTCGGCGGTCGGGGTGACCGCGATCGCCCGCGGCAGCCGCTGGTCCGACAGCAGTGGCGGCGCTCCTGGCGGCAGCGCCGTGCTGGTCCCGCCGGTGCCGCCGGTGCCCCCGGTGTAGCCGTCGCCGCCGCCGCTGGTGCCGCCGCCGCCAGTGCCGCCGCCGCTGGTGCCGCCGCCGACGTTCGCGACCGTGCGGGTCCAGAACGAGGTCAGCGCCTTCGCGCCGGCCCAGTTGAAGCTGAAGTGCACGTGGTCCTGGTGGCAACCGGTGACGCCGGAGCACGAGTAGGGGCGCCAGCCGGACGAGGCGGAGTACGCGCCCCAGATGCGCTTGTTCCAGATGATGTACATGATCCCGAGCCGCCGGGCCATGGCGTACCGGTTGCCGTGCGCGTCGGTCGCGAACAGCCAGGCGAATAGCGCGTTGACCTGCTTGACCTGGGTCGGGCTCTTCACGCTGACCCGCCAGTCCCAGGCCCGGCCCTCCTTGTGCTCGCTGGTCCCGCCGACCGAGCAGGCCCGGACGATGCCGGAGTCACCGGTGCCGGCGTACGTCGCGAGGACCAGCGACCGGAACTTGACAACGCCTGGCCGCGCGATCGGCGCGCAGGTCGTCTGCGGCTGGTACGGCGAGAGGTTCTCGATCGCGTTCGGCAACTTGGTCGGCACCTTCGGCGCGACGGCGTACACCGGCGCGGCGATGGCGGCGAGAACGCCGGTGACGAGCAGGGTTGTCGTGGCTAAGGCGCCGGCGCGGTGCGCGGCGCGACGAGTGCCGCGAACAGCGAACATCGAGTCCCCCGTGATCGGACGAGATCAGTCGGTCTATTGGGTCCTCGTCGCTCAATTGCTCCGGATGGAGGGTCCGGCTGGGTGATGTGGCGGTTCCGATAGCCGGATAAATCCTTGCCAATCCAGCGAAATCGGATCCTGGTGGGCGCCGCCGTACGGCGGATCGTCAGCCGGCCCGCTCGGTGGGCAGCAGCCCCAGCGTCGTCTCGACCAGGGCAAGGAAGGTGCGGGCGTCGCGGAGCAGGTCGTCCGCCTCGCGGGCCGTGACCGCGGTGCGCAGCCCGGCCAGCGCGGCCGCCCGCTTGTCGGCGCCGGCGGCAAAGTACGCCGCCCACTCGCCCAGCTCCGGCGCGACCGCAGTGAGCAGCACCCACGCGCTGGTCGGCCGCCGCGACCGGGCGTCGCTGGGTCGGGCCCGGTCGGCGAGGACGGCCGCGGCGGACCGCAGCGCGGCCAGGTGCGCGGTCGCGAACCGCTCGGCCGGCGTCTCGGCCCGGTCGGCCTCCCGCAGCGCCGCGCGGGCCGCGGCCAGCAGCCGCAGGGTCGGCGCCGACAACCGCATCGCTACGACGGTCATCCCACCTCCCTCTCGCACCTTCCCTGCGCCTGCCAGTAGCCGGCCTGCCATCTGCGGGCCCCGCCGACGGATTGGCAGGGGCCCGGCTGCGGCTGGCCGCGCTTCCCTGGCGGTCTAACCCCAACCACAGCCGGGCTCCGCGTAATCGAACATATGTTCGATCTACTACCCATGTCAAGCCCCGCAATAGGCTCGCCCGCGATGACCGCCCAACCGCCCGCGAACGCCCGGGTCGCCGCCGCCCTCGCCGCCGCCGGCGCGCACGAGGCCGCCGCCGGAGTCCGCCGGCTCGATGAGTCGACCCACACTGCCGCCGCAGCCGCGGCCGCCCTCGGCGTGCCGGTCGGCGCGATCGTCAAGTCGCTCGTCTTCACCGCCGACGGCGCGCCGCTGCTGGTGCTGGCCAGCGGTGACCACCTGGTCGACACCGGCAAGGTCGCGGCCGCGCTCGACGTCAGCGAAGTGCGCCGGGCCGACCCGGAGACCGTGCGGGCGGCGAGCGGGTTCGCGATCGGCGGGGTCGCGCCGGTCGGCCATCCGGAGCCGCTGCGCACCGTCGTCGACACCCACCTGTCGACGTTCCCGCAGCTTTGGGCCGCCGCCGGCACCCCCGACTCGATCTTCCCCATCGACTACGACGAGCTGCTCCGGGTCACGTCGGGTATCCCGCTCGACGTCGCCGCGACGTGACCGAGCAAGCCGTGCCGCTGCTGACCCTCGAGGTCTGCCGCGTCCCCGCGCGCGACGTCGCGCGGCTCGTCGCAACCGGCCGCCGGGCGCTGCGCCAGCGGCGCGCGGATCCCGCCGTACTGCTGGCGAAACTGCTCGCGACCACCGGCCCGCGGTTCGTCCCGCGTGACGTGCGGGCGACCAGATGGGCGCTGCTCACGTCGCGCGCCGACGGTGAGCCGGCCGGGCAGTGGACACCGGCCGGCGCGATCGAGTCGGCGATCCTGCACCTGCGTCCTATCGCCAGCCGCGGCCGCTGGGACGGCCGGGATCCGTTCCCGCGCACCGATCTCGACGATGCGGCCGGACCGGTCGTCGTACTCACCCGCGCGACCCTGCGCGCCCGCCGGGTACGTACCTTCTACGCCGAGATTCCCAGCATTGCCAACGACATCGACACGGCGAATCCGCAGATTGCGTTCGGCTTCGGCGAGGCGCCACTACTGCGGCAAGGAACGTTCAGCCTCTGGCAATCGGCCGCCGCGATCACGTCGTTTCGTCGAGATGCGCCCGGGCACAGCGGCGCGATGCGCCGGACCGCGCAGATCGGTTGGTACGCCGAGGAACTGTTCGCCCGGTTGTCGATCGTCGACGCGGTCGGCAGTATCGATGGAGTCGCACTGTCGTGACCGACGTACGGCTGATCGATCCCGACGAGTTCGAGCCGCTCGTCGTAACCGCCGCGCAGATCTACGGCGAGGCGATGCGCCGGCCACCCGAACTCGTCGTGCAACGGCGCGAAATCATGCAGTCGCACTTGCACCGGCGCGGCTTCAGGGCCGTGGGTGCGATGGACGGCGAACAGCTCGTCGGGTTCGGCTACGGCTACCGCGGCCGGTCCGGCGAGTGGTGGCACGACATCGTCGCGAAGGCGCTCGGTCGCGAGCCGGCGCGGGACTGGCTGGCGGACGCGTTCGAACTCGCCGAACTGCACTTGCTGCCCGCGCACCACGGCCATGGAGTCGGGCGGGCGTTGCTGACGACGTTGCTCGACGGTGTGCAGACACACACCGTCGTGCTGTCGACGCATGACCAGGACTCCCCCGCTCGGTCGCTGTACCGATCCGTGGGGTTCGAGGATCTATTGACCGGCTTCGTTTTCCCGGGCAGTACCGAGGTGTACGCCGTCATGGGCCGCCGGCAGACACCGCAGTCGTGATCCGCGACGTCGTCGTCATCGGCAGCGGGCACAACGGGCTGGTCGCCGGCTGCTACCTCGCCCGCGGCGGCCTCGACGTCGAAGTGATCGAACGCGACGACGTCATCGGCGGCGCGGTGTCGACGGTCGAACGATGGCCCGGTGTCCGGGTCGACCGGGGCTCGTCGTTACACGTCATGGTGCCGCACACGGGCATCGTCGAAGACCTCGACCTCGGCAGTTGCGGCCTCGACTACCTCGACGCCGATCCATGGGCGGTCTCATGGCACGGCGGGCACGCGTTGCGTTTCACCGTCGACATCGACGAGACGTGCGCAAGCATCGCCGCGACCTGCGGCGACGAGGACGCGGATGCGTACGCGCGGTTCGTCCGCGAGTGGTCGCCGCGGGTCGACGCGATGCTCAGCGCGTTCCATCGACCGCCCACTATCGGCGCGCTCGGCCGGGCCTTCTGGCCGTTGGGCCGAGCCGGCGCGAGCATCGCGCGCGACTTCCTCCAGCCCGCGGATTCGTTGCTGGACAAGACATTTCGCGACGAGCGGCTGAAGTCCGCGCTTGCGTGGTGGGCAGCGCAAGCCGGGCCGCCGCCGCACGAGCCGGGGACGGCGCCGATGCTGGCCACCGCGGTGCTGATGCATCGGCGCGCACTCGGCCGGCCGCGCGGCGGCAGCGGCATGCTGACCGTCGCATTGGCCCGCCGGTTGGAGCAACTCGGCGGCGTCATACGCACCCGCGACGGCATCGTGTCGTTACGGCGCGAACACGATGCTTGGTCGCTGTCGACCGCATCCGGCGAGCAAGTCACCGCGCGGCGAGTGATGAGCGCATGTCACGTGGCCACCCTGTTCGAGTTGTTGGGCGACGAGGCCAATCGCGCGCAGCTGCGGATCGGTACCGGCATGGGCATGGTGCTGCGCGTGCTGACCGATCGACTGCCGGCGTACTCGATCGACGTCGATGGCGCGCACAACGGCATGCAACTACTAGCACCCAGCCGGCACGTGCTGCGGTCGGCGTACGGCGACTTCCTCCGCGGCGAGGTGCCGTCGGACCCACCGTTACTCGTGCTGACGCCGACCGCGACCGATCCGTCGCTCGCGCCGGACGGCCGGCATGTGGTCACGATCTGGACCCAATGGCATCCACGAGACGTGTCGTGGGACGACGTGCGCGAGCGCGAGACGGATCGGCTGATCGGCATCGTCGAGCGCTACGCGCCGGGATTCGCCGCCAGTGTGATCGACACGTTCCTGCAGACGCCGGCCGATCTCGAACGCGAGCTCGGGTTGTTGAACGGCAACGTGATGCACCTCGAGATGACCCTCGACGCGATGTTCGCGTTGCGGCCGTTGCCGGGTTGGTCGTCGTACCGCTCGCCGCTGCCCGGGCTCTACCTCTGCGGCGCGTCGACTCATCCCGGTGGCGGCGTGTCCGGTGCGAGCGGGCGCAGTGCGGCGCAGACGTTGCTGAAGGACATTCGGCGGTGGCGGCGATGACCGGCTCGCGATTGCGCTTCGTGCCCGCGCTGGTCGTGATCGCGCTGCAACTGCCGTACCCGCTGGTGCACGGGCACGCCCGTGACGTGCTGACGATCGTCACCGTCCTTGTGTTCGCGATCGTGTCGATGTCGTACGCGATCGTGCATCGCGGACTTGGTTACGCGGCGGTGCTCGCCGTCGTCGCGGGCGTCGGCGGATTTCTCGTCGAGGTGCTCGGCGTGCACACCGGCGTGCCGTTCGGCAGTTACCGCTACGACGGCGGTCTCGGCCCGGCCGTGTTGGGCGTACCGGTCATCATCGGGCTGGCCTGGCTGATGATGGCGCACCCGTGCGTCGTCGTCGCGGAACGCGTCGTCGCGGGCCGGCCGGCGCGGATCGGAGCGGCGGCGATCGGGCTGGCCGGCTGGGACGTGTTCCTGGATCCGCAGATGGTCGAGGCGCGGCACTGGCATTGGTCCGATCCGTCGCCGCACCTACCCGGCGTCGACCGGATCCCGTTGTCGAACTTCGGCGGTTGGCTGCTCGTCGCGCTGGTCATGTCGGCAGCGCTCGTCGCGGTGTCGCGCGCGCCCGCGAGCGGCGCCGAGCGACCGGTGGCGCTGCTCTGGATCTGGGTCTGGCTCTCGTCGGCGCTGGCCGCACTCGCGTTCTTCCACCACCGCGCGGTCGCCGGTTGGGGCTTGCTGGTGATGGGACTCGTCGGCGTTCCGTTGCTACGGCGCGAGGTTCGCCGATGACACTGTTCGCGATTGCTCTCGACGTCGTGGCGGTGGCGATCCTCGTGCACACGATCGTTAACGCGATGCTGTTGCGCCGGCCGCCCGAGTTGGCGGGCAGCATCGACGACGCCGTGTCATTGCTGGTGCCGATGCGGGACGAAGCAGGTCATGCGCAGCAATCCGTGCGCGCGTTGCTGACCCAACGCGGTCTCACCGATGTCGAGATCCTCGTCTACGACGACGGCTCGACCGACGGGACCGGCGACATCGTCCGGGGCATGGGCGTTCGGATTCTCACCGGCGCGCCGCCCGAACCCGGCACGTTGGGCAAACCGCTCGCATGCACCCGGCTCGCCTCCGCCGCGCGCGGCAGCGTCCTGGTGTTCGTCGACGCCGACGTCGAGTTGGCGCCGGATGCCGTCACCCGCGCCATCCGGCTCATGCGCACAACGGAGCTGCAGTTCGTCTCGCCGTACCCACGGCAACGGACCGGCTCGATGCTGGAATGGCTGGTGCAGCCGTTGTTGCAGTGGTCGTGGTTGGCGTTCCTGCCGTTGCGGCTCGCGGAGCGTTCCGCGCGACCGTCGCTCGCCGCCGCCAACGGCCAGTTCCTCGTCGTCGACAAGGCCGCGTACGACGCGTGCGGCGGCCACGCCGACGATGTCCTGGACGACATCGCGCTGGCCCGGGCGTTGCGCGCCACTGGCGCGCGCGGCGGGTTCGTCGACGGCACCGCACTGGCGAGTTGCCGGATGTACGACGGCCCGCGCGCACTCGTCGACGGCTACGCGAAATCGCTGTGGCGGGCATTCGGATCCACCGCCGGTGCGGTCGCGATTACGGCGCTGCTCGTCGTGGTGTTCGTCGTACCGTGGTGCCTCGTCGCGGTCACCGCGTGGGCCTGGCCAGCGGCGGTCGCCGGGCAGCTCAGCCAGGTCGTCGCCGCGCTGCGAACCGGCGGCCGGATCGCGCCACAACCGTTGTCAATCCTGGCATTTTCGGCCCTCGTCGTCGTCTCGCTACATCGGCGCGCGCAGGGCCGGATCACCTGGAAAGGCCGGCCGGTCGGATGAGCCGGATCGTGGTCATCGGCGGCGGGCTCGGCGGGCTCGCCGCCGCTGCTCGGCTAGCCCGGCTGCGCCACGAGGTCACCGTCGTCGAGCGCGCCGAGACCGTCGGTGGCAAGGCCGGCACGTTCAGCCGCGACGGCTTCCGGTTCGACACCGGGCCGTCACTGATCACATTGCCGGCGACCATCCGCGACCTGTTTCGCAAGACCGGCAAGCCAGCGGAGTCGGTCCTCGACCTGCGCCCGCTCGACTCGCTCATGCGCTACCGCTTCGCCGACGGCACCTGGGTCGACGTGCCCAACACCGGCGTCAACGATGTCGCGACCGCGTTCCAGGACGCGTTCGGCGGGCGCGCCGGTGCGCAATGGCGGTCGTTCTACGAGCGGGCCGAACGGACCTGGGACGCGGTCCGGACGCCGTTCGTCGAATCGCCGCTCGAAGGCACCGCACCGTTGCTGCGGCTCGGATTGGCCCGACCACGAGATGCCGCGCTGATCGGGCCGTGGCGGACGTTGCGCGGACTCGGCCAGCGATCGTTCGACGACCCGCGGCTACGAGTGTGGCTCGACCGCTACGCGACGTACTCGGGATCCGATCCGCGCAAGTCACCCGCGGTGCTCTCAGTCGTGCCGTATGTCGAGCACGCGTTCGGCGGTTGGGAAATCACCGGTGGCGTACGCCTTCTGGTTGACGCGGTGCATCAACGCGCGGCCGACCGCGGTGCGCAGGTTCGCACCGGCAGTGAGGTCGTCGCGGTGACCACCACCGCCGGCCGGGTCGACGGGGTCCGGCTGGCCGGCGGCGAGACCCTTCCGGCCGACATCGTCGTCAGCGACATCGACGCGGCGGCGCTGTACTCGCAGCTGCTCGACTCACCGACATCCGACGTGATGCGCCGGCTGCGACACGCAACACCGAGCTCGTCCGGCTTCGTGTTGCTGCTCGGTGTCCGCGGCCGCACCGACGGGCTGCGCCGGCACACAGTGCTGTTCGGCGACGACGTCGACGCCGAGTTCGACGCCGTGTTCAGCTCGTCGGCGCGGCCACCGTCGCGACCCACCATTTACGTGAACGCGACGACCGACGGCGCGCCACCGGATTGCGAATCGTGGTTCGTCCTGGTCAACGCACCGCGGCACGGAACCGGACCGGGCGCGATCGACTGGCGCGCGCCCGGCCTCGCCGAGCGGTACGCCGACGAGGTCCTCGCGACACTGGCCGCGCGCGGCCTCGACGTACGGAATCGGTTGGCATTGCTGGAAATTCGGACCCCCGCCGATTTGGAGTCGGCGACCGGAAGCCCGGGCGGCGCGATCTACGGCACCAGCAGCAATGGCTGGCGACCCGCGACGCTGCGCCCGGCCAACCGGTCGCCGGTCGCGGGGTTGTTCCTCGTCGGCGGGTCGGCGCACCCAGGCGGCGGCATCCCGCTAGTACTGATGTCCGCCGCGCTGGTTGCCGAGATGATCGGCCGGGCGTAGAGCGTCAGCCGTCGGCGGCCGCGCGCAATGCGGCGACGTCGAGCCGTTGCATCTTCATCATCGCGGCCATTGCTCGCTGCGCCCGCTCCGGGTCGGGGTCAGTCAGCAGCTCGACCAGCGCGACCGGGATGACCTGCCACGAGACACCGAATCGATCCTTGACCCAGCCGCACGGACCCTCTTCGCCACCGTTCGCGGTCAGGCCGTCGGCGTAGTGGTCGACCTCGGCCTGATCCTGGCAACTGATCTGGAACGAGATCGCCTCGTTGAAGGTGAACTCGGGCCCGCCGTTGAGTGCGGTGAACGGCTTGCCGTCGAGCTCGAACTCGACCGTGAGCACGGTGCCGGCTGGCTTCGGACCGGACTCGCCGTAGTGGCTGGTGTTGACGATCCGCGAGTTCGGAAACACCGAGGTGTAGAACTTCGCCGCCTCTTCGGCGTCGGTGTCGAACCACAGGCACGGAGTGATCGAAGGCATCGAACTGTCCTCTCTTAGTGGCTACGACATAAGAGACGTCGCGGCGGCGCTGAACTCATCGCTGGCGGCGCTCACGGTACAGAGCTAACCCGCCGGCAACCGTCGTACCACCGATCGCCGCCGCACCGAGTGACGGCGCAAAGGCGAGGCCGAGCGCGGCATAGGCGACCCGGAACGGCCGCTCCCCCGGCGTCACCACGGCGACCGGATCGCCGCGTCGCCGAGCGAGCGCCCGCTGCAACTCCAACGCCGCAACACCGGCCGCGGCGACGAAGACGAGCGGCCGCCGCGCACCGCGTCGGCGAAGGGCGAGCAGGAACAGTACGTCGGTGAGCCGGTCGGCTGCCGTGTCGACGAACGCACCGTGGCGTGACGCGACGTCGCGGCGGCGGGCAACGGCCCCGTCGACGCCGTCGAGCACACCCGTCGCCAGCACGAGGCCGGCCGCAGCGCGCCGCGGCGCGACGATCGCCGCCACGGCGGTCGCGACACCCGCGGCCGAGATGGCGTCGGGCGGAACGCGAACGAGCGGTGCCGACAACGTCGCCACCAATTGCAACCACCAGCGAACGACGCGCGACCGCGCCACGTCGTAGTCACCATGCCGCCGCGACCACTCCGCGAGCGGATCGGTCACGTCCGCTGGGCCTGCGCCAGGCCGAGGTGCTGGTAGATCTCACGCGTCGCCGTCGACCGGTTGAGGGTGAAGAAGTGCAAGCCCGGCGCGCCCTCCGCGAGCAGCCGTTCACACATCTCCGCCGCGACCTCGACGCCGATCGCGCGAACCGCGACCGGATCGTCCTCGACCGCGTAGAACCGCTCGGCCAACTCGGCCGGGAAGTCGGCGCCGGACAGTTGCGCCGACCGTTCGATCGACCGCACGTTCGTGATCGGCATGACGCCCGGGATGATCGGCACGGTGCAGCCGCGACTCGCGACCCGGTCGCGCAGCCGAAGGTAGTCGTCGGCGCGGAAGAACATCTGGGTGACCGCGAAGTCCGCGCCGGCAGCGCACTTCGCGACGAAATGCTCGGCGTCGAGATCGATGTCCGGCGACCGTGGATGCTTCTCCGGGAACGCCGCGACACCGACGCAGAAGTCGCCGGATGAGCGGATCAGTGCGACGAGCTCCGCCGCATACTCGAGCCCCTCCGGGTGTGCTCGCCACTCGGCCAGCGGATCCCCGGGCGGGTCCCCGCGCAATGCCAACACGTTGCGTACGCCGGCCGCCGCGTAGGCGCCGATGATGTGCCGCAGCTCCGCGATCGAATGGTTGACCGCGGTGAGATGGCCGACCGGCGTCAGCGTGGTCTCGGTGGCGATCCGCTCGGTGATCCGTACCGTCGTGTCGCGGGTCCCGCCGCCGGCGCCGTACGTCACCGAGACGAACGTCGGTTGCAGCGCCTCCAGCTCACGGATCGCTTGCCACAGATGGCGTTCGCCGTCGGGTGTGCGCGGCGGGAAGAACTCGAACGAGTACGACGAACCGCCCGCCGCCAGCAATTCCTTGATCGTCGAGACCCGGGTCGCCGGCGCGCGGTCGGCGAGGCGTGTGGTCGGGCTGACGGGCATCCCTTCAGCCTACGGAATACTCGGGTGGTGACCTCGTCGGCCGACGTGCTGAAAGATCGCGTCGACAA
>JAVEEG010000067.1 GCA_030840585.1 Frankiaceae bacterium | reverse complement strand
CACGAGCGCGTTCGCGGCCAGCGCGCTCGGATCGGCCGAGTCGATCAACGTCGCGTAGATCGCGATCGGCCCGCCCGACTCGTACAGCGCCCGCACTCGCGCGTCGACCAACGCCTGTTGCGCAGTGGCGGCGGCAGCGATCTCGTCCCGGGCCCGGCCGTCGAGGCTGGCCGTGTTGACGCTGCTGGCCACGCCGGCAAGGGCGTCGTCGTACGCCTTCTCCGCGGTCGCGACCTGACGCTGGATCTTCTGTACCTGCGCGAGGATCGCCTTGACCTTCTGGTCCGCCTGACCCGACGTGTCCGCCGCCGCCGGCGCGGCCACCGAGAGCACGACACAGGCTGCCGCGCCCACCGCTGCTGCGCGGGCACGCCGAAGTCGCGCGAGGGTCCTCACCTACGACGAATCGGCTGTCTTCATCGCATGCTGAAGCGGGAAGTCCCCGCGAGGTAGCGTGAGAGCCGCCAACGGCACGCAACTGGGGAGACCGACATGCGCCGCCCGATCCTTGTCCGCTCTGTTGTAGTCACCGCCACCGCCGCACTCCTCGCTGCGGGTTGCGGCGGCGGCGCGTCGACCACTTCTACGAAGGACCCGAAGGCCGCCTTCAGCACCGGGATGAACGGCCTTAACGACAGTGACGTCCTGACCGTCACCCTCAAGTTCGACACCGACGCCGACACCCTTGTCCGGCTGTCGAAAGAGAGCGGCGACGAGCTGGACCCGGCGATCGCCAAGGACATCGCCAGCGCCGAGGTCGTCTTCGAGACAAAGACCACCAACG
This sequence comes from Frankiaceae bacterium, assembly GCA_030840585.1. Lineage (GTDB taxonomy): Bacteria > Actinomycetota > Actinomycetes > JAFAQI01 > JAFAQI01 > BP-197. The sequence goes on along the minus strand of JAVEEG010000067.1, from coordinate 7,002 downwards.
GCAAGAAGCTCAGCGAGATCAAGACCGGCGACAGCAAGGCGACCGCGTCCCGGTTCTCGTTCAGCGACAACGGAACGGCGTACGCCGAACTGCGCAGCCGCGACGACGCGCTCTACCTGCGCGCCGACGTGAAGGGCCTGCTCGGTTTGTTCAACAAGTCGAACGTGTACGACGACCTGCAGTCGCGGGCGAGCAGCCTGCCGGCGTTCGTGAAGGCATTCGTCGCCGACCAGTGGGTCTCGGTCCCCAATACCGTGATCAAGGCGCTCACCAGCCAGTTCGCCGGCAGCACCGGCGCGTCACCCAACCCGGCGCAGGCGCAGAAGTTGCTCGCGGACATCAAAGCCGTGATCGGCAAGGACGTGACCGTCGCCCGGGTCGGCACCGACGACCAGGGCGACCACCTGCGGCTCACCGCTCAGTCGCGCCAGTTGCTCGGCGACTTCGTGCAGGCCATCGGCGGTGCGATCCCGGGCGCGAGCCTGGCGCTCGGCAAGTTCAAGCCGGAGGACGTGCCGGAGCATTCGATCGTCGTCGACGCATGGGTGAGTGACGGCGCGCTCGCCAAGCTCTCGCTCGACTTCGGGCAGTTCGTGCCCGACTCCGAGAAGAAGCCGGGCGACACGTTGCCGATCGTCATGACGTTCGACCGCTCCGGTGACGACATCGCGAAGCCCGACGGCGCGACTCCGGTCGACCTCAGCCAGCTGGGGTCGTTGCTCGGCGGCCTCGGCGCCTGACGGGATCGGGATGAGCGAAGGCGCGGGCCTCACCGCGGCCGCCGACGACGACGTCGTCGAACTCTGCCGGCAGCTCATCCGGATCGACTCGACCAACCCGACGAGCAACGAACGGGCGGCGGCCGAACAGGTCGCCGAATGGCTCACCGACGCGGGGCTCACCCCAGAGGTCTACGAGTCGGCGCCCGGCCGCGCGTCCACGGTGGCGCGCTGGCCGGGTGAAGACTCGAGCAAGCCCGCGCTGCTGATCCACGGGCACCTCGACGTCGTACCCGCCGACGCGGCCGACTGGCAGGTCGATCCGTTCGCCGGCGACGTCCGCGACGGCTGCGTCTGGGGCCGGGGCGCGGTCGACATGAAGGACATGGACGCGATGACGCTCGCCGTCGTCCGCGACTGGGCCCGGCAGGGCCGCAGACCGCCGCGTGACGTCATCCTCGCCTTCGTCGCCGACGAGGAAGCCGGCGGCGTGTACGGCGCTCGCCACCTCGTCGACAATCACGCCGATCTGTTCGAGGGCTGCACCGAAGCCATCAGCGAGGTCGGTGGGTTCAGCATCACCGTCGCCGGCCGCCGCCTCTACGCGATCGAGACCGCGGAGAAAGGCATTGCCTGGCTGACGCTCGTCGCCAAAGGCCGGGCCGGGCACGGCTCGATGCTCAACGACGACAATGCGATCACCGCGCTCGCCGAAGCGGTCGCGCGGGTCGGCCGGCACCAATGGCCGGTCGAGCTGACGCCGGCGGTCGAGGAGTTCCTGCGCGCCGTCTGCGCCGCGCTCGACATCGCATTCGATCCTTCCGATGTCGACAGCGTGCTCGCGAAGCTCGGGTCGATCGCGAAGATGGTCGGTGCGACGGTCCGGCACACGACGAACCCGACGATGCTCGACGCCGGCTACAAGCACAACGTGATCCCGCAGCAGGCGACGGCGTACATCGACTGCCGGTTCTTGCCCGGCGGCGAGGAGCGGTTCCTCGCCACGCTCGGTGAGCTCGTCGGCCCCGACGTCGCGATCGAGATGGTGCATACGGACGCCGCGTATGAGACCTCGTTCGACGGTCCACTCGTCGACGCGATGACGACGGCCCTGCTCGCCGAAGACCCCGACGGTCAGCCGGTGCCGTACTGCCTGTCCGGCGGCACCGACGCGAAGTCGTTCTCGCGACTGGGCATGCGCTGCTTCGGCTTCTCGCCGTTGCGGTTGCCGGCCGAGCTCGACTTCGCCGGGATGTTCCACGGGGTCGACGAACGGGTCCCGATCGACGGGCTGCAGTTCGGCACCCGCGTACTGTCGCGCTTCCTCGCCCTGAGCTAGAGGGTCGAACGCACCCGCAGGATGCGCCGCCGCAACACGACCCAGCGCCGGCCGTCCGGGTAGAGCCGGAGCCGATCGAGCTCCCAGTGGCCGTACTCCGCGGCATCGGTGAGCACCCGCTGGGCGACGCCCCGCGTCGTCCCGCGCGGCAGCCACAGCCGCTGGTACTCGTAGTCCGCCATCGCCACCAACGGTACGACGAAACGGCGTCAGCCCGCCGTCGCCCAGGCAGCCGTGTACCGCAGCAGAACGGCCGGCGCGCTCGTCTTCGCCCAGCGCCCGCCTTGGTTGGTCCGCACGCACGGCTGCGCGGTCATCACCGGTCCGTTGCCGCGAGAGTCGGCAACCAGACCGGTGATCGCGACGCCGTTCGCGCCGGCGGCTATCGGCAGCCGCCCGAGGTCATGCCAGCGCAACCGCTTGAGGGTCAACACGCCGGCCCGCTGTTCCCCGCAACCCGTGGACTGCCAATCCTCGTCGTACGCGACCGTGACGAACAGCCGGTCGCCGGTGGCCGACCACACCGCGCCGGTTATCAGCCGGGGGTCGCCGTCGAGCAGCCGCGGCTTCCAACAGGTCCCGTGCCGGCCGGCGTCCTGCGAGATGCAAAGGCCGGCCTGACCGAACGTCGCGAGGTGTGCCGGTCCGCTGGCCGCGGTGAGCGCGGTGAAGCCAACGTTGTCTGGGTCCCATCCGTCGGCGCCGAACAGTTTCTCGAAGCTCGCCCCGCCGTCATGTGAGGAGACGAACTGTGTCGTCGATCCTTTCCGGACCGCGTTGTAACCGGCTTGGCCCGCGTAGAGCACCCCGGGGTTGTGCGCATCGACGTCGAGCATCGGTCCGAGCCCGCCGTTGAGATTCAGTGCAAGCGCCGCGTGCGAGCGGACCGACCAGTTCGCGCCGCCATCGGTGCTGCGGTACAGCGCCTGCCAACCCTTGACGATGGGCGGTACGACGGTGAGGTCCGCGTAGCTGTCGTCCGGGCAAAAGAAGTACACCGTGCCCGGATGGCCGGGCGCGGGCGCGATCCACGCCTGCGGGAAATAGCTGCTGCAACCCGGTGCGCCGAACGGCATCGATGGTGTTCGCGGCGGAGTGGGGACCCGCCAGGTCGATCCGCCGTCGGTGCTGGCCGCAAGCAGGATGGGGAACTCGTTGATGAGATCGCCTGTGACGCCGACGCCCGGAGGCGGCATGTCCGCGAGCGCGTAGACGGTGCGGCCGTCTGACGCCGCTCGGCCGTGCGGGACGACGATCTGGTAGATGCGATAGCTGCTCGCCGTGCGCGTGTAGAACGAGTCGCCGGGCTGGTTCGGCAGAGACGACAGATCGAACACCGTCGTCCACGTACACCCGCCGTCGAGTGATCGGACGATGCGTCGGGCGTCCGGGCTGGCGTACATGCGCTTGCTGTCCAGCGGGTCGACCGCGAGGTAGGCCGCGCCCATGTCGACAGCGTTATGAGGGACCGTCTTCAGCCCGGCCGGTGCGGTCGCCGTGCGCCAGTTGCCCTGCCGGGTCCCGCACGATGCCGCCGCTGCGGGCCCGCCGTCGTTGCTCGTTATCGCGCCGGCGACGAACACGCCCGTCAACAGCAAGCTGCGCACGCGCCGATGCCTCATGGTGACGATTGTTCAGGCTTCCGTGCCTCGCGGACGGCCAGGCGATGGCCAAGACCTAGCCACGTAACAGTTGCGCCAGCCTCGTCCGCCGGGGCCGGGCGCCGACGTCGCGGACACCACGCGCGACCGCGGCGCCGGCCGCGTGCACGATCGAGAGGTGGCGTTGCGCGCGGGTCAGTGCGGTGTAGACCAGCGGCCGCGACAACATGCCGCTCGCCTCGGGCGGCAGCACGACGACGACGGCGGGCCACTCCGATCCCTGCGCCCGGTGCACGGTGACGGCCCACCCATGGACGAGATCCGAAATCGCCTTCGGCGGTACGACGACCGGCCCGCCGGCGAAGTCGACCATCAGCGAGCCTTCGACGATGCCGGTGACCACACCGACCTCGCCGTTCGCGAACCCGTCGTCGAGATGGTTCGCCGTGGCGACCACTCGGTCACCGACGTCGAAACCGTGCAACGTTCCCGGGCCCGGGTTTAGCTTCGCTTTCAGCACCGCGTTGAGCGCTTGGGTGCCGGCGGGACCACGATGCACCGGAGTGACGACCTGCACGTCGGCGGCGTCGATTTGCAAGGCGCGCGGGATCGCGTCGGTGACGAGTTGCACGACGCGATGCGCGGCTTCTGCACTCGACGCCGCGGTGACGACGACAACCTCGCGGGTCGGATCGTCAACCGGCGGCAACGCTCCTTTCCGCACGGCGCCGCCGAGCTTCGCGATCGACCCGCCTTCGGCCTGGCGGTGCAACGTCGTCAGTTCGGTCGCGGGGATCGCTGCGCTGTCGAGGATGTCGCCGAGCACCCGACCCGCTCCGATCGACGGCAACTGCGACGGGTCACCGACGAACAGCAGGTGGGTGCCGTCGGCGCACGCGTCGATGAGCGCCGCGGCGAGTTCGACGTCGAGCATCGACGTCTCGTCGACCACCACGATGTCTGCGTCGATCGGCCAGGACTCACCGCGCAGGAACTGACTCTCGTTGTCATTGCTGGAGTTTCGTTGCGCACCGAGCAGCCGATGCAGCGTCTGCGCGTCGTGGCCGGTGAGCTCCTCGAGTCGCTTCGCCGCTCGGCCGGTCGGTGCGGCAAGAGCGATGCGTTTGTTCTTCGCCTCGGCGAGCTCGACGACGGCGGCGACGGTGCGGCTCTTGCCGGTACCGGGACCGCCGTGCAGCACAGTCACGCCATGCTGTGCGACTGCTTCGACGGCTTCACGTTGCGCCGGGTCGAGGCCGTCCGCGATGTCTCGGATCGGGCCAAGTGGCTCGGCGGAAGCGAGCAGTCGTTGCAAGCCTTCAGCGACCGTTTCCTCGGCCATCGCATAGCGAGTGAGGCCAACGAGTTCGCGGTCGGAGATGGCGACGCCATCGTCGATGGCGGCCGCGATCGCCGCGGCGGCTTCCGGTACGTCGAGCCCGCCGAGGACGGCCGCGAGCGTGTCCGTCGGCAAGACGGTGTGCCCGTCGCGGGCGGCGCGGGCGAGCGCGAACGCCGTGAACGCGCGACCTCTTCTCGGGTCGGCCTTCGTCGGCCGCTCGGTCAGCGTTCGTAACGCGAATCCGTCGACCTGCCGCGGCTCGACCATGCCCGTGTCGAGCAGCCGCCACGGATCTCTCGTCAGCGCGGCGGCGGCGTTGCTGCCGAGTGCGTCGACGATCGGGCCGGCCGCTTTGACCGGCAGGCCGGCGGCATGCAGCATCTCGGCGACCGCGTACCGCGGTTGCGCGTCGACGAACGACTTGGCGAGCTTCTCGGCTTTCTTCGCGGCGATGCCGTCGACCCGCAGCAGGGCGGTGGTGGTGACGTCGTCGGGGGAGTTGATGCCGGCGGCGGTCAGCTTCTCGGCAGTCGCCCGCCCGAGCCCGGGCCACAGCCCGGCCGCGCAGAACGCCGCGAACACCGACTCCATGCTTGGAGACCCTAGGTGACCCCGCGTACCCCGTTGACTGTGACGTTCGAGGCGTTATCCGCGCCCTATTCCGCCTCGAACGTCACAGTCGATGGGGTGATGGGGAAGCAGACCAGCGTCCATGGCTTGTCGTCTACGCGGGTCAGCAGGACGACGGCTTGGCGGGAGCCGGTGAGCTTGACTCGACGCCGCAGGTCCTCCACATCGCCGGCCAAGCCTCTACGCCGGAAGTCCACGGCGCCGACATCCAGTCGGCGTAACTCGGCGGTCAGCTGCTTCACCCCGAACGGCAGGCTTGCGGCCACTTCGAGCGTCCGGCCGAACGGTGTCGACACGGGCGAGTCGGTGCATAGGAACGCGATCTGCTTGTCGATCTGCCAGCCGTCCAGCATCGCGGCCAGATCGGCGACCGCACCCGCTCTCGTCACGGCCGGCGACGGATCGACGACGTAAGGCCCCGGCGGTCGGATCGGCGCCGGGGGAGTGGACGGGTCGGCGACGAGAGAGTCACCCGCAGGCAGCACGGTCGCTCGACGCCCTGCCGTCGCCCACGCGGGCGACCACAGGCATGCCTCCTTCAAGTCCCGCCCCTCTGCGACGAACTCCACTTCCCAACCGGCCGCCACCAACGCCATGTCCAGACCCGGTGCGGCTTTCACCGCCACTTGCGCGACCGGCAATGCCTGACACCAGGACAGCGGCGGCTCGGAACCGCCGCGCCGGTCACCGGACCGCCGCGCGGGGTCGACGTACACCGCCTCGACAGACGCGAGCCGCACATCGCGTACGTCGGCGACCGCGACCGGCACACCGGAGTTGTAGCGAGCGCACCACGCATGCGTCTCGTCCCGATCGACGCCGATCGCACGCACGCCGGCAGCGGAGAGCTCGCGGAGGTCGCTGCCGATGCCGCAACACAAGTCGACGATTGACGACGCCGACGCCGCCACGCGCCGAGCACGATGCAAAGCCACGACAGACGACGTAGCCTGCTCCAACCCGACCGCGGTCAGCATCATCGACGACGCGTCCCGCAGTCGCGACGAGGCACGCGCGCGCAACTCCGCCAACGAGGTCGCCGCTGCCACCAACGACGCCGGCCATTGCTCGCGCAACGACGTAACGACCCGCAAGTCACCAGGCACAGCCGCGGCCAGCAACTCCGGCTCGGCCGCGAGCTGCCGCAGCGTCAGGACCGTGACCACGCCTCCGGATAACCGATCGACGGCGCGGACACGTCGTCCAACGCCGCCTGGATCTCCTCCGGCAACGTCACCTCGTCAGCGTCGAGCGAGCCCTTCAACTGGCCGGCCGTACGGGCACCGACGATCGGCGCGACGACACCCGGCCGGTCACGTACCCACGCCAGCGCCACCGACAACGGTGAGACGCCGAGACCGTCCGCTGCCG
>JAVEEG010000059.1 GCA_030840585.1 Frankiaceae bacterium | reverse complement strand
CTTGTCGTTCGGCACCCCGACGCCCGGTGAGGTTGCGCTCGCCGAGGAGATCGTCGCGCGGGTCGGGCCGGTCGAGCGGGTCCGGCTGGTCAACTCCGGCACCGAGGCGACCATGAGCGCGGTCCGGCTGGCCCGCGGCGCCACCGGCCGAAGCAAAGTGGTGAAGTTCGCCGGCTGTTACCACGGCCACGTCGACGCATTGCTCGCCAGTGCCGGTAGCGGCCTCGCGACATTCGCGCTGCCGGACACGCCCGGCGTCACCGGCGCGAGCGCGGCCGACACGATCGTCCTGCCGTACAACGACGTCACCGCGGCGCGCGCCGCGTTCGAAGAGTACGGCGACGACATCGCGTGCGTCATCACCGAAGCCGCGGCGGCGAACATGGGCGTCGTCGCGCCATTGCCCGGCTTCAACGCCGCGCTCGCCGAACTGACCCACGCGCATGGGGCGCTGCTGATCCTCGACGAAGTCATGACCGGCTTCCGCGTTGGCCCGGCCGGCTGGTGGGGGCTCGAAGGCGTCACCCCGGACCTCTTCACCTTCGGCAAGGTGATGAGCGGTGGGCTGCCGGCCGCCGCGTTCGGTGGCCGGGCCGATGTCATGGATCAACTCGCCCCCGCCGGCCCGGTCTACCAAGCCGGCACGCTGTCCGGGAACCCTGTTGCGGTCGCCGCCGGGTTGGCGCAACTGCGGCTGTGCACCGACGACGTGTACGCGCATCTCGACAAGACCGCGGCTAGCGTCGCGTCGCTCGCGACCAGCGCGCTGACCGAGGCGGGCGTGCCGCATCGACTCAGCACCGCCGGCAATCTGTTCAGCATCTTCCTCACCGAGACCGAAGTCGTCGACTACGCGACCGCACGCACCCAGGACGTATCGGCGTACGCGGCGTTCTTCCACGCGATGCTCGACGCCGGTGTGTACCTGCCGCCGTCGGCGTACGAGGCGTGGTTCGTCGGCGCGGCGCACGACGACGCTGCGTTGGAGCAGATCGCGGATGCGTTGCCGGCCGCGGCGCGAGCGGCCGCCCGTGGCTGAGACGACGATCGTCCACCTCGTCCGCCACGGCGAGGTGTACAACCCGGATCACGTGCTCTACGGCCGGCTTCCCGGCTTCCGGCTTTCCGAGGCCGGCGAGCGGATGGCCGAGCAGGCGGCGGCGGCGCTGACCGGCCGGGACATCCAGCTCGCGCGGTCGTCGCCGCTCGAGCGGGCGGTGCAGACGATGGAGCCGATCGCGGCGACCCTCGGCTTAACTCCCGGCGTCGACGAGCGGCTGATCGAAAGCGCGAACGTGTTCGAGGGGACCCGGGACGCCTGGCGCCGACCGGCGAACTGGCGGCACCTGCGCAACCCCACCCGCCCGTCGTGGGGCGAGCCGTACACGCATGTCGCCGCCCGGATGCTCGCCGCCGCGGCCGACGCGCGCGACGCGATCCGCGCCGCCGAGGCGGTGCTGGTGAGCCATCAACTGCCGATCTGGGTCGCGCGGCTCGCGGCGCAACAGCAGAGGCTCTGGCACCGCCCGGACCGGCGCGAGTGCGCACTCGGCTCGATCACGTCGTTGGTGTACGACGGCGACGCGATCGTCCGGGTCGACTACAGCGAGCCGGCCGGTGCAGCAGGACGCCGCACCATCGGCGGCGCTTAGCTCCATCGAGTGACGCGCCGGCGGTCTCGTCGTACTGGATGGGTGACGGGGACGAGCCGGACCGAGGGAGTATTCATGCGCCGCTTAGTGGTGGGGATCGTCGTAGCGGCCAGTGCGCTCGGCGTATCAGGGGTCGCGCCGCTGCACGCGGCGACCAGGCCGGCCTGCGACCTGGTCACCGACAAGCCGGGCGACACCACGGCGGGTCCGCCGCAGGCCCCCGTGCCGACGAACGAGCCGTCGCTCGACATCGTCTCCGCGGACGTCTCGGTCAACGCGAAGTGGGTGACGACCGCGATCCGGGTGAAGAAGCTCGCGTTCGGCGAAGGCGTCGCGCCGGACATGTGGCGGTGGAGCGCGATTTTCGCCGCCGGCTCCACGACGTATGTGCTCGATGCCCGCTGGGGCCAGGGTGGTCTCTATGGCAAGGCGGGTGTCCTGGCCGGGTACGACGGGCAGAGCCCAAGCTGGTTCGAGTCCGAAATTGCCGCGAACGTACGCGTCACGCTGGACGAGCAGCGCAACGAGATCAGGGCCACCATCGCCCGCTCCGCCCTTGCCGGCTCCGGCGGGGTAGCGCTCGGCCAGCGGCTGACGACGTTGCGCGCGTACTCCTGGCACGAGCACACCGCATACGTCAGCGTGTTCGCGCGGCCGGGCGGCGAGTACGACATCGCCGACTGGGCCAGCTCGTCGAAGACGTACGTCGCCGGTGCTCGCAGCTGCGTGAAGCCGGGCTCCTGACCGCCCGGCGGCGGTTCCGAGGGGTCCGCCGCGGGTAGGACACTTAATGTCCGGGAGCGCCAACCTCGGGCGGAGTGCGTTGATCCGCGAAGGGTGTCCGAGGCTCGAGACTCCGGCCTAAACGGAAAATTCGGTCGCCTGAACCCTTCCGGGGAGCCAATGGCGAGACCGGCCTAGATGGCGGCGGCCGGGTTTTACGACCCGGTCGGCATCTGGAGGCCCCCTGTGATTGTCCGTCGCAAGAAGAACTCTTACCTACTGCTCGTGCTGCCCATTCTGGGTAGCGGCGCCTTGCTGCTCGGCCCGCTCGCCGGGGCGGGCACGGCCGCACCCGCCAAGGACTCGCCCCCGGCGCATTCCCAGGCCGCAACGCACGACGCGTCCGACGCGCACAGCGCATCTGGAGCTCACCACGCATCGGGCGAGCACGCCGCGGGGGCGTCTGGCCACTCGTCGGGGACCGCTGGCACGTCCGGTGACTCGACCGAACCGCAGCCGGTCTCGAATGCGGATCAGAACGCCGGCGGCGCGAACGGTGCCTGCCCGAGTGGTCCGTACTGCTCGACCCGCGATGGCAGTGCGTCCGGCAACGGGAACGGCAACGGCGCGGCGGTCGGCAAGCCATGTGCCGGGTGTGTAGGCAAGGCGGACAACAAGAACCCGCCCGGCCAGTACCCCGACGGCTCTGACCCGAACGCTGGCTACGAGTGCGATCGCAACCATGGCATCGGCCAGACCAACCCGGCGCACACCGGCTGTACGACGCCGACGACCGGTGGCAGCGATTGCACGACCAACCCGACCGGACCGGAGTGCGGAACCAAGTGCGTGCCTACGGCGGCCAACCACTTCTGCTCGTCCGTGCTCGGAACCAAGACCGTCCGCAAGCCGACAACCACGACGAAGGTGTTGGGGCTCCGAGTTGTGCGGACTACCTCGTCGCTGCCGTTCACTGGAGCGTTCGTCGTCCCGATGATCGCCGCAGGTGGAGTGCTGCTTATTGCCGGCGCCGGCTTCCTGGTGCTCGCAGCTAACCGCCGTCGTCGCACGACCGCTTAATCGAGCACCGCGTAGTCGAGCACAGAGCGGGTTGACCAGTTTCGTATCTGGTCAACCCGCTTCTTCGTGCGTGGTGAGCGTTACGAGAACGGCGTCACCACGGGCTGCAGCGGGAACTCGACGCTGCGGCCGTACTGCTCGCCCACGTTCACCGTTCCGGTCGTCGACCGGGTCGGGTCCACGACCTCGGGCGGCAGCACCACCATGCGCTGCACCGAGTCGACCTCGTCGATCGGCTCGGTCTGGTACGCGTTGTCCGAGTCGGCGATCAGGTTCAGGTGCAAGCCGTGCGTCGCGATGTCGGCGTTCCAGAACTTCCGCGGCCGGCCGTCGCCGATCGACGCGTCGTGCGGGTCGCCATCCGACGGCTGCCAGCAGACCCGCGGCTTCATCCCGTCGTGGTTCGCCCCGCCGGTCGGGTCGGACGGATCGAAGTACGTCGCCGCCTCGCCCGAGTCGACCGAGCGCGGACGCACGTGGATGCCGGGGTCGCTGCCGGTGCCGTCGTCGAAGCATGAGTCGTCCCGGTAGTACGGCGTCGCGATCAGCGAGTACGCGTCGCCGGCGCTGTGCTGCTTCACCGACCACCGGGTGACGACGCCGCCGTTCGCGCCGGCGATCTCCTCCCAGTTCAGCGCCCCGACCGGGCCATCGAACGCCGGGTCGAACATGTCGATGTCGTTGCAGATGCTCTTCTGCCCGGCGACATGGCAGTCGCCGTTCGGGTCGGTGGTGCCGACCTTGACGTCCTGCGGACCCACCACCGGGACGTTGTCGGTGTCCTGCACCTCGACGCCGCCCTGCTGCACGGTCCAACGCTGGTTGCCGAACACCTCGTCGTTCGCGCCGTCGATCCGCGCGCCGGCCGGCTGCCACGGGTTGTAGTACGTCGCGACCTTGCCGGCCCGGTAGTCCCACATCACGTAGATGCCGTCGAACGGCGGGATCACGTGCACCCGCAGGTTGTCACCGAAGCTGATCGTGTCCGGGTAGAACACCTCGGTCTTGATGTTGTTGGTCGACGAGTCCGATCCCCATGCGGCCCGGATCACGCGCACCGATCCCCACCGCTCACCGAACAGGATCGACGAGCCGCCCCAGTTGTTGACCTCTTCCTCGTAGCCACAGCACGGCGTCGTCCCGCTCGGCCGCTGCTGGAACGCGCGGGCCTTCCACTGGTCGATGATGTTGTCGCCGTAACCCTGCGGCACGCCGGTGTCGTCGAGCCCGCACTTCGCCCGCGCCGGGCAGATGCGTAGCTGCGTCATGAGCCAGCGGCCGTCGTACCGGAACGCGTAGCGCGCCGTCGTCACCCACGCGCCGTCGCCGGGTCGCCGCTGCGCGTACGTCCCGTGCACCGTGCTCGGCGTGTGCGTGCCGTCGGCGTTGATCGTGCAGTACGGACCCTTCGGCGCCGCGCCGTAGTCGCCGTACGACGACTGCGAGTACTGGAAAATGTCCGCCGTCGCATCGCGGGTGTAGTGGACGTAGCCGTGCTCGGCGTTCCACTGCGCGATCGTCTGCGGCGGGCCGCCGACCGGCTTGCCGTGCGGGTTGACCTTCTGCGTCCAGCCAGGCTCGGTGTCCGAGCTCGCGAGCGCGACGTAGGCGTAGCGGATCGCAGCCGGGTTGGACGGATCGGCGACCGCGATCTGGTACGACGACAGCACGCCGCTCGGCAGCGTCGTACCCGCTGGTGCTGCAGCGGCTCCCGCGTCGCGCCACATGAACGCGACCTCGTCGTTGTCGTCGAGACCGCGGATCGGGTCGGCCTGGGCCGAGTAGCCCTTGGCATTCAGGTCCGGGCTGCCCTTGGCCGGCTCGGGGACGCACGGGTCGCCGCCGGCGGTGGTCTGGGACTGGTCCGAGCTGTAGCGGAAACCCTCGCGGTCGAACGCGTAGTTGGTCTCCTGGTCGACGCCCGAGTAAAACGCGAAACCTGACGCGTTGTTGGACAGGAAGCGGGTGAACTTCTCGTCGACCTGCAACGGGAACTGGACGAATTGCCGCCGGCTCGCGTCCCAGCGGTAACCGACGATCCGGTCGACGTCGGCGCCGATGTTCGTGTTCAGCGCGCCGTTCGCGGCGTCGGCGGCGGTGTTGTTCGCACTCGGCAGCCGCGAGCTCTGCACGCAGTTGTGGTCGCCGTTGTCGGACGGGTCGTAGGGGTTCTGGCCCGGGTGATAACAGTCACTCTGCGCCTGCTGCGGGCCGTTGCCCTGCTGGTCCACCGTCGAGCTGTTCAGCGGCGACCCCGGCTCGCGCGCGACGAGCTCCGGTCCGGCCGACCAACTCGGGAACTGGTTGCCGGCGAGCACGACCGGGTCGACCGAGCGGTCCTGCGCGCTCGTGGGCGCGGTCGGGGCCGACGGCGCCGCGGTCCCGCCGATGTCGGCGCGGGCGGCCAGCGGGGCGGCGACGCTGAGGACGGCAATCGGGACGAACAGCTTGAGCCGCATAGGAAATCCTGTCGGTGCGAGCGGACGTCAGGGTGCCGCCTCACTTCGGCGCCGGGCCCGACTCACCTGCCGGCCCTCAGCCACAATGGTTGGCGATGCTCCGTCCCCGCCGTACCCGTCTCGCGTTCGCGCTGCTGCCCCTGCTCGGGGCCGCCGTCGCGTGTTCCGGTAACCATGCCGTCGATCAGGGCGTCGGCGGCTCCAACGGCTATGTCTCCGGCGACGCGCTGCTCACGTTCGTGCCGGTCGGCCACCGGCATGAGGTGCACGGCATCAGCGGCAGCCTCATCGACGGCGGCCACTTCGACCTGTCGCAGTGGAAGGGCAAGGTCGTCGTCGTCAACTTCTGGGGCCAGTGGTGCGCGCCTTGCCAGTCCGAGGCCAAAGCACTGCAACAGGTGTACGACGACGACAAGTCACGCGGGGTGGAGTTCCTCGGCATCGACGTCCGCGACGATCCCGCCAGCGGCCGGGCGTTCGAGCGCACTCACGGGATCACTTATCCGAGCATCGACGACCCATCGAACCTGCTCGCGCTGCGCTTCGCCGGCTTGACCCCGAATGCAACGCCGACGACCGTCGTCCTCGACCGGTCCGGGCGGATCGCGGCGCGGCAGAGCGGCGAGATCCTCTACACCCAACTGCGCGACCTGGTCGAGCACGTCCTCGCCGAGCCGGCATGAGTCCCGTTGTGCTCGCAGACGCAGGCAGCACGTTCGGGCACGCGGCCAGCGGCTCGCTGCTGCTCGCGATCCCGGTGGCGATGCTGGCCGGGCTGGTGTCGTTCCTGTCGCCGTGCGTGCTGCCGCTCGTACCTGGTTACTTGTCTTACATCACCGGCTTATCAGGCGCCGATCTTGT
>JAVEEG010000201.1 GCA_030840585.1 Frankiaceae bacterium | reverse complement strand
CCGTCGAGCTGGGTCTCGGTCAGCCGGCCTTCGAGGAATGCGCGGGCGTAAATGCCGGGGGAGCCGTGACCCTGGATGAAGACCTGGTCGCCGGACTCGCCGCCTTCCTTGCCGCGGAAGAAGTGGTTGAAGCCGACCTCGTAAAGGCTCGCGCTGGACGCGTACGTTGCGATGTGCCCGCCGACGTTGGTGCGGGTGTTCGCGCGGGTGACCATGATGGCCGCGTTCCAGCGGATGTACGCGCGGATCCGGCGTTCGACGTACTCATCGCCGGGGAACCACGGCTCGGCCTCGGCCGGGATCGTGTTGACGTAGTCGGTGCTGCGCAGCGCGGGCACGCCGACCTGGCGTTCGCGGGCGCGTTCGAGCATCTTCAGCATCAGGAATCGAGCCCGGCGCGGGCCCGCGGAGTCGATGACCCCGTCGAGCGACTCGAGCCATTCCTGCGTCTCAGCCGGGTCGACGTCGGGGATCTGGCTCGGCAACCCGTCGCTGATGACCGAGTACCGATTGCGCCCCTGCCCTGATTGCGAAGCCATAGGTCAAACCTACGCCGCGCCCCGCCCACCCCCCACCTCCACTTCGGAGACCTGGCGACCACGACACGCCGTAAAACGGCCGGCGATTTGGTCACCAGCCCTCCGAAGTGGGGGTGGTGGGCACGGGTGGGTGCGGGTGGCAGGCTCGGTGGGGTGGAGACCACGACGATCGAGGTGCGTAGCGGTACCGCGGAGGTTGTCGTCGACCTGACTCGTCGGGTCGCCGAGTTCGTCGATGCGTGCGGTGGCGACGGGCTGCTGCACGTCTTCGTGCCGCATGCCACCGCCGGGCTGGCGATCCTTGAGACCGGGAGTGGTTCCGATGACGACCTGCTCGCCGCGCTGCGCGAGTTGCTTCCGGCCGACGACCGGTGGCGGCACGCGCACGGCTCGCCCGGTCACGGCCGCTCGCACGTCATGCCCGCGCTGATCCCGCCGTACTGCACGGTGCCGGTGCTCGACGGGCGGCTGGCGTTGGGCACCTGGCAGTCGATCTGCCTCGTCGACCTGAACGTCGACAACCCGGTGCGTTCGGTACGGCTGTCGCTGTTGCGCGGTTAGTTCGCGTGGTGCGCGGTCATCTCGTGCACGTGACCGTAGGGGTCGGCGTGCACCATGGCGGCGGACAGCCGCGGCAGTTCATGCAGTAGCTGGTGCTCGCACTCCTCGGCGATCCGGTGGCCGTCGACGACGCTGATGTCGGCCGCGACCACCACCTCGCACTCGGCCCGCAGGTTGTGCCCGATCCAGCGCACCCGGGTGTCGCCGAGGTCGAGCACGCCCGGCGTCGCCCGCAGTACCTGCTCGACCTGATCGACGAGGGCGGGATCGACCGCATCCATCAGCCGGCGATACACCTCGCGGGCCGCATCTCGAAGTACGACGAGGATCGCGGCGGTGATCAGCAGGCCGACGACCGGGTCGGCCCACCGCCAGCCGATCGCGACACCGCCCGCACCGAGCAACACCGACAGCGAGGTGAAGCCGTCGGTACGCGCGTGTAAGCCGTCGGCTACCAGCGCGGCCGAACCGATCTGCCGACCGACCCGGATCCGGTAGCGCGCGACGACCTCGTTGCCGGCGAACCCGACGACCGCCGCCACCGCGACCGCCCAGAGGTGGTGCACGTGCCCGGGGGACACCAGCCGGCTGACCGCCTCGTACGCGGCGAGTGCGCTCGACCCCGCGATGAGTACGACGATCAGCACGCCGGCGAGATCCTCGGCGCGGCCGTAGCCGTACGTGTAGCGGCGGTTCGTGGGCCGGCGGCCGACCCAGAAGGCGAGTCCGAGCGGCAGCGCGGTCAGCGCGTCCGCGACGTTGTGCAGGGTGTCGCCAAGCAGCGCGACCGATCCGGATAGCGCCGCGACGACCGCCTGGATGACAGCGGTGGCGCCGAGCACCGAGAGCGACAGCAGTAGCGCCCGCATGCCGCGGTCGCTCGCCTCCAGCGCGCTGTCGACCGCTACGGCGGAATCGTGGCTGTGCGGAGTGATCGCGTGCCGGAGCCGGCTGAGCCAGCCGGCGGACTCGTGCTCATGCCCGTGGTCGTGGTCATGGTCATGGTCGTGCGCGTGGGCGTCGTCGGGCCGGTGCGGCTCGTGGCCGTGGGCCGCTTGATCGACTGCCACCGGGTCAGTCTGCCGCCTGCGAGCCCGCCCGGACAGCCCCGTCCGGGCGGCGGTCGTCGTACGCATGTTCGATTGCTGACCGCCGGACACTTGCGCGGAACGCCGCGGACCGGTGGACTACGCATCACGGTGCGTCCATGATCGACGCACACCGTTCGAGGAGGGATGGACACGTGAGCGCCACCGCCGGCAGCGCGGCAGGTCAACACGGGCTGGCGGAGAAGCTCGGCATCAGCGCCGGCGCCGTCGTCCAAGAGGTCGGCTGGGACGACGACTGCGACGAGGAGCTGCGCCAGACGATCGTCGCCGCAAGCGGACAAGAGCTGGTCGACGACGACTACGACGACGTGGTCGACGTCGTACTCATCTGGTGGCGCGACGGCGACGGTGACCTCGTCGATTCACTCGTCGATGCGCTCGCGCCGCTCGCCGACAGTGGTGTCATCTGGTTGCTGACCCCGAAGGCCGCGCGCGCTGGCCACGTCGAGCCGAGCGACATCAGCGAAGCCGCGCCCACGGCCGGATTGCAGCAGACGAGCAGCATCAGCGCCGGCCGCGACTGGAACGGCGCGCGGCTGGTCGCGCCGAAGGCGGCGCGGGGCAAGGGCCGGTGACTGGGCCCGCGATCGGCGACCAGGCGCCGGACTTCGAGCTACGGGACCAGCACGCGCAGGTCCACCGGCTGTCCGACTACCGCGACCGCTCGAACGTCTTGCTGGTCTTCTATCCGTTTGCCTTTACGAACGTGTGCACCGGCGAGTTGGCTGCCTTGCGCGAGGGCGTCGGCGATGTGCAGGTGCTCGCCGTCTCGTGCGACAGCGTCGGCGCGTTGCGCGCCTTCGCCGACCGGGAGGGTCTCACTTACCCGTTGCTGTCGGACTTCTGGCCGCACGGCGCGGTGGCGTCGGCGTACGGCGTGTTCAACGACGCGCTCGGCGCGGCCGACCGCGGCAGCTTCCTGATCGACCGGCGCGGTGTCGTGCGGTGGACCGTGCGGACCGAGTTGGGGCAGCCGCGCGACGTCGCGGCGTACGAGAAGGCCATCGCCGAGCTCTGAGTCGCCGTGCCCTGCTACCGCTGCGGTACCCGCCAGACCGATCCCGGCAAGGGACCGAGTCCGTGGAAGCGCGGGGTGGTGCGGGACGAGCAGGTACTCGTCTGCCCGGACTGCCAGCAGGCGCACGACTGGGTCGCCGACCTCGACCGCTGCGGCGGCTGCGGCTCCACGATGCTGGTGCGGGCGCTGGGGGAGACCCGCTGCCGGCAGTGTGCGTGGGCGAAGGCGGCCGGCGGCACTGCGGCGGCGGGCGACGGCTCGCTCGCCGCGGACGTCGAGGAGGCCCTACGCCGGCGCTTCGAGCGCTGAGCCGGCGCGCATCGTCGCCGTATCCTGGCCGGGCGGTCCCATAGCTCAGTTGGCTAGAGCGCCTCGCTTACAACGAGGATGTCGGCAGTTCGAGTCTGTCTGGGACCACCGTTAGTTCATGGTGCTTGCCGCCGCAGCCAGTACGTGCCATCCGTGCCTTGGCGTGCCTGACGGGCTGGGATCCGCACACCCATGGCTCGCGCGCTTCCGAACACGCTGCGTGCGCACTTAACGGGGTGCGTCAAATCAAATGGTGAGGTCGAGCGTCGCTCACCTATACGATTCCCCAACTGTAGGCCGAGCCGACGGGACGTTGGTACCACCTCGGTGAACTGGCAAGCACACCGCGCCCAGTGACGACGACAACGACGATTCTCCTCTCGTCGTCTGACAGCGCCCGATTCGCTGGCCGCAATGACCAATTCACCCACCCGCGGCTCTTCCGTCTCGTCAGACACTGCACAGGTCTAGCCAACTGTGAACGCAGGCGACTCTCTCGGAAACGTGAGGTTGTCGGCGTGGTGAGCAAGCTGTGTGCTCCTGGCCCATGCCGCTAGCCCCACCGCACTTCACGGAGCGCGCCGACGGTGAGGTGTCGACACCTAATGCGCTCGTTCAACCACGTGGTCGTTGCTGGTCTCTCAAGGACGTCGAGCAGTTCCTCGCAGTCGGCCAGCTGCCCACTGCGCGGACTCAGCACAAGGAGGTGATTGTCGACGGCGACGCGGCGCTTGCCGGTCACGAGCACGCCGCGGGCACGGGGCAGCCCTCTCGACGGAGCATTAGTCCGGCGCACCAACACGAACGGCGGCGCGAAGACGCGCCCGGCGAAGCGGCGTCGCCCGGCGATGCGGGTGACGCGGCCGCCGCTCGGCAACCCGCGCGCTACGACAAAGGCACGGATAGGCCCGACGTGCGCGTCCCGATTGTCGACGACGGCGCCCACGTTGACCTCGAAGCGGTCGCCGACGGTCGCGGCCCGCCGGGTTGCGGTTGCCCCTGGCCACCAGGCCACAGGGGACTGGGTCGCCGCCGGAGCGGAACGGCGGACGCCGACGAGCGCGAACACGTCCACGGCTGTGTGCGCGTCGAACAGACCGATCCGGCGCACTTCGCGGATGTCCAAGTGCTGCTCGATTACAGCGCGCCACCGTGCAAGGCGTGCGCCAGTGCGCAATACGTCGGGTAGCACCGCGACAAGCGTCGTGCCAGGGCGCATCGCGATGACGACCTGCTCGGTGAATCGTCCAGCTCGGGGCACCATCCCCGTCCCCCACGAGCATTTGGCCAGCGCCGGCTCCGCACCGAACGGAGGGTTCAGCACGACTGTCTGCGGCGGCGGGGCACACGCGCGCAGCGCGTCGATCCCGTCGCCTGTCCCCACGCCAGCGAAGGCCATCTTTGGGTCAGGCACTCCGCCGGACGCTGGCGTTCCGGCGACAGCTGCCAACCACAAGCGGGCGCGGGTGGCGGCTACGAACTCCGGATGCAGATCGGTCCCGCGGAGCGCGGTACTCCAAGCCAGAAGCAGCTCGGGCGTCGCGACAGGGCGAGGCAGGGTTTCGGCCGCCGCGAGTAGGAGGTCGCCCGCGCCGCATGCAGCGTCGAAGTACGGCGGGCGCCCATGCTCGCGCAGCAGCGCCGTCACGATCGCGCGAACGGACGAGTTGGTGAAGAACGCCCCCACCTCGCGCCGATAGTCCAGCGGGAGTAAGCGGCGGACCTCCGCTGCCGCCTCGCCGTCGAGCGCTGCGGCGAGCTTGCGCGGGTCGGCGCGGCCGGCGCGGACGTCCTCCGCAAGGCCCTCCAGCGTCGCTACGTAGGCGGCATAAGGCGTCGCAGTCCCGAACGAAGTCACCCGCCTTGGCCTCTCACGGCGATGACGGTACAGGCGGCCGAGGACGCATCGTGTGCAGAATCGTCTGCTCGCAGGCGTATCGAACTAAACGGTGTACCGACATGTGTCCGAGCCGCGCCGTAGGGTCGAAGGAGCACGCCCGCTTGGTGAGAACCTTCTGTTCGGAGGGAACCTGCATGACAGAGCACCTCCGCTTCGCGCCGGAGATCCTGGTGCGCCTGGGCGAGGAGCTGGTGCCGCACCCAGACCTCGGAATCATAGAGCTCGTCCGCAACGCATACGACGCAGATGCAACATGCTGCACTGTCACGCTGGAGAACGTCGGGACACCCGGCGGTCGCGTCGTCGTGAGCGACGACGGCGTGGGCATGGACGCCGACGACATCCGCAACGGCTGGCTCCTGCTAGGTCGGTCGGCGAAGGTCCGCCGCACGCACAGTCCGAGCGGCCGGCGGCGTGTGGGCGAGAAGGGCCTCGGCCGCCTCGCCGCGCTGCGGCTCGGGCACGAAGCGCGGCTTGTAACGACTGCTGTGGTCCGCGCCCGCGCGCGCCGCGAGCATGAGCTGCGCATCGACTGGCGCGAGTTCGACTCGG
Organism: Frankiaceae bacterium; assembly: GCA_030840585.1. Taxonomy (GTDB): domain Bacteria; phylum Actinomycetota; class Actinomycetes; order JAFAQI01; family JAFAQI01; genus BP-197. The sequence continues at coordinate 4,989 of JAVEEG010000201.1, read as the reverse complement.
CCACGGCTGTCGAGGACGTGCCCTTGCTCCTGATTAGTCGGGTGAGCCGGAAGGCCACGGGTACCTGCGTCGAGCTGACCGGTCTTCGGCAGGCGTTGGCAGCACGGGACGTCAACCGCCTGGCCCGGGCACTCGTGCTTCTCACCGGGCCGTTTCCGGCAGAGAACACATTCCGCGCGGTCCTGGAGGCGCCGGAGTATGAAGCGATGCAGAAGCTCGTCGACGAGGCGTATTTCGGGGAGCACGAATACCTGCTGGTCGCCGAGCTCGCGAACGGGCGTGCCGAGGCGAGTTTGCGCGACTGGCGGGGGCGCGAGTTGGCGAAGGCGGGGCACCAAAGGCTTCGCAGGACGCGGAAGTCCCGGCGACAAGCCAGTGACGCGGGTGACGACACATACGCTTCACCAGACGCAAGGTTCGAACTGTGGATGTTCAACCTCAGCAAGATCAGCTTCGACGCGCGGCGTTCGGACAATACGGTCCGAGCCGTCCAAGACTGGCTGGACGTTGTCGGCGGGGTGCACCTGTTCCACCGCGACCTGCGTGTCCACCCGTACGGGGACCCCGGGCACGACTGGCTGGATATGAACCTCCGTCGGGCGAGCAGTCCAGAGCTTCGACCGTCAACGAACAACTCCGTTGGCCGCGTCGTCGTTACAGGCGAGGACAACCTGCTGACACCGAAGACGGACCGGACAGGCTTCGTGGAGAACGACGCGTTCGTCGCGCTGCGCCGGTTCGCGCTCGACGCGCTCGAATGGGCCGCGGACGAACGTATGCGCCTGCGCGAGGCGACGAAGGAGCGCACCCGTACTCGTACCGATGACGCCTTCGAGCGCGCAGCCCTAAAAATGGACGAGGTCGTCCACAGGCTCCCCACCGGCGTCCGGCAGGAAGTTGAACGGGCGGTCACCGACTATCAGAAGGCCGTTGGCAGGCAGCTGCAGGTGGTTGCGGACGACCTGCAGCTGTACCGGACGCTCGGAACAGTCGGGACGACCGCCGCTGTGTTCGCGCACGAGACGCTGCGTCCCGTGAACATCGTGGAGCAGGTGACCACCACGCTGCAGCGGCGTGCAAAGCACGACTTGCGAGCGGTCTTCGACGAGCGCTACGCCGACCCTTTCCGGCGCGTACTTCAAGCTGTTGCGTCCATGCGGACGTTTGCCGAGCTTCCCCTGAGGATGCTGAGGAGGGCGAAGCGACGCCCGGGCGCCATCGATGTAAATCGCGCGATCGTGGAGACACTCGACATTTTCGGCCCGTACTTGGCGGACTCTGGCGTGGCGGTGACGACGGAGTTTGACCCGGGCAGCCCAAGGGTATTGACCACCGCGGCGGCGATCGAGGCAGTAATCGCGAACCTCCTCTCCAACTCTGTGCACTTCTTCGGTGAAGGACAAGCGCGGTCGGCACGCACCGTCCGCATCGAAACTCTTCGGCGGGGGAACACGCTGCGGCTCACCTTCGCGGATAGCGGCCCCGGGATTCGAACGTTGACGGTCGATGAGGTGTGGCTGCCTGGGCGAACCACGCGCGAGCTTGGAACCGGCCTCGGCCTCACGATCGTCCGCGACATCGTTCGCGACTTGCGCGGCAACGTCGAGGCGCGCGCGAAGGGCGAACTCGGCGGGGCGGAGTTCGTCATCGAACTGCCGTGCGTGGCAACAGACGCGGGCGCACTGTGACGGCTCTCCACGAGCACGAACTCGCACCCGGCGACGCGGTCGCAGTCGTGGACGATGTCGATGTCGACGCGGAAGGCACCGCCGACCTGCTGAAGGACGCCGACTTCGAGCCGATACGTGTGCAACTGCCGGAGACGGTCGAGGCGCTCCTGGCAAATCTGTCGGATGTTGCGCGGGCTGTGGTGTGTGATCACCGCTTGAGCCAGGTGGTGACGGTGCCCTACGACGGAGCGCAGGTTGCAGCTCTGTGCCGCGAGCGCGGCCTGCCCGCCGTGCTGCTGACGGGATACTCGAATGCTGACGAGGTTGCCTCGATCCGCCGGTGGCGGGACCGGATCCCGCGCGTCCTGAGCAAGGGCACGGACAACTCACCCGAAGCCGTGGCGCAGGCTCTACAGCTGGCGCAGCGGGAGGTGCACGGGCACTTCACGCCTGGCCGCAAGGCGTACCGCACCATCGTCAGGGTCGAAAGCGTCGACGCCGGAGACCTCCCGCTTGCGGAAGTTTTCGTGTCAGCGTGGCGCCCGGCCGAGGCTGTGCTCGTGCCAGCGACTCTCTTGACTGAGGACACTGGCCTGCAGCTCAATGAGTTGCCCGGGCGGCGCTTCCTCGCGGAGGTGAACATCTATGCCCCCGAGCAGGCGGAACTCTACTTTCGCGAATTCAAGTTGGCTGCCGAACCGCCGCCGGAGTGGATGGCGTGACCACTGCGCGCACTCCTGAGACGGGCGGTATCCGCGCCTCGGTAGCGATCCTTGATGTAGGCCATGGCAACGCGACGATAATCCGCGATGAGGACGCAGTGGCTGTCGTGGACGCGCCGCCTGGCGAGACGCTCCCCGACGAACTCCTACGCACGCACACGGCACGTGTTGAGCACCTCGTGCTCTCGCACGCTGATCGTGACCATCTGGGGGGCGCGGTCGCGCTGCTATCTCACGACACCATCTCGATCGGACGCCTCTGGTTCAACCCCGACGCGCAGAAGACGAGCGACACGTGGCAGGACCTGCGCACGCTTGCCTTCAATCGACACGAACTCGGCACCCTCGATGTCTCCACTGACCTCAACGCCGGCCACGGGGCCATCGTCCTCAGCGACGGCGTTGACCTGCAGATCATCCATCCCGATATCGGGCTTGCCGGGACAGGGCCGCGGCCGAGCACACACCCGGAAGGCCGTTTGGACGCCAACACGTTCTCGGCCGTAGTCCGAGTTGTAGTCGGAGGAGTCCCCACCGCTCTCGTCGCAGGAGACGTTGACAGGTCCGGCCTCGATCGCATCCTCGCCCGCGGCGTAGACATACGTGCCGATCTGCTCGTGTTCCCGCACCACGGAGGATCTCCCCGCAGCGGCGACGATCGCGCCTTCGCGCGCGACCTCGTGGCAGCAGTTGGCCCGACGACCGTGGTCTTCTCACTCGGACGCCATCGGTGGCGAAACCCTCTGCCAGAGATCGTCGCGGGCGTTCGGGATGCGGCGCCGCACGCGCGGATCGCCTGCACCCAACTCAGCAAGCGGTGCGCCGCGGACCCGGGACCATACGACACTGGGCACCTCGGACCAACGGTCGCCGCCGGACGGAGCGGCGGGATCTGCTGTGCGGGGTCGACTTTGTTCGAGCGACACGAGGAGGCGCTCGTCGATGCGCGTGCGGACGCTCATGCCACCTTCATTCAGGCGACCGTGCCGATGCCTCACTGCCGGATCACTACGTGGGACCAAGTCCTCCAGAGGACATTGCCCGACGGGAGCTGACGGATTGCGCACCTTCCATCCTTCCGCCGGCCCGTGTGTTGCTCCGGGTAGATGCCGGACGGAATCTGTTGGGGCTATGGCATCTAGTCCGCTTTGGGCATTGTCGGGCTAGATCCGCCGCGGTGGCCACAGCCACGTGCTTTGACCGCCGATGATGACGCCATGCCAATCGTTTCCGTGCGCGTCGCGGCCCGTTCGCTGCCGACGGGCGTCTCGGTGCTCTGCGGGGGATGCTCCTCGCCGGTCCCGCTGGTGTTGTTCGTTGCCGGGCCATCGCCGGCCCGCCAGGTCACCTGCCCGGCCTGCCGGGCCGATGTCGTCCTGCACGACGCCTGGTAGCCGCTACTTGCGCCGGCAGCCGTAGGGGTAGCCGACCCGGTACTTGTACTCCGGTCCCGTGCTCTGCTCGATGAATCCGGCGTTCGCCACGACCCCGCCGACGTTCTGACTAGTGATCACGCCGAGCGCGTTCAGCATGGCGCCGCGGAATTTCGCATCGATGTCGGCGCGCGGCACCTCGATGACATACGTCCCCGCCCTGGCGTTCGTGTTGCCGGTGATCGCGGTGACTTGTTGCGTGTCGTCGTTCTGCAACACGTACGAGTCGCCGTCGACCTCGTGGCTCACGCTGACCAGCCAGTTCGTCGTACCGCCCTGATGGTCGACGCTGAAGTAGATAGAGACCTCGGCGCCGGTTGTCGGCTTCGGGTTCACCGACGCCACCCGCACCGTGAACGTCAACTTCGACGCGGTCGTGACGGCGTCGACCCAGAGCAGGTCCGCCTCCGGGCTGTACGGCTTCGTCGGCAGGAACCACTGATACGCGTCGCCGCGGGGATCGACGATCAGGTGCCCGCAGTTGTGGGTCGCCGTCGCGGCCCAGGCCGACGGCGCGGACATCGCGCCGACGCCCACCCCCAGCGCAACCACCGTCGTGAACAAACGCCGCATAACCCCCATGAGCCGCGCGCGACCGATCCGGTTCGGTTCAGCAGCGAGACTGCGCGGTACGCCGGCGTACGGCGACGACACAGCAAGCGGTCGCCATGACGATCGCGGTCGCGCCCATGAACAGCCGGCTCATCGCGAGTTGGTCCGTACGCCCGATCCCGTCAGCTTCCGCGAACGCGAGCTGCTGCTGTTCTTGCTGCTGATCCGCCACCGCCCCGTTCAGGTTGAGGTTCGGCGCCGGGTTCGCGTTGGGGTTGGGGTTCGGCTGGGGTTGCGGCACCGGGTTGGGCGCCGGTGCCGGCGGTGCCGGGGCGATCGCCGCACCGACGAGTGGTGCCGCGGCCGCGCCCGCCGCCGGGAGCGTCGCCGCGGGCACGCAGGTCAACTCGATCGCGGCGCTGGCGAGGGTCCGGGCCGGTGTCGCCGCCGACAGATCGATCCGGTGCCGGCCGGCCGACCGCGCCGGGCAGCGCACGTCCACGTCGTACGGCAGCTCGTTGTCCGCATGCAGGTTGACCGCGCGCACACTCGATGCGACGACGGCGTACGGCGCTCCGGTGCGCACCGCCAAAGTCAGCGGCCGGACGTCGG
>JAVEEG010000291.1 GCA_030840585.1 Frankiaceae bacterium | reverse complement strand
ACGAGACCGTAGATCGCGCCGAGCGACAGCCCGGTGAGCACCGCCTGCAGCAGCTGCCCGCCGGTCACGCCCCGCAGACTATTGCGCCGTCAGCCGAACGGCAGCGGCGACGGGCTTCCCGTCGAGGTCGGGCGCGGGCTGATCAACGGCGTCCCGCCGAGGTTGTTCTTCACGTTCACGGTGGCGGTCAACCAGAGCGTCTGGCACTGCTCGATCCGGCTGATCCGGGTCACGCCACGGATGTCACCGTGCACGAACGGCGCGTCAGCTTCGGTCGCCTCCGCGTCGCCGCGGCCGAGGGTGTAGCCCGCCTTCGGGTAACTCTTGACGATGAACAGCACGCTCTCGCGCAACGAGCTGGGCGTGGTGAACCGGACGATGTGTACGCCGTCGCTGGTGGTCGAAATGCCCTTCGGCATGATCGTCGCGTTCTTCGGCTTGGGCAGATCGGCCGGCAGGAACTTCGGCCAGTTCGTCGCGATGGCCTTGGCCGGCCCGGGGCACGGCGGTGGCGTGTAGAGCGACTGGGACGGCTGCGGTGCCGCCTGCGGCTTGCTGCCGCCGGTACACCCGGTGAGCGCGACCGCGCTGACCAACGCGGCGATCATCGCGGCGAGTCGGACCGGCTGCATTGCACATCCCTCGTAACGGCGGCTGGGTTCCTTCTCTACAACGCGCGCGGGGCGGGTCAGTGACGGATGGGACGATCCAGCCGTGACCTCGGACCCGTGGCCGGCGCCTCGCCCGCGCGCGCCGCTCGACGCGGTCGTGACGGTGCCCGGTTCGAAGTCGATGACCAACCGCGCGCTCGTACTCGCCGCTCTCGCGGCAGCGCCCACTGTAGTCGAGGGCGCGCTGGCCAGCCGGGACACGCAACTCATGGTCGGCGGGCTACGGGCGCTGGGCGCGCGCGTCGACATCGACGGCGACCGCTGGACGGTCACGCCGGGCTGGCTGCGCGGTCCGGCCGAGGTCGATGCCGGGTTGGCCGGGACGGTCATGCGGTTCCTGCTGCCGGTCGCCGCGCTCGCCGCCGGGCCGGTGCGGATCGACGGCGACGCCCGCGCGCGCGAGCGGCCGATGGCTGCGCTGGTGGACGGGCTACGAAGGCTCGGTGTGTCGGTCGACGGCGATGCGTTGCCGCTGACCGTCCGCGGCACCGGTGTCGTCGGCGGTGGATCGCTGTCGATCGATGGCAGCGCGTCGTCGCAGCTGGTCTCGGCGCTGCTGCTCGCGGCGCCGCGGTTCACCGCGGGGCTGGCGCTACGGCACTGTGGCGAGCGATTGCCGAGTACGCCGCACGTCGATATGACCGTGGCGATGCTGCGCGACCGCGACGTGGTGGTCGACGAGATCGGGCCCGCGCACTGGCACGTGCACCCAGGCGCGATCAATGGCGGCACGGTCACGGTCGAGCCGGACCTGTCCTCGGCCGCGCCGTTCCTCGCCGCGCCGCTGGTCGCGGGCGGCTCGGTCACCGTGCGTGGCTGGCCGGCCCGCTCGGGCCAACCCGGCGCGGGTACGCCGTCGGTGCTGGAGCGCATGGGCGCGGTGGTGGAGCAGACGGCGGCCGGCCTCACCATCCGCGCCGGTGACAGATTGCACGGCATCGACATCGACCTGGCCGACAACTCCGAACTCGCGTGCGTGCTCGCGGCGCTGGCGTCGTTCGCATCGTCGCCGTCGCGGCTGACGGGCATCGGGCACATGCGCGGGCACGAGACCGATCGGCTGGCGGCGCTGGCGACCGAACTCGGCGGGCTCGGCGTCGAGGTCACCGAACTCGACGACGGCCTCGCGATCACGCCGGGCCCGATGCGCGGCGGCGTGTTCCGGACGTACGACGACCACCGGCTGGCGATGGCCGCGGCCGTGGTCGGGCTCGGGGTGGACGGCGTGCTGGTCGAGAACGTCGCGACGACCGGCAAGACGTTCCCGTCGTTCGTCGACACCTGGTCGGCGATGGTCTCGGGAGGCACCGGCTGACCCGGGGCCCCGCGGACGACGAGGACCGGCTCGGGCGGGCCGGGCGCGGTTCGCGACCCCGCAGCCGGCTCCGGCCGAAGCACGACACCGCGACCCCGGCGCGCGTGGTCACGGTGGACCGCGGCCGCTACGGCTGCCTGCTCGCCGACGGCACGCTGGCCGTCACGATGCGGGCCCGCGAGCTAGGCCGCCGCTCGGTCGTCGTCGGCGACTCGGTGGCCGTCGTCGGCGACGTGTCCGGCGGCCCGGACGCGCTCGCGCGGATCGTCCGCGTCGACGACCGGCGCTCGGTGCTGCGCCGTACCGCCGACGACGAGGACCCGCAGGAACGCATCGTCGTCGCGAACGCCGACCAACTCGTCGTCGTCTGCTCGGTCGCGACACCGGAACCGCAACCGCGACTCGTCGATCGCTGCCTCGCCGCCGCGTACGACGCCGGTGTCGATCCGATCCTGTGCCTGACGAAGGTCGACCTCGGACCGGCCGAACCGGTCCGCGCGATTTACCGGCCGCTCGACATACCCGTTGTCGAGTCGGGCGCCGAGTCGCGCGACGACGCGGCGCAACAGTTGCGCGAGTTGATGGCCGGCCGAGTCACCGTGTTCGTCGGGTCATCCGGCGTGGGCAAGTCGACGTTGGTCAACGTGGTCGTGCCCGACGCGGCTCAACGCGTCAACGTCATCAGTACGGCGACCGGCAAGGGCATGCACACGACGACCGCCGCGATCGCGTTGGCGTTGCCCGACGGCGAGAGCTGGGTCGTCGACACTCCCGGTATCCGCTCGTTCGGTCTCGCGCACATCGACTCGGTGCGGCTGGTGACCTGCTTCCCGGACATCTCGCCCGGTACAGCGGAGTGCCCGACTGACTGCGACCATCTCGACCGCGAGGTGTGCACACTCGACGCGTGGGTCGCCGCCGGGCACGCGCATCCGGAGCGGCTGGATTCGTTGCGGCGCCTACTCGTTCAGAGGTCGACGGTGCCGCCGGTCCGCCAGTAGATGTTGCGTTCGCGACCGAGGAAACCTTCGTCCACGAGGTAGCGCCGCAACGCCGCGTAGTCCGGGTGGAAGGCGCGCAGCAACGCGTTCACTTCGCGTTCCGGGTAATGCACGCCGATGTCGAAGACCCGGCAGATGTGGTCGAGCACGATCCGTCGCTTGCCCGCGTGCATCGGGATCTGCGTGAGCCGACCGGCCCGCAAGAACGTGCGCAACACCGAAGCGGTCGCGGCATCGACGTCGCCGACATCGTCGGGCTCGTCGCGCGGCCGCGCGGCGCGGGCCAGCTCGCGCAGCCGGGCGATGTCGAACGACCAGCTTCCGTCGTCAGCGCGTCGTACCAACTCGCCGGCTTCGAGCCGGGTGAGCGCGGTGAGGGCGCGACGCGGTTCGAGCCCGGCCCGCTGCGCGACGTCGTCCGTCGTACCGGCACCGAGAACGAGCGCCGCGACTACCCGCAGCCGCTCTTCGTCGGCGAGCAGCCCGAGCGCGTCCACCCGTCCATTGTTGCTACTTGTCCACCGCTCTACTGGGACGCGCCGAGCGCGATCGCCTCGTCGACCTCGGTGGCGCGGGCGGCGAACTCCTTCTTCTCCCGGTCGATCTGGTCGGCGTAGTCCTCGTCGGCCTTCATCAGCTCGTCGAGGTTGAACCCGGCCATGTCGAGCACGCCCATCTCGGCGTAGCACTTCTGCACCTTCTCGCCCCACAGCCCGATGTCCTTGACGCACGGGACGATGCGGCTGAACAGATGCGAGCGGAAGGTGCGGGTGATCTCGGAGTTCTCCGAGATTTCCAGGCATTGCTCGACCGGCATGTCGAGCGTCTCGTAGACCTCGCGGCCGAGGAACCGGTTGCGCATCAACCAGCAACCCTCTACGACGAAGTCCTCGCGCTCGTCGCGCTCTTTGTCGGTCAGGTTCGCGTAGTAGTCGCGCAGCGCGAGCCGACCGAACGCGACGTGCCGCGCCTCGTCCTGCATGACATACGCGAGCAGTTGCTTGGCCAGCGGGTTGGTGGCCATGTCGCGGAACACCCCGAACGCGGCCAACGCCAGACCCTCGATGAGAACCTGCATGCCGAGGTAGGCGTAGTCCCATTCCTTCTTGTCCAACGACTCCTTCAGCAGCAACGCGAGGTCGTCGTTGACCGGCATCATCAGGTCGACCTTCTCCTGCAGGAACTTCGCGAAGGTCTCGACATGCCGCGCTTCGTCCATGGTCTGCGTCGCGGCGTAGAACTTCGAGTCGAGGTCGGGAACCGTCTCGACGATCCGCGCGGAGACCACCATCGCGCCCTGCTCACCGTGCAGGAACTGGCTCCAGGTCCACGCCGCCTGATGGTGGGAGAAGTTGTCCTTCTCGGACTGGCTCATCTTCTCGTAGAAGTCGACGCCGCGGAACGGGTTGAACTCGTCGGGCAAGCCGATCGGATTGTGTTGCACCACCGGCAGCGACCAGTCGATCCGCTTGGTGGTGTCCCACTGCTTGTCCTTGCCCTTCTGGTACAGGTTGAGCAGCCGCTCGCGCCCTTCGTCGTACTCCCAGGTGAACTTGGCGTCGGCGCCGGCCGGCACGTCCCAGGTAGTGGTGACGTCGACGGGACGGGCGTACTTCGGTGCGCTGCTCATTGCGTGTCCTTCCTGAGAAAACGCCGGGCTACGTCGGCGAGCCGGACGGCGAGGGTCTCCGCCGGCACGTCGCTCGGTACCACGAGATAGGAGATGGTGAGCCGGGTGATGGTCTCGGCGGCGAGCGCGATGTCGTCCGCCGAGAGTTCGGGGAAATGCGTGGAGTAATAGCGGGTGAAGCTCGCGACGGCGGCCGCGTGGGTCGGCTCGCCGCGCGTGGTCAGGAACGACAGCAGGTCGCCGGTGGCGTCGGTGAGCGCGGCCTTGAGCAACGGGTTGTCCGCGGCCTGCTGCAGCGTGTAGAGCGCGGCAGCCGCGACCGCGTCGATCGGGTCGTCCGGGTCCGCGGCTTCGAGCGCCGCCTCGGTGCCGGCGATGAACTGCTCGACCTCGCGCATGGCCATGGCCTGGGCCAGCGCGTCCTTGGACCCGAACTCGTTGTAGAGCGTCTGCCGCGAGACCCCGGCGGCGGCCGCGACGTCGACCATCCGGGTACGAGCCCAGTCGCCGCTGACGGCGGCGTCGTAGGCAGCCGCGAGCAACGCGTCCCGAGTCGTCGGCGGCTGAGTCATTGGATCGCAGTGTTTACACGAACCGGCTCGGTGTCAACCCACTGTGACCTAGGTCGCTAAGGTCCAGAACGTGGGTAAGTGGACCGAGGATCTCGCGCTGGCGCATGCGCTGGCCGACACGGCCGACGCGATCAGCACCGCCCGGTTCCGGGCCGCCGACCTGCTGGTCGAGACCAAGCCCGACCTCAGCCCGGTGACGGACGCCGACCGCGCGGTCGAAGACGCGGTACGGCGAACCCTCGCGACCGAGCGCCCCGACGACACGATCATCGGCGAGGAGACGGGCGTCACCGGCGGCGCGAACACCAGCCGGGCCTGGATCGTCGATCCGATCGACGGGACGAAGAACTTCGTCCGCGGCGTACCGGTCTGGGCAACGCTGGTCGCACTCCGCGTCGACGGCACCGTGGTCGTCGGCGTCGTCTCCGCGCCCGCCCTCGGCCGCCGGTGGTGGGCGGCCCGCGACGACGGCGCGTGGACCAGCAGCCCGGCCGGGCCGCGGCGGCTCGCGGTGTCGCGGGTCGCGAGTCTCGACGGCGCGTTCGTGTCCTACTCGTCGCTCGGCGGCTGGCATGCGCAAGGCCGGCTGCCCGCTCTGCTCACCCTCGCCGACCAGGCCTGGCGGACCCGCGGCTTCGGTGACTTCTGGTCGCACGTGTTGGTCGCCGAAGGCGCGGTCGACGTGTCCTGCGAACCCGTCGTGTCGCTGTGGGATCTCGCCGCGTTGCAGCCGATCATCGAAGAGGCCGGCGGCCGGTTCTCCGACCTGTCAGGCCTCGCCCGTCCCGACGGCGGCAGTGTGGTGTGCAGCAACGGGTTGCTGCACGACGAGGTGCTGCGGGCCCTCGGGCAACCGCCGGCGTAACCGCCGGACCAACCAGGGCGCAGCAGCAAGAGCGGCCGCGTCGAAGAAGCCATAACCGCCGGCCGCACCCGACGGCGGATTGCCCATCGAGACCACGCCGAGGATCGGATCCTGCTGCTGCCAGGTCCAGGTGCCGAGGCCGGTGCCGAGCAGCTCGAGATACGTGACGACGACGAACGCGCCGACGAACACCAGCGGGTTGCGGCCGCGGACCAGGAACGCGGCGAGGCAGCCGAACCAGAACGCACCGAGTACGTCGTGCCGCGGCGACACGACCAACCCCCAGATCGCGTAGCCGCCGGCGACGACCAACGTCGTACGGATCAACAGCGCACGGTGTGCGGAGGCGACGGCGGACCGGCCGATCGCCAGCGCACCGAGATAGACGAGTCCGTGCCCGGGCGGGACGAACCACGGCACGTTGTGCAGCCGGTAGACATACACGCCGAGCCAGCCGGCGAACGCGTACTCGACCAGGCTGGCGAATGCGACGACCACCGCCACCTGCGCGCGCGTTCGCGCGTCCTCGCGCCACAACAACGCGAGCAACAGCAACCAGGTGCCGGCGCCGAGGAGTCGTTGCTGACCGAGCGACGCGATCGAGTCGAGGCCGAGCACCAACGGGATCCACGCGAGGACCATCGCGGGGGTGACCATGTCGACGGGTGGGTTCAGCCGTGCCAGGCGCGGGTGACGCCGTCGGGGTAAACCAGCGGCCGGATCTCGCGGGCCGGGTTGCCGGCGACGAGTGTGTCGTCGGGTACGTCGCGGCTCACGACTGCGCCGGCCGCGACCAGGCATCGGCGGCCGATCGTCACGCCCGGCAGGATGATCGCCCGGGCGCCGATCCACGAGCCGTCACCGATCACGATCGGAGCCTCCTTCACCGGCCGGCCCTCCACGCCGTGGCTGTCAGTGTCCATGAGATACGCCTCGTTGGCGATCGCAACGTCGTTTCCGATGGTGATGGCTTTCGCCGAGAAGATGACGACGCCACTGTTCACGAACACCCGGTCGCCGATCCGGATCCGGCCCCACCCGCTGATCAACGTGAGCCGGTGGCCGGACCAGATCTTGAAGTGGTCGCCGACGACCATGTCGGTCGCGTCGACCTTCGGGCTGCCGAGGATCGTCGGCTGGATGCCGGTCGTGATCCCGCGCAGCCGCCAACCGGCGTTGGCGCGCTGCTTTGCGTACGCGTACCACCACCGCGCTTCGGTGGCGCGGTGACGAAGGCTCTTCTGCACGGGTCGCGAGCGTACGTCACCCGCTATTGCCGGAAATGACTGAGCAACAGCGCGGCGATCTCGTTCGGTGCTTCCTCGGGCAGCCAGTGCGACCGTCCCTCCAGCACCTCGTACCGGTACGGCGCCGAGACATAGCGGCCAGTGCGGTCGGCCGCCGTACGGCCCAGGAACGCGTCGGCGGTCGGGTAGACGTACAACGCCGGCACCTCGATGGAGCCGCGCAGCGGCGCCGACAACGGCAGGGCGCGGTACCAGTTGAGTGCGGCTCGCGCCGCGGCGGGATCCGCGATCAACGGCGCGAGGTAGCGGTCGGCCGCCTCCGCGGGCAAGCCGGTCGCGACCAGCTTGCGCCGCGCCGCTTTCGCGCCGCTGCCGCGTAAGGCCAACTCGGGCAGGAACGGCAACTGGAACAGCAACATGTACCAGGACCGCAGCAGCTGAGTGCTCCGCACCATCGACCCGATGAGCGCTTTCGGGTACGGCGTGCACAGCGACGTCACCGTTGTGAATCTCGTCGGGTGCAACGACGCGGACGCCCACGCAACCGCGCCGCCCCAGTCGTGCCCGACGACATGCACCGCCTTGGCGCCGGCAGCGTCCGCGAGGGCGACGACATCGGCGGCGAGCAGGTTGGTGCGGTAATCCCGGCGGCGCATCGGTCGCGCCCGCGGCGAGTAGCCGCGCTGATCGGGCGCGAGCACGCGGTACCCAGCCGCCGTGAGCAGCGGCGTGAGCGCGTGCCATGACGTCCGGTTCTCCGGGTAGCCGTGCAACAAGACGACGACGTCGCCGTCCGCCGGGCCGCTGTCATCGACGTCGAACGTCAGGTCGCCGTTCCGGTACTCCTGCATGCACGCAACTTACGCGGTGCGCGTCATCGACCCGTCCGGCGCGATCCCGACCACCGCCCGGCGGCTCCCGACCGTGATCGCGACGGTCAGCGTGCCACCGCCCGACCGGCTCACCGCCCAACGCACCCGGTCGCGACTTGCGGCCGGAATGAGCAACGTGAGCAGGCGGACGTGCTGCCCGCGCACGACGGTCTGGATGATGTGAGTTTGTTGCCATTGCTGCAATCCGGCCGCGTAGACGCCCCGGACGACGCTGGTCCGGACGGCGACGGCGCCTGGCACCGGCACCTGTACGACCTCGGTCCGCCAGGCACCTCTGGCGGCGAGCAGCCGCACGGTGTCCGGGTGCATGATCCGCGCGGTCGTCGACGGCAGCAGGTGCCACCGCTGCACGGCGCGATGCGACGAAGACGAGTCCAGCCGATCCCAAACGACGGCGACGTCGGGGCCGTTGAGCAGCAACACGCCGCGGGTCCGGGTCACGCCGGCGACCGGCACGTCCCGCAGCTCGGTGAACACCGCACCTGGCACGACCGCGTGGCGGGTGAGCGCGGTGTCGACCGAGGCCATCGGCGCGTCGTCGACGACGAGTTGGTTGCTCGCCGCCGGCGACCGCAGGTAGGCCAGCCGGGCCGGATCGTCGTACCCGGTGAAGCCGGCGTCGGTGACGGCGAGTCGGCCGTGCGTGAAGTAGGTGAGCGACATGTGGTCGTCGTGACCGTGGATCCGCCGGGCCGGTCCGAACCGCAACGCGGCGAAGGTCGCCGCCCGGCCCCACGCCGTCCGGGAGAACACATAACCGGCGCTGAAGATACGGGTGCGCGGACCGGATGTCATGACGATGCCGCCACCGCCACCGCGTTCGGTGTCGCCGATCTGCGCGAGCGTCCCGTCCGGCATCGTCGCCGCGGCAAGGACGCCGGGCATCCGGTCGATCCGCGCCGCAAGTGCGGTCGGCAGCGGCCGGCCACACTCCGCCGCGCGCGCTCGCGCGGTCTTGAACCGCGAATAGTTGTAGGCCTGATAACCGGTCGACTGTTCGTTGGTAACGCCTTGCGCATCGAGAGTGTGCTGCATGCTCTTCGCGATCCGATTCACGGCGAAGTCGACGTACGGCGAACGGCCGAGGGTGCAGCCGATCGCGAGCAGCGCGAGGTTCTCGTCGAGCCCGTGGTTGGTGTCGCCGGAGTAGATCCGTTCGAACTCGCGGGCATGCTGATCGAGCGCACGGATCAGCAAATTCCGTTGCCACACCTCGGATCCCGGCACGTCGGCAAACAGGCACAGCATCGTCTGCGCCCGGTGCGCGCGAGCCTCGAGTGCCTGGCCGCGCCACAACCTGTCGTCGGGATGGTCGCGGATCCAGTCATCGACGACGACCTCGGCGTGCCGTAACAACGTCGCGTCGCCGGTCTGTTCGTAACCGTTGAGCAGCGATCCGACCCACCGCAACGACTGCAACCACAACATCCAGGTCGAGCTGCGGAACGGGCTGACCGTCCAGGCGATGTTGCCCCGGCCGTCGCCCACGCGCACGCGCGGGAACGTGCGGACCGTCAACTCGTCCCGCAGTACGTCGTCGACCGGGTTGTACGCGGCGACTCCGCTGTAGCCCTGGCACGGAAGCTGTTGCGGCGTCACGGTGACGAGCGTCGTGGCGCTGACCGGGACGCAGCCGGCGAGCAGCAGCGCGCCGATTGCGAGCACGGCGAATCGAGCCGCCGGTCGGCGGCGAGTGGTGGCGTTCATCAGTGCTCCGGGGTGACCGTGATCCGGGTGATGTTGCGGGCCTGAACGACACCGCAGCGAGTCAGTTCGACGATGATTCGTTGCGGCCCGGCTTGCAGGTAGTGGTGCGCGAAGACGCGCTGGACGTCGAGCGAAGTGGCCGCGCCGGTGTGGCAGTCGGCGGATCCGAACACCCGGTCCAGTCCCCCGTCACCCCACGCGACCCGCAGCCCGTAGTCGTCCGCCGGTTCACCGGTGCCGGTGAGTACGACGCTGACCTGCTCCTCGGCACCGACCGCGACGCTGGGTTCAGCCTCGATCCGCAACGACAGCTGCGGGTTGATCACGACGACCTGTGTGGTCGGTTCCTGCTTGTGCGGCGCCGTCGGCGAGGGCCGGGTGACGCCGTAGATCACCGCGGCCGCCGCGACGATCGTGACCGACGCGGTGGCGGCACCGATGACGTTGCGGCTGCGCCGGATCCGGCCGACCCGATGCTGGATGCCGGGCATCGGATCCGCGTGTGGCGGCGGTGTACCGAGTAAGTCGGCAAACGCACCGTGCAGGCGCTGGTCGTCGCCGGTCACCGCAACTCCTCCAGCAAGCCGTCCGCGCGCAACCGGGTCAGCGCGCGCGAGACGGTGGACTTCACGTTGCCGACCGAACACCCGAGGATGTCGGCTACTTCGACCTCGCTCAAGTCGTCGTAGAACCGCAACGCGAGCATCGCGCGGGTCTTCGGTGGCAACGTGAGTAGTGCGCGGGTTAGCGCGTCGCGGGTGGCGACCCGATCCACCGCGGTGTCGATCCCGTGCTCGGGCAGCAGTTCGGTGGGCACTTCACCGCGCCACTTGCGCCGCCACCACTTGCCGTACGCCGAAACCATGAGCCGGCGGACGTAGAACTCGGCGGCATCGACGTCGCGCAGGTTGCCCCAGCGGAACCACGTCTTCGCGAGCGCCGTCTGGGTCAGGTCTTCGGCCAGCTGCCAGTCGCGGGTCAGGACATAACCGAAGCGCAGCAACGCGGTGAAGCGATGCCGCACCAGGTCGTCGAACCGCTCGCGGTCCGCGCTGTCCACCCGCGCTCGCACTCCTGTCCGGTCGATCGCGGGCAAGTAGACCACAGCCTCGACCGCTGTCATCTGCACGAGTTAAGGGAGCCCGCAAGTGTCGCGCCAGGTTGCATGGCA
>JAVEEG010000290.1 GCA_030840585.1 Frankiaceae bacterium | reverse complement strand
GGCAGCGAGATCCGGCGGGCGATCGATGCGTCGTACCGCGCGCTGACCGACGTCGACTCGTTCGTCGCGGCGTTCCAGCAGTCGGAGTCGAGCCGGACGAAGCAACCGGTCGCGCGGCTGGCCGAGGCCGGCATGACGACGGACGACGCGCCCGTCGTCCAGCTGGTCAACAAGATCCTCACCCAGGCGCTGCGCGACCGCGCGTCCGACGTGCACATCGAGCCACAGGACGACGCCGTACGGGTGCGCTTCCGGATCGACGGTGCGCTGCACGACGTTCTTTCGCTGCCCACCGAGATGGCGCCGGCGCTGGTGTCGCGGCTGAAGATCATGGCCGGGATGAACATCGTCGAGCGGCGGCGGCCGCAGGACGGCCAGCTGCAGATCAACGTGGACGGTCGCGACGTCGACGTCCGGGTCGCGACGGTCGGCGTGCACTGGGGCGAGAAGGTCGTCCTGCGCATGCTCGACAAGTCGCGATCGGTGTTCAAGCTCGGCGACCTCGGGATGCCGAAGGACACGCACGACACGTTCTCGAAGCTCATCCGGGCGCCGTTCGGCATGGTCATCTGCGCCGGACCGACCGGCTCGGGCAAGACGACGACGCTCTACGCGTCGCTGTCGGAGATGAACGACTCGTCGCGCAACATCATGACGATCGAGGACCCGGTCGAGTACGTCTTCCCCTCGATCAACCAGATCCAGACGAACGAGGCCGCCGGCCTGACGTTCGCGACCGGCCTCAAGTCGATCCTGCGGCAGGACCCGGACGTGATCCTCGTCGGGGAGTCGCGTGACGTCGACACCGCGCGGATCGCCGTACAGTCCGCGCTGACCGGGCACTTCGTGCTGTCGTCGCTGCACGCGACCGACGCGGTCGCGGCGTTGCACCGGTTCCTCGACATGGGCATCGAGTCGTTCCTCATCGCCTCGTCCGTTCTCGCCGTGGTGGGGCAGCGACTGGTACGGCGCACCTGCGAGTCGTGCAAGGGGCCGTACAAGCCGACCCAGGAAGAGCTCGCGTACTACAGCGAGCTCGGGGGCCGGCCCAAGCGGGCCTGGGTGATGGGCCAAGGCTGCAACCTGTGCGCCGGAACCGGCTACCAGGACCGCGTCGGCGTCTACGAGCTGCTCCGCATCACCCCCGAGATCAAGCGCCTGGTCGTCGGCTGGGCGACCCAGGACGAGCTACGACGAATGGCCGTGTCGCAAGGGATGCGCACGCTCCAAGACGAGGCACTGACCCTCATCGAGACCAACGTGACGACAATCGCCGAGGTCGTCCGCTCCATCTACGCCTACTAGGACCTGAGATGACCACGATGATGGAACAGCCCCTAGAGAACACGGCCGCCGCCGACCCGAAGCCGCCTTCGCGGCTGAAGACGCTGCTGCAGTTCGAGCTGACGAAGGGCAAGATCAAGCGCAAGGACCTCATGCACTTCAGCCGGCAGATGGCTGTCTTTATCAAGGCCGGCATCCCGATTCTCGAGGCCATCGACAGCATCACCGAGGAGATGGCGAACAAGCGCTTTAAGCAGATCCTGCTCGAGATCCGAGGGCGCCTCACGGTCGGTGAGACGTTTGCCGACGCCGCCGCGAACTATCCCGAGGCCTTCCCCGAGTATTACATCGGCATCCTGCGCAGCGCCGAGCTCGCCGGCACCCTCGACGAGGTACTCGTTCAACTGTCGGGTTACATCGAGCGTGACCTCGAGGCTCGGCGCAAGGTCGTGTCCGCGCTGATGTACCCGGCGATCATCGCCGCGATGTCCGTCGTCGTCGTCGTCGTACTGGTGACGTTCGTGTTGCCGCGCTTCGAGACCTTCTTCAAGAACCTCGGGGCGAAGCTGCCGCTGCCGACCCGGATCCTGCTCTCGGTCGCGCACTTCATGACCAACTGGTGGTTCCTGTTCGTCGCGCTCCTGGTCGTGCTTGTCGGCGTCGTCATCGCGATGCAGAAGACCGAACGCGGTCGGGACGTCCGGGATCGGCTGCTACTGCGGGTGCCCGTGCTGGGCGACCTCGTGCATCACGCCCTCCTGGAGCGGTTCTGCCGGGTGCTGGGCTCCATGATTCAGGGCGGCGTGCCGCTGCCCGACGCGATGGCCGTCACGGCAGCAGCCACTGCGAACCGCGTCTTCCAACGTGGATTGGGCGAAGCCCGCGAGGAGATGATGCAGGGCGCCGGGCTGGCCGGGCCGCTGGCGAAGACGGGTTTGTTCCCGCCCGCCGCGAAGCAGATGTTCCGGGTCGGCGAGGGCACCGGTTCGCTGGACGAACAACTCGGCATTGCCGCGGAGTACTTCGACCGCGAACTGGACTACAAGCTCAAGCGCTTCACCGCCTTGTTCGAGCCGCTCGTCATCGTGGGGATGGGCGCGGTGGTCGGCTTCGTCGCCATCGCGTTGATCTCCGCGATGTACGGCATCTTCCGTACGACTCACGTCGGCTGATTGGTCATGAAAAGAGATTGTCGGCGACCGCGCTTCGATGACAGTGGTGACTCACTCATCGAAGTCTTGGTCGCGCTCGCGGTACTTGGTATCGGTATTACCGCATTGATGGGCGGGCTTTCCACAGACGCGGCCACGACGATCGTCAACCGCGATCAGAGCCGAGTGGACTCAATCCTCAATGCCAGCGCCGAATATGTGAAGAGCCTCCCGTACCAGTCGTGCTCCGGAGGCGCGACGACCATCACGACCCAGGTGCCCCACGACTCTGCCTTCACCGCTACCTTCGGGCCGGCCGTCGCCTTCAGCGGCGCGGTGAGCTGCTCGGCGATGCAGCGCGTGCCGGTCACCGTCACCGGCAACGGCTTCACCGTGACGCTGGACGTGGTGAAGAGATCATGAGCTTCCGCAGGTTTCGCGACCGAGACGATGAGGGCTTCACCCTCATCGAACTGCTGATGTCGATCACGATCACGACGATCATTCTCGCCGCCGTGACGACCGCGATCATCGCTTTCTTCATCAACGGCAAGGCTTCCATGCGCCGCGACGATCACAACGCCGGCGCGAACCTGCTCTCGGCATATCTGGATCGCGACTTCGCCAGCGCCGTGAACGGGGCGACGACGGCTGCCTGCTCCGGTCAGTCCGCGGGGACCAATCTTCTTCAGCTGGGCTGGACCCAGTACACGGTCGTCGGCTCCGACCCGACCCCGGTGGCGGGCGACAAGTACTACGTGAACTACGTGCTTACCACCGACAACTCCGTCGACAACCCCGGTCAGGGCGCCCGCCAGCAACTCGAGCGCTGGTACTGCTCCCCCACGGCCGGCGTCGCTGACCACGAGACGATCGTCGGTGACCTGGCACCGAGCGGCAGTGGCATCACGGCGAGTCACAGTGCAACCTGCGGCAGCGGTACGGCGGAACTCGTCACGCTCAAGCCCTATGAGACCGACAGCGTCACCGACTACAGCTACACCGGATGCCTGGGATCGAGGCTCGGATGAACCGGCTCCGTACGATGCGTCACGACGACGACGGCGTCGCGCTCGTCATTGTCCTGGTGTTCATGCTCGTGGTCGGTCTCATCCTCGGGGCCGCGGTGACCAAGGCGACGGCGGTCACCGACTCGGGCATCTCGCTGCAGGACCGAACGATGGCGCAGTACGCGCTGGATGGCGGTGCCGAGCGCGCGATCCAGCTGATGAAGACGGATGTCGCCACGGCAAGCGTTGCGAACCCGGCGACGTTGTGCACGGCTCCGGCCGCCGCACCGGTGGACATCACGACGGAGGCCGGCGGGCTCACTCTCAATGGCCATGCTGTCCACTACTCGTGCCAGACGCTCGCCGGTAAGACGGCGAACCAGAATGACCCGGCAGTCACGAACTTCGCCGTCGTCCTGACCGACAGCGGCAGCGATGCGCTGACCACCCAGTCCGGCCAGGCCAACGGGCAATCCTCCACGTGTGCCAACCCGGCCGGTGCGCTCAAGGTCGGCGGCAGCGTGTACTTCGCCGGCGACGAGACGGACAACGGCGCGACGAAGCGGGTCATCGTCTGTGGCGGCGACCTCGTGCAGTCGTCGGTGACGTGTACGGACGCCGGGCTGGCCGCGCTGACGAATGTCGTCCGGGACCCCGGTTACCTCAAGGCATGCACCGAGGAGACGCTCGCGACGGCCGTACCGACCGTCGCACTCCCCCAGGCGCCGACTGTGGATCTCGGCGCGACGTTCGCGCCGCTCACTACGCCGCTGTACGAAGACATCGCGCAGTCCGGTGATACGTGCCGGGTCTTCTACCCCGGGCTCTACCAGACACCTCCGGCGCTGCTCACGAGCAGCCACGACGGCAACTACTTCGTCAGCGGGCTCTACTACTTCAAGTTCCCGAACAACAACGACACGTTGAACGTCCAAAGCAACACGACCGTCACGATGGGAGACCCGTCGAAGCGGCCCGCCAATGACGCGACCGCGTCCGGCAGCTCGCCGACCTGCGACGCCATGTCCGACGCCACCGCGATGGCCGACCTCCCCGGTCTCCTTCCGTTGGTCGACCTCACGCCGATCAACAATGCGTACTTCGCCAACGGCGGCGTCGAAATGGTGTTCGGCGCACACAGCAAGCTATCCGTCGCCGGCAACATGACGGTCAACACCGCGCCGACGCCGGCGAACACCGCCTGGATCAGCCTGGTCGCGGCCCGCGGAAGCACCCAGCCCGGCCAGACGGCGGGATCGACCGACATCAACCGCGGATACACCGCGTACTCGGATCTCAACCACGACGTGCTGTCGAACCAGAGCGCGAGTTCCACGCTGATCATCAACGGCAAGGTCGTCGCGCCTTCGGCGGACATCGCTATCTTCGCGTCCAACCCGACCGACGGTGTCCTCCGCGGTGGCGTCATCGCCAACGACATCGACCTGGGCGCGAGCGTGCAGGGCGGCGGCTTGGCCATCTCCGCACCAGCGTTCATCAATAACCCCGCGCCACCGCCGTTCCGGACCGTGCGCATCGTGTCGAGCGAGCCCGGCGGCACGAACACGACGAACGTCGTGGAGGCGAAGATCAGCAACTTCTCGCCGTTCACCGTGACCGTCCTGAGCTGGCGGACCAACTAGAGCCCCGACGATCGACCGGCGGCCCCCGCCGCGCGACGGGGGCCGTCGGCGTGCTCGGAACTCAGCAATTCCCGGCCCGCATCATCCGAACGGCTGACTGCCGATCACCTGCTTGTCCCCTTGAGATGTCCGCTCGCGCGATACCGCGCAACTGCTGTTGTCGGCAGAGTCAAATCGAGCGCAACACCGTACGCACCAGGCGGCGGCAGGCGCGACGGAGTCCTTGGAGGACAACATGCTGGAGCGCATCCGCAGCGCGCGTGACGAGGGCTTCACCCTCATCGAACTTCTCATCGTCATTGTCATCCTCGGCATCCTTGCCGCCATCGTGGTCTTCGCCGTGGGCAGCGCAACGTCGGACAGCAAGCTCAGCGCGTGCAAGGCAGACAAGAAGACCCTGGGCGTTGCGCTCGAGGCCTACAAGGCAAAGGTCGGGACCTACCCCGCCGCCCAGTCCGCCAGCAGCAACGCCTTGCTGGTTCCCGGCTACATGCGGACGTGGCCGGGCAGCAGCGACGGTACGACGACCATCTTCGCCACCGACGCCACGGGCGCGATCACGGTCACCGGCAGCACCACCTGCTAGACCTAGCTTGCGATGAGGCCCGGCCGGTTCTCCGGCCGGGCCTCATCGTCTTCAGCGCACGATCTCCATCCGTAGGCCGTTGTCGTCCCACTCCGGCTCCTCCGGCACCCGGGTGACGGCCCGCGCAGCGATGCGCCGAGCGGTCCACAGCGCCACCGCACCGTCGACCAGATGGCTCCGCCGCACTCCTTTGAGGGCCGCGTCGATGACCCGCTCCGAGCCGGGCATCCGCCGTACGAGCAACGCCCGCCGCTCCTGCTGCCCGGCCGCGGTGTCCTTGGCGTGCTTGAGCACCTCGTCCTCGGCGAGCTGGAAGAACGACAGCTCCGGGCGCACCTCGTAGACCCGCCGCTGCAGGTACGGCTGCATCTGCTCGTTGACCTCGCGGATCTTGCCGAACTGCTGCCACGTGACCACGTCGAGCTGGCCACCGTTGGCCTTGCGCGCGGCCTCGTAATCCTTGGCTTGCAACGATTTTCGCGTTGGTGTCGACCCGATCGCGCCGGCGTGCGGGAACCCCAGAATCGACCGCGCCGCGACGTCCGCACCCCGGCCCCGCCGCGACGCCTTCGATGGCAGCCCGATCGGCACGGTGACGGCGATGACGGCGTACTGCGGGATGGAGTCCAGGATGTCGCGGAAGGCCTTCGCGACCGTGGGCTCCTCCGGATACACCTGGATTCCGATCAGCTTGCCGGACGCGATCAGCCAGCCGGCCGGGCATGGCACCACGCCGGCCAGCAGTTGGTACGGCAGCGACGGTCCGCGCTGCATCTTCCCTGGCGCCGGCATGATCACCACGCTAGTCGGACCATCGCCCGATCAACCGTTCGGACACACCTGGCCGCAACCCCTGTCGCTATCACCCGGAGCGCACCAAACTGCTCCCATGGCCGCGAAGAAGAACATGGACGATGCCCGGGTCAGCCGCCTGCTGGCGAACCTCTGGGAGATCGGCGCTACCGACCTGATCCTCACGGTCGGCGCGCCGCCGCTCATGCGCCTGAACGGAGAGCTCCAGCCGTTCAACGGCGACGCCCCGCTCACGGCGGATGACACCGAGGGCATGCTCGCCTCGATCCTGCGCAGCCAGCATCGCGAGCCGTTCGATGACGACAGCCGCGAGCTCGACTTCTCCTTCACCTGGGAAGAGAAGGCGCGCATCCGTGGCAACGCCTACCGGCAGCGGGGCAACGTCGGCGTGGCGCTGCGGCTGATCCCGCACGAGATCCCGTCGTTCGAATGGCTCGGCCTGCCCGTGCCGGTGCAGAAGTGGGCCGAGCTTCGCCGCGGCCTCGTGTTGGTCACCGGCCCGACCGGCGGCGGCAAGAGCACCACGCTCGCCGCGATGGTCGACTGGATCAACCGCAACCGCCGGGTACACATCATCACGATCGAGGACCCGATCGAGTACGTGCACAACCACGCGATGTCCGCGGTCGACCAGCGCGAGGTCGGCGACGACACCGCGTCGTTCAGCGACGCTCTCCGCAGCGCATTGCGGGAAGACCCCGACGTCCTGCTCGTGGGTGAAATGCGTGACCTCGAGTCGATCCGGTTCGCCCTCACCATCGCCGAAACCGGTCACCTCGTCTTCGCCACGTTGCACACGAACGACGTCGCGCAGGCCCTCGACCGCATCGTGGACGTGTTCCCCGCCGAGCAGCAGCCGCAGATCCGCGTGCAGCTCGCGAACACACTCTCGGGCATCTGCTACCAGCGGCTGCTGCCGCGCGTCGACGGCGGTCTGGTCGCGGCGTACGAAGTCATGGTCGCCAACTCCGCGGTTCGCAACCTGATCCGCGAAGGCAAGACCAACCAGCTTCGCAACGTCCTCGTCACCGGCCAGACCGACGGCATGCAAACCCTCGAGATGTCGCTGAACCAGCTCGTGGCCGACGGCGTCGTCGAGTACGACGAAGCGCTCGCCACGTCGCTGTACCCGAAGGAGATCGCGCGGCCGGCCCCCGTCGCGCCGGTCCAGGCCGTCGCGCCCGCCGCGGACGGCGCGCGCCGGCGTCGCTTCAGCGCCTGAGGTTCTGCTCCCCGCAGCACACAACCGGTGCTGCAGCGAGCACTCATAACCAGCCGCGCAACAACTCGACCGAGCGATCCCACGACCACTCCTGCTCGACCCACTCGCGGCCGCGCGCACCCATCGCCCCGGCGCGCTCGCGATCGGCGAGCAGCGACGTCACCGCTGCCGCTACCTCACCCACCGACCTGCCATCGACCACGACGCCCGTCTCGCCGTCGCGCACCGCGTCCGGCGCTCCCCCGCTGCGTCCGGCGACGACCGGCAACCCGCAGGCCGCGGCTTCGAGGTAGACCATGCCGAGCCCCTCGACATCGAGCCCGCCGAGGCGGCTGCGACATGGCATCGCGAACACATCGCCGGCGCCGTAGTACGACGGCAACTCGGCGGCCGGCACCGACCCGGTGAGGACGACGTGCTCACGTAATCCGGCCCGGTCGGCGTAGCGCTCGAGGTCGCCGCGCGACGGGCCGCCGCCGACGAGCAGTAGCGCAGCGTCCGGCACCGACTCGCGGATCATCGGCAGCGTGCGCAACAACACGTCCTGGCCCTTGCGCGGCATCAGCCGCGACACGCAGACGACGACCGGCCGATCGCCCAGCCCGAGCGACGCGCGCACCGCGGCACCACGGCCCGGCCGGAACACCGTCGCGTCGACACCGGGGGTCAACCGCGCCAGCCGATCCGCGTACGGGCCTAGGGCGCCGGCGAGATGGCCGCGGGTGAACTCGCCGAGATACGTGACGACGTCGACCGATGCTCCGATCCGACGGAGCAACTGCCGCGCGGCCGGCAGCATCGACCACCCGACCTCGTGCCCGTGCGTGGTCGCGACGATGCGCTGCGCACCGGCTCGCCGCAACGCCGGCGCGAGCAGACCCAGCGGTGCGGCCGCGCCGAACCACACCGACGTGCAACCGCGGCTACCGAACAACTCGACCGCCTGCCGCCGTACCGCCGGCGTCGGCAACAGCACCGACGCGTCCGCGCGGACGACCTCGTACGGCTGCTCGCGATCCCAGTCCTGCCAACCGCGCCACCGAGACGTGAGTACGACGACGTCGTCGGCAGGCAGCCGGGAAACCAGGCCGTGCACGAACGACTGGATGCCGCCGGGGCGGGGCGGGAAGTCGTTGGTGACGACGAGTACGCGGCCGCCGGTCACGACAGCTGCGAGCGCAGGTACTGCTGCCAGCGCGCGGTGAACTGTGCCGGCGTGAGATGCAGGATCGTCCGGACCGCAGCCGCCATCGCGCGGACCGGAGTCGAATGCGACCGGCCGACCGCCGCGTAGAAACGCACCAGCCCGCGCTCGCCGACCATCGACTCGATCAGCCGGCAGGCCATGTACGCGCCCTCGTACGACTGCGCGAGCCGCTTGCTGCCCCCGTCGAAATCACGGTTCGGCGGCAACGAGGTCGGCACCCGGCCGCGTCGCACGTCAGAGCTGAGCTCGGACGCGATGACCCGGACCGGCAGCGACGTGCCGTCGTACCCGACGTAGTCGGCGAAGCCTTCGATCAGCCACGTCGGCATGCACGCGTTGCTGTCGGCGCGGGTCGCGACGTGCGTGAGTTCGTGGGTCAACACGATCCGCCGGCCCAATGACGACAGCGTCGGCCAGTTGCGCGGGTTGATCGCGATCCGCCCGCCGACCGGGTTCGGCGATCCCGGGCAACTCGTCACCTCGGCGCTCGCGAGCGCGGCGATCTGGCTGAGATCCTCGTGGTCGTCGACGATGTCGGCGAGCTCGCGCTGCGTAGACGGGACGAGGATCACGACCTTGCGGGACCAGCCGCGACCCCAGATCGCCGTGACCCTCGGAATCGCCGCGGTAGTGACGTCGGCGATCTGCCGCATCACGGCCAACGACTGCGGGTGCCCGATCACGAGCACGTTGCCGGACCGCACCGTGCGCACCGGTCCGAAGTCCCAGATGCCCACCGACGACGGGTTGCCGGCGGTCGCGTAGTCGTTGAACGACGCGATGTACCAGCCGCTCTTGCGATGCACGAAGGTCGGCGTCTGCACCAACGACGTCGGCTTGTCGTCGAACCCCTTGATCGCGTACCGGATCGCGAACTGCACGGGCGCGAACGTCGATACGCCGTACCGTCGCGTCTGCGGTGACGACGGCAGGCCGAGGCCGACATCGACGTCGTACTCCCAACTCGCCAGCGGGATGGCCGCGAGCGCCCGGAACTCGGCGCGTTGCTGGGCGCGGAACTGCGGCTGGGCCGGATCGACGGTGCCGAGAAACGTCCGCTCGTCGTGATGCAGTACGGCCCGCTGCCGGCGGTGGAGCAGTTGGCGCAGCGCCGCGTTCCGCGCGTTTTCGGCGTCGTTCAAGGTGAACGTGGCGGTGGCCGAAGGCGCCGGCGTCGGCGTCGCGGTGGCCACCGCGCGCGGCTTGGCCGCGGGCGCGTTGGCGGTGCGAGCGGCGATCGTCGCGTCGGCGAGCCCGACCGCGATCACCGGCACCGCCGCGAGAATTACCCCGTACCGGCGCGGGAACGGCCGGCGCGCCTTGCCGCGGGCCACGGTCAGGTACGCCGCCGCCGGCCGCCGCTGGACGTACGCGGAGGCGCCTCGTCGTCGCTCGGGTCGGGGTCGGTCGGCTCGGGCGCGGGAGTCGGTCCGGTGACCCCGAGCAGTACGTCGGACCACGACGGCACCGGGACCCGAGTGCCGGGCCGGCGGGCCGGCTTCGCCGCCGGCGCGGGGGCGACCGCGACCGGGACCGGAACGGCGACCGGGGTCACTTCCTCCACCGGGATCGGGTCTGGCACGACTTCGAGGACGCGCGGGCGGGCCGGCGGTGCGGCCTTGGCCCGGCGGGTGCTGGGCTTGGCCGGGCGGGGCAGCGGCGTCGGCGCCGCGACGGCGGCAACAGCGGTACGACGGCGAGCGGCCTTTGTGGCGGCGGCCTTGGTCGCAGCGGCCTTGGTCGCAGCGGCCTTGCTGGCAGCGGCCTTGCTGGCAGCGGCCTTGGTCGCGACGGCCTTGGTCGCGACGGCCCTCGTTGCGGCGGCCCTCGTTGCGGCTGCCTTGGTCGCCGCGGCCTTGCTCGCGGCGGCCTTGCTCGCGGCGGCCTTGCTGGCGGCTGCCTTCGTGGCGCCCGCCGGCTTCTTGGCGGCAACGGTGCGCTTCGCTGCGGCCGGCTTCGCGGCGGCGGCACGCTTCGCCGCGGACTTCTTCGCCGCGCTGGCCTTGGTCGCCGCGGCCGACCGCTTCGCTACCGCTTTCTTGGCCGCCGCCTTCTTGGCTGCGGGCCGGGCGGCCTTCTTCGCGGCGGGTCGCCGTACCGGCTTGCGTTTCGGCGCGCCGGCCTCGGCGGCCAACCGGGTCGCGGACACATCGAGCGCGGTCAGGTCGCGGCTCAGCGGTTGCCATACCCACTCGGCCCGGCGCTGGCCACCGCGAGCACTGAACGTGAGCCGAACGACCCACGCGCCATCGGCGCGCCGGCGGGCGGTCCAGGCGACCGAGTCGTCTTTGAGCCCGACGACCTCGCGCAGCCGCGCGTCGACGACCTCACCGAGCGGCTGGGTGGCCTGCGGCGCCCGGTTGCGATGCAGCACCGCCCGCCGGGCCTCCGCGACGATGCGCTCGCGCTCGGCCTCGACCGGCGCGAAGTACGGCAGCACCCGGGCGACCGGGATCCGAGCGATCTTGGCGACCTCGTCAGGCGTGGCCCCGGCCCGCAGCCGGGCCTGGATCTCCTTGGGCGACAGCACGCTCTCGGCCCGATCCGAACCGGGCGCGGCGAGCTGGCCGCGAACGGCCTGGCGCAGCCGGCCGTCGAGCGCCAGCTGGTGGGTGACCTTGCCCTTCGCCGACGCCCCGAGCAACAGGGTGTCGCCGTCGTCGCTCACGCCGAGCACGTGCAGCTGGCGCACGCGACCTCCCCACTTCGCACCGTGACGCCGAACCCGAGCAGTCTCCCCCGCCGACCTGCCCGGCTACAAGCGCACGGGCGGAACTATCAGGGCCGGCCGCCGCCGGAGAACCCGCTGTGCGCCGACACCGACTGGATCTTGACCACATCGCCGGTGTGCGGCGCGGCGATCATCCGGCCACCGCCGATGTAGATGCCGACGTGGTACGCCGGGCTGCCGAAGAACACCAGGTCGCCGGGCTGCAGGTCGCTGTAGGACACCGGGCGGGTGGCGCTCTGCTGCGCCGCGGCGTTGTGCGGCAGCGAGACGCCGGCCGCGCCCCACGCGCGCATCGTCAGGCCGGAGCAGTCGTAGGAGTTCGGGCCGGAGGCGCCGTAGACGTAGGGCTTGCCGAGCTGGGCGTAGGCGAACTGGACGGCGGCGGCGGCGCGCCCGCTGGCCGGGCCGGTGTAGCTCGACCGCAGGCTGCTCGCGGCGGCGGCTTCGGCGCTGCGCTGGCTTGCGAGCCGGGCCCGGTCGGCCGCGCGCAGCGAGCCGTAGAGCGCCTGCGCCTGGTGCAGCAGGGTCTCGATGTGCGCCTTCTCGGCGGTGATCGTCGCCATCGTCTGCTTGACGGCGGCGGCCTTCGCGGAGAGCAGCGCGGTGGCGCCGTCGACCGCGCGGTGCGCCGCGGCTACCGAGACCAGCTGCGCGGCCTGATTGCGCGACACCGCGTCGAGCAGCGAGGTGGAGTCGAGGAAGGCCTGCGGGTCGGCCGAGTTGATGATCGTGCTGAGGCCGGCGAGGTCGCCGTTGCGGTAGGCCAGGTTGGCCTGCAGGCCGATCCGGCGCTGCATGGCGGCGAGTACGGCACGCTCGCGGCGCAGGTCGTCGCCGGCGACGGCCTGCTGGCGGCGGATCACCGCGAGCTCGTCGCGGGCCGAGTTGTAGGCCTCGGTGATCTTCTCCGCCTGGGTGTTCAGCGCGTCGATGCGCGCGAGCACCTGGCCAGTGGACAGCTCCGGCGCGGCGGACGTCGTGGTCAGCGGCGCCGCGACGGCGGCGAGCGCGGTCACCAGGCCGATGACGAGCAGTCGACGGCCCTGGCGGAACGGGCGGGGCCGCTGAGTGTTTTCGGGGCAGGCAACGATCGGGTGAGTAGTCGCCACGCTGGCGGCTCTCCTTCTTCCTCGACCGCCTACCGGGTGAGCTGACGGGTTCGGGCGGGAAGATCGCCCTACGACGGCGCCGGTTGCCCGGCCACCGTTGATTCACCCCAGGGAACGTGGGTCCCCGGCTCGAGCGAACTCGACTCGGCGGTGGCGCGCGCTGCTACCCGGGTGGCAGCGTGCGAAACGCGGCGCCAGGGTGACTTTACCGAGTCCCCTCCCGCGGACTCAACGCAGGTCCCCGCGAACCGGGGTGTTTCGTCCCCGATGTGGGTAACTCGGGCGGATCCACCGGCCCGTCACCCGAAGGCCGCGTCGCGCAGGCTCAGCCGCAGCGGCGGCACCAGCCCGCCGTCGGCAAGGTTGCGCAGCGCGATCGCCGTCTCCTCGCCGACGCTGAGATCGCCCTCCCCCGGGTCGGCGGCGCTGGGCATCGCCAGCAGCACGTTGACCACGCAGTCGTCGCAGGCGATGTTGCGCATCTCGCACCGGTCGCAGTCGATGATCATCTCTACTCCTCTGTCGTCGACGCCGACCGTAGAGATCCCCTCCGACAAAATCGCCGCGCGGACAGCCTGCTAGGCCCGGGCAAGCCGCCCGAGGAGGGCGACAGGCGACACGATTCGCGCGCCGGCCCGGGTCGTGTCGTCGACGACCTCCTGGTCCGCCGTACAGACGACCACCACGCGCCCGGTCGGCTCGGCCCGGACCAGCCGCTTGATCACCTCGTCCGCGATCTCCCCCGGCGGGCTGAACACCACCCGGACCCGCCGGCCGCCGCCACCCGACAGCGACGTCATCCGGCTCTGCACCCGAGCCCCGTCGAACACGCAGGTCACCTCGGCGCCGGTCCGCGCGGCCAGCGCGCCGAGCCCGGAGACCAGCCGGGTCCTCTGATCCTCCAGCGGCAGGTCAGGGAAGCCGGTCTTCGTCACGTTGTAGCCGTCGACGATCAAGTGCGCCTGCGGCAATCCGAGCAGCAGGTCCACCGTCGCCACCTCGTCCGCGGCGAGCATGCCGAACCCGGCCGGATCCGCGCCATCGGGCGCACCGGCCACCATGTCAGCCGGCCGCCGCGCGGGCGGGGCGGGCGAGAGCTCCGACCGCAGCCCGGAGACCGCGCGGGACAGCGTGTCGAGCAGCAACCAGGTGCGTACGTCGGCCGCCTCGCGGCTTTCCCGCGAGTCGCGCCGGACCCGCTCCAGCACGTCCTCCAGCTCGGTCTGGCGGGTCGACGCGCGCCGCTGCGCCTCGGTCGCGGCCGCCTCGGCCGCCGCGACGGATGCCCGTAACTGGTCCACCTCGGCCGCCAGCACCGCAACTCTCGCCTCGGCCTGACGGGCGCGGTCGGCGGCCTCGCGGGCCCGCCGGCGCTCGCGCTCGACGTCCTCGCCAGCGCGGGCCAGCCGCTCCTCGGCCGCCTCCGCGCGGGCGGTCACCGCGGACAGCGACGCCGCCGCGGTCCGTTCGGCCGCGGCCACCGACCGCTCGGCCGCCGCTGCAGCGACCGACGACCGCGCGTCCGCCTCCCGCGAAGCGGCCCGCGCGACGAGGTCCTCCCAGCCGGGCGAGCGGAGTAGGTACGCGACCGCGGCCGCGTCGTCGGGATCGACCGCCGCGACCTCCTCGCCGGCCTCCAGCGCCGCGACCAGCTCGGGCAGCGCCGCCCGGACGCCCTCGGCGACCGCCGTACGGAACGCGTCGTCGGTCTCCAGCGCGGTCGCGAGCGGCAGGACGACCTGGCGGCGCCGGGCCGGGGTGAAGCGCTGGAACGGCCGCAGCGACGGCGGGACGTCTTCGGTCGGCATGGCCCCGAGGCGCTCGGCCGCGACGTCCACCACCCGCCGCCGTACCGAGTCCGGCAGCTCGCCGGTCATCCCTGTGCGGCCGCGGGCCGGGCGACCAGTTCGATGGTGTTCACGCCGCCGCACCAGCGGCAGGTGACCTGCTCGATCGTCTCGGCGAGTACCTCGCGCTCCTCGACCCGCGCCTCGCCGGAGAGGTCCGCGTGCACGTACTCCCGGGTTCGGGTCGTCCGTACGACGTCGAACCGGGTGAGGTTGCCGCAGGCCGTGCACCGCCAGCGGTCTTCCTCACCGGGCAGCACGGACGCCATGCCCGCAGCCTAACGAGGCGCGCGGCGCGGCAACCCGGTTTCGTCAGAGGGCGCTTCTACCTTTCCGGGCATGGCGCTGGCAACGGGGTTCGACCAGCCCACCCTCGACTCGCTCGGCCCGCGGCTGTCCGAGGTGACGTTCGTCGTCGTCGACCTCGAGACGACCGGCGGGTCGCCGCACACGTGCGCGATCACCGAGGTCGGCGCGGTCAAGGTGCGGGGCGGCGAGGTGCTCGGCGAGTTCCAGACGCTGGTCAACCCGCGCACCGAGATCCCGCCGTTCATCGCCGTGCTCACCGGCATCACCGACGCGATGGTGGCCGCTGCGCCGGGGATCGACTCGGTGCTGCCGTCGTTCCTGGAGTGGGCCCGCGGCTCGGTGCTGGTCGCGCACAACGCGCCGTTCGACGTGGGTTTCCTGCGGACCAACGCGCAGACCCTCGACCTCGCGTGGCCGAGCTTCGACTCGGTCGACACCGCGCGACTGGCCCGCCGGGTGCTCACCCGCGACGAGGCGCCGGACTGCAAATTGTCAACACTGGCAAGGATTTTTCGGACGGCAACGACACCCTGCCACCGCGCGCTGGCCGATGCGCGGGCGACCGCCGACGTCCTGCACGGCCTGCTCGAACGCCTCGGCAATCTTGGCGTCAACTCGCTCGACGAGTTGCGTACGTTCACCGGTCTGGTCACCGCGGCGCAGCGCCGTAAGCGCCATCTCGCCGAAGGCCTGCCGGAGGGTCCGGGCGTCTACATCTTCCGCGACAGCCGCGGCCGACCGCTCTACATCGGCAAGTCGCGCAACGTGAAGTCGCGGGTCCGGCAGTACTTCGTCGCGTCCGAGCCGCGCACCCGGATGGCCGAGATGGTCGGCATCGCCGAGACCGTCGACGCGATCGCCTGCGCGCACGCGCTGGAGGCGGAGGTGCGCGAACTGCGGCTGATCGCCGAGCACAAGCCGCGCTACAACCGCCGCTCACGGTTCCCGGAGAAGGCCTTGTGGCTCAAGCTGACCGTCGAGGCCTACCCGCGGCTCGCCGTGGTTCGCCGGCTCGCCGACGACGGTGCGGTCTACCTCGGCCCGTTCGGATCGGCCCGTACGGCGACCGCGGCCATGGCCGCCGTGCACGAGGCGGTGCCGCTGCGGCAATGCACGAAGCGGCTGTCCCCTCGCCGTACGTCGCCGACCTGTGTGCTCGCCGGCATGGGTCGCTGCCCGGCGCCGTGCGACGGCGGCGTGACCCCGGACGACTACGCGCCGCTGGCTGTTGCCGCGCGCGAACTGATGACCGGCGATCCGCGGCCGCTGCTCGACGCGACCCGCCGCCGGATGGCCGCGCTGTCAGGGCAGGAGCGGTACGAGGAGGCGGCCGGGCTCCGGGATCGCGCCGTCGCCTTCCTGCGCACCGCGGCCCGAATGCAGCGGTTGGCCGCGCTGGCCTCCTGCCCACAACTCGTGGCCGCCCGGCGCGGCTTCGCCGGCGGCTGGGACATCGCCGTCGTCCGGTACGGCCGGCTCGCCGGTGCGGTGAAGACGCCGTACGGCGCCGCGCCGCGACCGTTCATCGACGCGCTGGTCACGACCGCGGAGACGGTCGAGCCGGGGCTCGGGCCGACCCCGGCGGCGAGCGCCGAGGAGATGGACTGCGTCCTGCGCTGGCTGGCCGAGCCGGGCACCCGGCTGGTCGACCTCGACGGCTCGTGGTGCTCGCCGGCCTTCGGCGCCGGTGGCCTGGACGGGTGGCTGCGCGCGGCCGAGGCCGGCCGGGACGCGGCCCGGCCGCTGGAGGATCGCCGCGGCCTGCGCCCCGTGCACCGCCCGGCCCGCCACGCCGTCTGACCCGCCGAGATCAGCGCGACCGGCGAAGATGACCGGGTGGACCTGGATCCGGCCGAGCTCGAGCGGGTGTTCGGCCGGCCGGTCGGCGACTTCACCGTCGAGCCGGTCGACCCGCACCTGCGCATCCACAGCGTCACCGGTGGCGTCTACCGCGTCCGGGCCGGCGACGACAGCGCCGTACTCAAGGTGGTCCGGCACGGGGACGGCGCGACCGCCGACGGGCTGTGGGGCGCCGACGCCGAGGTGGGCGCGCGCAACTACTGGAAGCGCGAATGGCTCGCGTTCGACAGCGGCCTGCTCGGGTCGTTCCCCGGCCGGCTGCGCGCGCCCCGGACGCTGCTGACCACCGAGCACGGCGACGCCGAGTGCTGGATCTGGATGCAGGACGTGGCCGGCCGCACCGGACCGGCGCTCGGCACCGGCGACCTGCGTACCGTCGCCGCCGCGCTCGGCAGCACCCAGGGTGCGTACGCCGCGGGCGCCGCCGACCTCCCCGACGAGGCGTGGCTGTCCCGGAGCTGGCTGCGCGGGTGGGTCGAGGTCTGCCGGGCGAGCTTCGTACCGGCGCTGTTCGACGACAGGGGCTGGGACGACTCGCGGCTGGCCCCGGTGCGCGAGCTCCGGGATGGTGCGGCCGCGCTGTGGTCCCGGTGTGAGGACCTGCTCCGGATCGCCGAGTCCGCACCACCGACGCTGACGCACTGGGACTTCTGGCCGGCCAACCTGTTCGTCGACGGCGACGCCGTAACCGCGATCGACTGGTCGCAGGTCGGCATCGGCGGGCTCACCCACGACCTCGACCAACTGACCCTCGACCCGGTGTGGATGCAGGTACTGCCGGACGCGTCGCTCGACGAGCTCGAAGCCGCGGTGCTCGACGGCTACCTCGCCGGATTGCACGAGGCCGGCTGCGAGTTCGAGCCCGAGCAGGTTCGGCGGTGGTACGCCGTGACCGCCGCGGCCCGCTACACCTGGCTGATCGGCGGGCAGCCCGGTCTCGCCGCGGACCCGGCCGCCGTCGCCGAGCAGGAACGCCGGTTCGGCCGGCCGTTCGCCGCGATCACCGAGGCCAAGGCTCGCGTCGTACGACGGGCGATCGAGCTGGGCCAGTGGGCGCTAGGGTCGGCGTCGTGATCACGGCGATCGTCTTCATCCAGGCCGCGGTGGACCGCATCCCGGAGGTCGCGGAGCGGATCGCGCAGCTGTCCGGCGTCACCGAGGTCTACTCGGTGACCGGCGAGATCGACCTGATCGCGCTGGTCCGGGTCCGCGATCACGAGCAGATCGCCGATGTCGTCGCGGACCAGCTCAACAAGGTCGACGGCGTACTCGCGACCGAGACCCACGTCGCCTTCCGGGCCTACTCGCAGCACGACCTCGAAGCCGCGTTCGCCCTCGGCCTCGACTGATCAGCCCCATGATCATCGCCGTCAGCGCGAGATAGATGTCG
>JAVEEG010000289.1 GCA_030840585.1 Frankiaceae bacterium | reverse complement strand
GCGGCGCGTTCGGTCGCGCGGTGGCCGGGCCGAAAGATCTGGGTGATGCCGCCGGCGATCGCGACCACCAGCCGGGCACCGCCGTCGGCAGCGCATGCCTGCCATCATTGCCCCGAACGGCACAATGGGTGCGTGTTGCGGTGGCTGACGTCCGGCGAGTCGCACGGGCGCGCGCTCGTCGCGATCGTCGAAGGCATGCCGGCCGGTGTCCGCGTCACCACCGACGACGTCGCGGCCGAGTTGGCGCGCCGCCGGCTCGGCACCGGGCGCGGTGCGCGGATGGCGTTCGAGCGCGACGACGTCGATCTGGTCGGCGGGGTGCGCCACGGCGAGACGATGGGCGGGCCGGTCGCCGTACTCATCGGCAACACCGAATGGCCGAAGTGGGAGACGGTGATGTCGCCGGATCCGGTGCCCGCTGCGGAGCTCGAAGGGCTCGCCCGCAATGCTGCGCTGACCCGGCCGCGCCCCGGCCACGCCGACCTCGTCGGCATGCAGAAGTACGGCTTCACCGACGCGCGTCCGGTGCTCGAACGGTCCAGCGCGCGCGAGACGGCCGCCCGGGTCGCGCTCGGAACGGTCGCGAAAGCGTTGCTACAACAGGCGTACGGCGTCTCGGTGCTGAGCCACGTGGTCGCGATCGGCGGCGTCACGACGTCGCCCGATCGAGTTCCCGGGCCGGCGGATCTCGACGCCATCGATGCCGATCCGGTGCGCTGCTTCGACCCGACGGCAGCGGCGGCAATGGTCGAGGAGATCGAGCGGGCCCGCAAGGACGGCGACACTCTCGGCGGCGTCGTCGAGGTCGTCGTGCACGGGTTGCCGCCCGGACTCGGCAGCCACGTGCACTGGGACCGGCGGCTCGACTCGAGGCTGGCCGGTGCCTTGATGGGCATCCAGGCGATCAAGGGCGTCGAGGTCGGCGACGGGTTCACCACCGCGGCCCGACGCGGCAGCGAGGCGCACGACGAGATCGAGTCGACCGACGACGGCATCCGGCGCCGATCGGATCGGGCCGGCGGCATCGAAGGCGGCATGTCCACCGGCCAGCGGTTGCGAGTGCGCGCGGCCATGAAACCCATCTCGACCGTGCCGCGCGCGCTCGACACTGTCGATGTCGTATCCGGCGAACCGGCCAAGGCGATCAATCAACGATCCGACGTGTGCGCGGTCCCGGCTGCAGGGGTGGTCGCGGAGGCGATGGTGGCGCTGGTCATTGCCGACGCTGCGCTGGAGAAGTTCGGCGGCGACTCGGTTGCGGAAACCGCGCGCAACCACGCGGCGTACCTCGCGTCCTTGGCGATCAAGTGAAGCCATGGGCCGTATTGGTCGGGCCGCCGGGCGCCGGCAAGACCACCGTAGGCGGGTTGTTGGCGGCCGCGTCGGGCCGGCAGTTCCGCGACACCGACGCGGATGTCGAAGCGGCAGCCGGCATGACCGTTGCGGACATCTTCGTCGAGCACGGTGAGGCCCAATTCCGCTCGTTGGAGCGCGATGCGGTCGCCGCTGCGCTCGATGGCTACGACGGCGTGCTCGCGCTCGGCGGTGGCGCAGTGCTCGACCCGGTGACGCGCGAGTTGTTGCGCGGGCACACCGTCGTGTTCCTCGACGTGACCGTCGCCGAAGCGGCCGCGCGGGTCGGTCTCAACCAGAGCCGGCCGTTGCTGCTCGGTAACCCGCGGGCGCAACTGGCCCGGCTGCTCGACGAACGCCGCCCGCTGTACGCCGAAGTCGCGACCGTCACCGTCGACACGACCGACCGCGATGCCGATGCGGTTGCCGCGGAAGTACTCGCGACGTTGGTGCCGGCATGACCACGATTCGCGTTGCCGGCCCGCCGCCGTACGACGTCGTCATCGATGCGGGTGCGTTGGGTTCGCTTCCTCGGTTGCTCGGACCGGCGCGGGTCGCCGTCGTCGTCGCGGACGCGCGGCTCGCCGACCGCGCCGAACAGGTGCGGCGACTGCTGCCCGATGTCGACGTCACGGTGGAACTGGTGCCGTCGGGCGAGCAATCGAAGACGGTCGGTGAGCTCGACCGGTTGTGGCACGCGTTCGCGACCGCCGGCCTGTCCCGATCCGACGCCGTCGTGTCGTTCGGTGGTGGCGCGACGACCGACCTCGCCGGCTTCGCGGCCGCGACGTGGATGCGCGGCGTGCGCGTCGTGCACGTGCCCACGACACTGCTGGCGATGGTCGACGCGGCGGTCGGCGGCAAGACCGGCATCAACACTGACGCCGGCAAGAACCTCGTGGGTGCGTTCCATCCGCCCGCTGCGGTCGTCGTCGACCTCGACCTGCTGTCGACGTTGCCCGCCGCCGAGTGGACCAACGGGATGGCCGAGGTCGTGAAGGCCGGATTCGTTGCGGATGCAGGGATTCTCGACCTTGTCCGCGACGATCCACACCTACACGCGCGGGAGTTGGTCGAGCGCTCGATCGCGATGAAAGCGACAGTCGTCAGCGAGGATCTGACCGAAGCGGGGCGCCGCGAGATCCTCAACTACGGGCACACGCTGGGCCACGCGATCGAACGCCGGGAGGAGTACCGGATGCCGCACGGGCACGCCGTCTCGATCGGGATGGTCTATGCCGCCGAAGTGGCCGAACTGTCCGGCACCGCGCGCATCGGATTCGCCGCCGAGCACCGCGAGATCCTGTCCGGCGTCGGGTTGCCGACGTCGTACGACGCGGACGCGTTCGACGATCTGTACGACGCGATGCGGCTGGACAAGAAGGCGCGGGCCGGCCGGCTGCGCTTCGTGCTGTTGAGCGACGTGGGCAAGCCGGTCGGGCTCGACGATCCGGACCGCGAGTTGCTCGCCGCCGCCTACGAAAGGCTGGTCGCGTCGTGACCGCCGTCGTCTGGATCCTCAACGGCCCCAACCTCGGCCGGCTCGGCAAGCGCGAACCCGACGTCTACGGCACGGCGTCGTACGACGACCTCGTCGCGGCCTGCGCAGCGACGGCGGGGGAGTTGGGGCTGTCGGTCGACGTCCGGCAGACCGACGACGAGGCGACGTACGTGGGCTGGCTGCACGACGCCGCGGACGGCGGTGTCGACGCGCTCGTCCTGAACCCGGCCGCGTGGACGCACACGAGTGTGGCGGTGCGCGATGCGGCGGCAGCGTTGACGGCGCCGTACGTCGAGGTGCACCTGTCGAATCCGTTGGCGCGCGAGGAGTTCCGGCACGTGTCCTACACCGCGGCCGGTGCGTTGGGCGTGATCGCCGGCTTCGGCCTCGACTCCTACCGCCTCGCCCTCAAGGCCCTCGCCGCGCGCATCTAGTGGTACCATATCCCGTACCACTAAGGGGAGGTCAGTCGTGGCGATCACGGCCAGCGAGGCGAGGCGCAACCTGTTCCCGCTGATCGAGCAGGTGAACGACGACCACACCCATGTCGAGATCACGTCGCGCCGGGGCAACGCTGTGCTGATCTCGCGGGACGAGTTCGAGGCGCTGCAGGAAACCGCGCACCTGCTCCGCGCGCCGGCAAATGCGCGCCGGTTGTTGGAGAGTCTTGAGCAAGCTATGAGTGGTCAGCGCGAGGAGCGGTCGCTGACCCGATGAGGCTGGTGTTCACCCCACATGGCTGGGAGGACTACACCTACTGGACCACGGCCGACCGCAACGTCCTCAAGCGCGTCAACCGGTTGATCGACGACGCGTTGCGCGATCCATTCGCCGGCATCGGTAAGCCGGAACGGTTGAAGCATGCGCTCGCCGGTGCATGGTCGAGACGGATCACTGATGAGCACCGGCTGGTGTATCTCGTCGACGGCGACGATCTGGTCGTGTTGCAGGTGCGCTACCACTACTGACCGCTCACAACGCCGATCGCCGCCTCCCCGACGTAGCAGGCGGGGAGACGGCGATCGGGCGATAGAGCCAGTGCGTGTTACGCGACCTTGACCTCGTCGATCGTCGCAGTGCCCACAGTGGTCAGGGTCAACACGTGAGCTGCGTTCGTCGCGACTGAGCCGGTCCACAGCAGCAGGCCACACTTGGTGAAGCTCTGGTGCTCGGACACGGTCGCCTTCGTCACGCCGTCGACCTTCACCACCAGGCTGCCCATCGTCGGGCCCTTGCAGCCGTAGACCGAGATCGACGAACCCGCCAACGCGATGCCGACCGAGTGGGCGGTCGTGGCGCGCCGGAACGTGCCGCCGATCGCGTTGCTCGACGAGAGCTTGGTCCAGCCCGAGGGCCAGGTCCACGCGACGCTGCGGTCGTCCGCGATCGTCGTCGTACGCACCGATCCGCCGGTGACGACCGCGGTGTTGCC
Source organism: Frankiaceae bacterium (assembly GCA_030840585.1). Taxonomy (GTDB): domain Bacteria; phylum Actinomycetota; class Actinomycetes; order JAFAQI01; family JAFAQI01; genus BP-197. Next base: position 8,846 of record JAVEEG010000289.1, on the reverse strand, counting down.
GGCTGCATCGTGAATGCCGCTACCGGTCAGGTGCAACGCGTAGCGCTGACCCGTGACCAGTCGAACGGTCGGCGTCAGCGTCCACGTGTTGGCCGCGGCACCGGTCGTGACCGTGACCGGGACGGTCGCGCCGCCGGCCACCGCGGTGAGGTTGACCGCGCTGCTGTTCACACCGACGACCGCTTCGCTGGACTTCATCGTGAACGTGCCGTTGACCGGCAGGCCACTCTTCGTCGTCAGCGACAACTGGGGCGGCGTCGTGTCGATCGTCACCGCGAGCGGCGTCGAAGCGGGCAGGTGGTTGTCGGCCCGGTCGACCGGGATCACGCGCCACTCGTACGCACCGTCGGCGACGTGCACGACCGCCTGGCCGTCACCCGCCGCCGTACTCCCGCTCGGGTTGTAGCAGGGGACCGCGAGCGCGGTGTCGCAAGAGCGGTCGACCGCCAAGCTCAACACCGGGTGCGCGAAGTCGGTGTCGGACGTGTCGGCGAGCTGCAGGATGTACTGCTCGGCCTCGGCGGCCGCGCCACCGGCGGTGCCCGCGTTGGGGTACTTGCCGAGCAGGTCCTGCCAGGTGAACCGCTCCGCACCATTGAGGTGCACGGCGGAGACACCCGCGATCCGCGGCGTGCGCTTGATGAACGTCAGCTTTTGGTCCGAGGTGCACTGGCCACCGTCGTCGCCGCAGGCGGCGACATCGACGTAGTAACCGCGGCCGGCAGTGAAGTCACGGAACTCGTCCCGCGGGGTCAGTGACAGGAAGGCGGTGTTGTAGACCCGCTCGACGTTAGTGAAACCCGGGTCGTCGGCGATGGTCACCATGTAGTTGCTGGCGAACTTGCCGGCGCCGTCGGACACCGGCGACCAGGTGATCTCCGGGGTGTCCGTGCAGGTGTACGTCGCCGGGCTCGACGGAGTGGCCGTCGATGTAGGCGCACCACAGTTGGTGAGGCTGGCGCTGATCGGGCCGTACGTCGTCGGGTCCGAACCGGTGTCGGCCACCGGCCAGCTGACGCTGTTGGTCGCCGACCACTGCGAGCACTCGTGCGCCGGGCTGGCCGGCGTACCGAGGGCGCTCGGCGTGTTCGCCGACGGGTCCGGACTCGCCGACGACGAGCTCTCCGGCGTACCGAAGCAGTCGAGGGTCTGCGTCTGCGGACCGGACGGGATGGTGTCCTCGGAGTCGTCGACACCGCGCACCCGCCAGAAGACCGGCGCCAGGGCCTGGTCGAACGCGCTGAAGTCACAGGTGTCGACACCCACGTCCGCGGCACCGACCGAGGTGTACGGGGTGAACGTCGTCCGGGTCGTCAGGCAGTCGAGCGTGTTCTTGCCGTCATTCCACTTCGCCGACTGAGCCGCGGGGTCCGCGGCGTCGGTCGGGAACGTCGAGAAGATGGAGAACTCGATCTCGTACGTCGACGCGTCCGGGATCGCTGCCCAGCTGAACCGCCAGGGCATCGTGCCGTTGACCCGGTTGTCGTTCGGGACCGGCGTCGAGCTGGCCACCGGCGCGTCGTCCCAGCCGCGGAAGATTTCGACGGCCGTGGACCACGCGCCCTTGACGGAACTGTTCGTCGCGCGCACCCGCCACCAGTAGGCGCCGTGGTCGAGCGGTTGCGGCAACGCGAGCGATGGGCCGCTGACGTGACCGCTGTTCGGGAGGCTCCACAGGTTCGTGGAGTCGGTGAAGTCGTCGCTGTTGGCGAGCTCCACGTCGTACCCCGACGCCCCGGTGACCGAGGACCACGAAAGGACCGGGTCCTTCTGCCAGGTGCTGGGGTCGTTGACGTCGTCGCCGGTGTTGTTCGGCGCGAGCGACGTCGGCGTGCCCAGCGTCGCCGCCATGGAGACGGTCGGCATCGCCAGCGATCCGGTGACGGCGATTGCCGTACCGGCAGCCAGCAATGCCATACGACGGGAAAGTGCCACGGTGGAGCCCCCGAAATTCGTTGTCGGTGTGACGTCTGGGACGGCAGACGCCTTGTGTCCCTTCGACCGGCTGCTCCGACTCCCTTGAGGACCCTCACCCGATTGGAGCAGATCGTCCAGACGACTATGGCCTTACCGGTACGCCGCCGACCGGCATTTGCGCAACGTGGCCCTCGGCGTGGCGGGAACGAATCCGTCCAGACTCGGACAAATACGACGCGCCGAGGGCGACGAGCGTGACGAGTCGGGCGGCGGCGAGGGCATCGCCGTGCACCCCGATCAGCGGCAGGCACCAGCCGGCGAGAGCCAGGATCGTGCGGGCCGGCAGCCGGGAGCCGGCCACGTCGGCATAGGCGACCGCGAGGACGAGACCGGCCCAGTAGTAGGGGTAGTCGGCGACATCGAGCAGCAGCCGGCCGACGACACCTGCAGCCAGCGCATCGGCCAGCCGGTCCGGCCGGCGCCGGCAGACGGCAGCCGCGAGCGCGATCGCGGCGAGGAGTTGCACGGTGCGGATCCAGCCCGGCGCGACCCCGGACGCGAGGTGCAGCAGGTGCACCGGCGTTGTCGGCTTGACCGGGAACGGCGTGTGCGTGATCCGGGTGGTGTGCGGATCGGCGATCAGGAACGGCAGCCAGCACGCGGCCGGTACCGCGACCGTGGCCAGTGCCGGCCGCAGGATTGCGCGGCGCGGGATAACCAGCAGCAGCGGCAAGCCGAGCACTGCCCAAGGTTTGACCGCGATCGCCAACCCGACGAGTGCGGCGGCGGGCAGCCACTTTCCGTTGGCGAGCAACAGGATCGCGGCGGCGAGGCAGAGCAGCGCGACCGCGTCCTCGACGTGTAGCCAGTCACCCGCGAGTGACGTCCAGCCGATCGCGGCCAGCACGCCGACGATCAGGGCGAGGCCGGGCGCCGGCCGGTGCCCCAGTGCGGCGGCGGTCCGCTCGCCGAGCCACAGCACGCCGACGAGCCCGAGGGCGAGCAGCACATGGACCACGGCGAGGCTGCCGATCGCATCCAGACCGCGGACCAGCAGCAGTGCCGGCGCGCCGATCTGCAGCCCCGGCGTGTCGGCGTACAGGTGCAGACCCTCGCCGCCCGTGAGGCTGCGCGCGGCCAGCCGCAGCAGCTGCCAGTCATTGCCCTGACCGACCCGCAACGCGAGTAGCGCCGCCCATGCGGAGACGACGAGCCAGCGCCAGCGAACGATTGCGCGGAACAGTTTCGGTCACCTCACTTGCCGTAGCATCGGCCCTCGTGGCTACGACGAACGACCTCAAGAACGGTATGACGCTCGACCTCGACGGTGTGCTCTGGAACGTCGTCGAGTTTCAACACGTCAAGCCCGGCAAGGGCGGCGCCTTCGTCCGCACGAAGCTCAAGAACGTAATGACCGGTCAGGTCGTCGACCGTACGTTCAACGCCGGCACAAAGGTCGACACCGCGACCGTCGACAAGAGCGAGATGACGTACCTCTACCAAGACGGCGCCGACTACGTGTTCATGGACAGCCAGACCTACGACCAGATTCACGTGCCGGCCGCCGCGGTCGGCGACGCGAAGGATTACCTGCTGGAGAACACGACCGCGACGGTCGCCCGGCACGAAGGCAGCGTGCTGTTCATCGAGCTACCGACGTCGGTCGAGTTGACCATCACCTACACCGAGCCCGGCGTGCAGGGTGACCGGTCGACCGGCGGGACGAAGCCGGCGACGCTGGAGACCGGGGCGACGGTGCAGGTGCCGCTGTTCATCACTCAGGGCGAGAAGATCAAGGTCGATACCCGTGATGGCCGGTACCTCGGCCGGGTCAACTAGCGCTTTCTCGTACGACGACCGATGGCCGCTCGAAGCAAGGCGCGCAAACGCGCGCTCGACGTACTGTTCGAAGCCGACCTGCGCGGCCGCGACGCGGTCGAGACGTTGGGCGAGTGGACGGCCCGGGCTGACCCGCCGGTGCAGGAGTACGCGCAGTCATTGGTGGCCGGGGTGGCCGAGCATCGCGGTGACATCGATGCGTTGCTGTCCGGCTATTCGGGGGACTGGCCGCTGGAGCGGATGCCGTCGGTCGATCGCACGATCCTGCGGCTGGCGGCGTACGAGTTGCTCTACTGCCCGGACGTGCCGGACGCGGTGGTGATCGACGAAGCGATCGAACTCGCGAAAAGCCTGTCGACCGACGAGTCGCCGTCGTTCGTCAACGGCGTACTAGCGAGGGTGTTGGCGGCGAAGCCGGACAACTAACGGATCGAGCTGTCTGCCTGGGCCGCTGGCAAGGCCGCAGGAGCCGCCGCGGGCTGACGCCCGCAAGCGACCGAGAACGCCGCCAGCGGTTCAGGCAGGCAGTTCGATCGTGTGGCGGGCTTCTTCGTTGAGTACACCCCAGTTGATCAGCTGGTTGGTGAGCTGGCTCGGGGTCTCGTCGTAGATGACCGCGAGGGTCCGCAGGTCCTCCTGCCGGATCGACAGGACGCGGCCGTTGTAGTCGCCGCGCTGGCTCTGGATGGTCGCGGTGTAGCGCGCCAGCGGCGCGGCCTGGTCGGCCGGGATGTGCTGGAGCTTCTCCAGGTCCAGCACGAGGCGCGGCGGCGGCTCGGTCGCGGCTGCGGTCGGGGTCGCGTCGGGGAGCAGCTCGTTGATCGGCACCGAGTAGAAGTCGGCGAGCTCGGCCAGCCGCTGCACGGTGACGGCGCGGTCGCCGCGTTCGTACGAGCCGACGACGACGGCCTTCCAGCGGCCGCGGGACTTCTCCTCGACCCCGTGCAGCGATAGTCCTTGCTGCATGCGGATAGCGCGGAGCCGCTGACCCAGCGCCTTGGCGTATGGGGTGTGGGCTTCCTCGGTCATTTCGCTCCGCTCGCTCGGGTCGGTGGGGAGGGCTCCCCCGCTCCGATGGTTACTCACAGTGACGGTAGGCGGCTGCGACGGGAGCGTCAAGCACCCCACGCGGGCGACATGCCCAGTTTGCCCTGCGCGAGGCGTAATCGGAGCCTGCCTGGTACCGTGGCGCCCGACCTACCGTCCTTTAACTCCCGTCCTGCGAGGCGGGGAAGGAGGGAGCAGGGTGAGCGCTGCGCACCCACCTACCCGGCGGCCCGTGACGGGTGACCCGTCCGCCGCCCGCCCCGTGCTCGACGCCGCTGATGTCGGCCGAGCACTGACCCGGATCGCCCACGAAATCGTCGAGCGCAACCATGGCGCCGCCGAGGTCGTCGTACTCGGCATCCCGACCCGCGGCGTGGACCTGGCCCGCCGGATCGGCGAGCGGATCGACTCGATCGAGGCCGCAGGCGACGGCGTGCTGGTCGGCTCGGTCGACGCGACCATGTACCGCGACGATCTGCGGCTGCGCGGCGTCCGGCCGCTGGAGTCGACCGACATCCCGCCGGACGGCATCGACGGAAAAGTCGTCGTGCTCGTCGACGACGTGCTGTTCTCCGGCCGGACCGTACGGGCCGCGCTCGACGCGCTGTCCGACCTCGGCCGGCCACGCGCGGTGCAGCTCGCCGTACTCGTCGATCGCGGCCACCGCGAGTTGCCCATCCGAGCCGATTACGTCGGCAAGAACATCCCGACTTCGCTGACCGAGACCGTGCACGTCCTGCTGGAAGAGACCGACGGGCGCGACGCGGTATTGCTCGGGCCGGCCGATCTCGCGCGGGGGGAGACCCGATGACCAATTCTCAGAGAGCACTGCCGCAACATCTGCTGTCCGCGGCCGATCTCAGCCGGGACGACGCGCTGCTCATCCTCGATACGGCGGAGGAGCTGGCCCGGGTCGCGGACCGGCCGATCAAGAAGCTGCCGACATTGCGCGGCCGGACAGTGGTCAACCTGTTCTTCGAAGACTCGACTCGGACCCGTACGTCGTTCGAGGTCGCGGCGAAGCGACTGTCCGCCGACGTCATCAACTTCTCCGCGAAGGGCAGCAGCGTCAGCAAGGGCGAGTCGCTGAAGGACACCGCGCTGACGTTGGAGGCGATGGGCGCCGACGCGGTCGTGTGCCGGCACGGTGCCTCGGGCGCGCCGCATCGACTCGCCAACTGGATTCGCGGCAGTGTGGTCAACGCCGGCGACGGCACCCACGAGCACCCGACCCAGGCGCTGCTCGACGCGTACACGATGCGCAGCCGGCTCGGGCGCCTTGAGCAACTGCGGGTCGCGATCGTCGGCGACGTACTGCACTCGCGGGTCGCGCGCAGCAACGTGTTGATGCTGTCGACGCTCGGCGCCGACGTCACGGTCGTCGCGCCGCCGACACTGCTTCCGGTCGGCGTCGAGCACTGGCCGTGCGCGGTCTCGTACGACCTCGACGGCGTACTGCCGAAGAGCGACGTCGTGATGATGCTGCGGGTGCAACGCGAACGGATGTACGGCGGCTTCTTCCCGACGACGCGCGAGTACAGCCGGCGGTACGGGCTCGACGCGCGGCGGATGGCGACGCTGCCGGACGACGCGATCGTGATGCATCCCGGGCCGATGAACCGCGGGGTCGAGATCGCCGCTGAGGTCGCCGACAGCGTGCGGTCGACCATCGTCGAACAGGTCGCGAACGGGGTGTCGGTGCGGATGGCGGTCTTGTACCTCTTGCTCGGTGGCGCCTTCACCAACGAGATGGCCGGAGCGGGGGCCGACGTTGCCTAACTGGATCCTCCGCGGCGTCCGCCCGCTCGGTCTGGACGCGACCGATCTGTACGTCGAAGACGGCGCTCTCGTCGACGAAGCGCCGGCGGGCGCGCAGGTCATCGACGTCGACGGGTTGATCGCGCTGCCCGGCCTGGTCGACCTGCACACGCACCTGCGCGAGCCCGGTCGTGAAGACGCGGAGACGGTCGAGAGCGGAACGCTCGCGGCGGCGCTCGGTGGCTTCACCGCCGTACACGCGATGGCCAACACCGAACCGGTCGCCGACGTCGCCGGTGTGGTCGAGCAGGTCTGGCGGCTGGGCATCGAGGCCGGCCACTGCGACGTCCATCCGGTCGGTGCGGTGACGGTCGGGCTGGCCGGCGAGCAACTGGCCGAGCTCGGCGCGATGGCCGACTCGGCCGCCCGGGTGCGGGTGTTCTCCGACGACGGCCACTGCGTGCACGACCCGCTGCTGATGCGCCGCGCGCTGGAGTACGTCAAGGCGTTCGACGGTGTGGTCGCGCAACACGCGCAGGACCCGCGGCTGACCGAAGGCGCGCAGATGAACGAGGGCGAGCAGTCCGCGCGCCTCGGCCTCGCCGGTTGGCCTGCCGTCGCGGAGGAAGCGGTGATCGCGCGCGACTGCCTGCTCGCCGCGCATGTCGGCAGTCGCGTGCACTTCTGTCACGTGTCGACTGCCGGCTCGGTCGAGATCGTGCGCTGGGCGAAGCGCAAGGGTTGGAACGTCACTGCGGAGGTGACGCCGCATCACCTGCTGCTCACCGACGACGTGGTCGCGTCGTACGACCCGGTGTTCAAGGTCAACCCGCCGCTGCGCAGCAACGAAGACGTCGAGGCACTGCGCGACGCACTCGCCGACGGCACCATCGACGCGGTCGCCACCGACCACGCGCCGCATGCGTTGGAGGACAAGGAAACCGAGTGGGCCGCGGCCGCCTTCGGCATGACCGGACTCGAGACGGCACTGTCGGTCGTCGCGGCGGCGATGGTCGAGACCGGCCGGCTGGACTGGAGCGGCGTCGCCGACCGGATGAGCGTGCGCCCGGCGCGAATCGGCCGGCTGACCGCGCAGGGCCAACCGCTGCTGCCGGGTGCGCCGGCCAACCTCGTGCTCGTCGATCCGTCGGCGCGGTGGACGGTCGACCCGGCGCAGTCGGCCAGCCGAAGTCGCAACACGCCGTACGCCGGTCGCGAGCTGCCGGCCCGCGTGGTCGCGACGTTCCTGCGCGGCCGGCCGACGGTCCTCGACGGGAAGCCCGCATGACCCGGCTCGCTCACCCCCACCGCCACTTCGGAGACCTGGTGACCACGACACGCCGACGAGAGCCGACGAAATTGGTCACCAGCCCTCCGAAGTGGGAGCAGGGGGGTGGCCGGTGAGTACGGCGTTGCTCGTGCTTGAGGACGGTCGGACGTTTCGCGGGCGCGCGTACGGCGCCGTCGGCGAAGCGTTCGGCGAGGCGGTGTTCAACACCGGCATGACCGGTTATCAGGAGACGCTGACCGACCCGTCGTACCACCGGCAGGTCGTCGTGCAGACCGCGCCGCAGATCGGCAACACCGGCATCAACGACGACGACCCGGAGTCGCGGCGCTTCTGGGTCAGCGGGTACGTCGTCCGCGACCCGGCCCGGGTGCCGAGCAACTGGCGATCCCGGCGCAGCCTCGACGACGAGCTGGCCGCGCAGGGCGTCGTCGGCATCAGCGGCATCGACACCCGCGCGCTCACCCGGCACCTGCGCGAGCGCGGTGCGATGCGGGTCGGTGTCAGCAGCATCGAGTCCGACGCCGACGCGTTGCTCGCGCGAGTCAAGGAATCGCCGGGCATGGAAGGTGCCGACCTTGCCCGCGAAGTCTCGACGCCGGCGCCGTACGTCGTCCCCGCGGTCGGCGAGAAGCGCTACGTCGTCGCCGCGATGGACCTTGGCATCAAGGCGTCGACACCGCGTTACCTGTCGACGCACGGTTGCGACGTGCACGTGCTGCCGGCGACGTCGACTGCGGAGGATCTGCTCGCGGTCGACCCCGACGGCGTGTTCTTCTCCAACGGCCCGGGCGATCCGGCGACCGCGGACTACGCCGTCGACGCGATGCGCGGTGTGCTCGCGCAACGCAAGCCGGTGTTCGGCATCTGCTTCGGCAACCAGGTGCTCGGCCGCGCGCTGGGGTTCGGTACGTACAAGTTGAAGTTCGGCCATCGCGGGGTGAACCAGCCGGTGCAGGATCGCGCGACCGGGCAGGTGCACATCACCAGCCACAAC
>JAVEEG010000288.1 GCA_030840585.1 Frankiaceae bacterium | reverse complement strand
GCGTCGAGCGAGCCCTTCAACTGGCCGGCCGTACGGGCACCGACGATCGGCGCGACGACACCCGGCCGGTCACGTACCCACGCCAGCGCCACCGACAACGGTGAGACGCCGAGACCGTCCGCTGCCGTCATCACCGCGCCGACGACGCGTTGCGCGCGGTCGTCGAGGTACGGCGCCACGAATCGCTGGTAGTCCGGCGACGCGGCCCGCGAGTCAGCCGGTGTGCCGGTGCGGTACTTGCCGGTGAGCACCCCGCGCCCCAACGGCGACCACGGCAGGATGCCGATGCCCAGATCCAAAGCCGCGGGCACGACCTCGCGCTCGATCCCGCGTTGCAGCAACGAGTACTCCATCTGCGTCGCGACGATCGGCGCGCGGCCCGGCCACGCGCGTTGCAAGGTCGCGGCCTTCGCCGTCTGCCAACCCGTGTAGTTGCTGATGCCCGCGTCACGGACCCGGCCACTCGACACCGCGACGTCGACCGCGGCCATCGTCTCTTCCAGCGGCGTCATGCCGTCCCAGGCGTGCAGTTGCCAGAGGTCGACGTACGACGTCTGCAACCGTTCCAGCGACGCGTCGAGCGCGGTCAACAGGTGCCGGCGCGACGCGTCCCGGCCGCGGTCCTGGCCACGCCGGCTGACCGCCTTGGTCGCGACGACCACGTCCTCACGCCGTACGACGCCTTGCAGCAACCGGCCGACGACGCGCTCGCTCTCGCCCTCGACGTAGACGTCCGCGGTGTCGATCAGATTGCCGCCGGCCTCGGCGAACGCCTTGAGCTGGCTGGACGCATCGTCCTCGTCGGTGTCGCGCCCCCAGGTCATTGTGCCGAGGGCCAGGCGCGAGACGTACAGACCGGTGGCACCGAGCCGTCGCTGCTCCATCCCGCGACCCTATCGGCCAGGTGGCTAGGCTCCGGACATGAAACTCGGGTTGAACCTCGGTTACTGGGGTCTGGTCTCCGGCGACGACAACATGGCGATGGTGGCCGAAGCGGAACGGCTGGGCTACTCGGTCGCGTGGTGCGCCGAGGCCTACGGCAACGACGCGGCGACCGTGCTGACGTGGATCGCGGCGAAGACCGAGCGCATCGACGTGGGCTCGGCCATCTTCCAGATCCCGGCGCGCACTCCGGCCATGACGGCCATGACCGCGGCGACGATTGACACGTTGTCGAACGGTCGGTTCCGGCTGGGTCTGGGCGTGAGCGGCCCGCAGGTGTCCGAGGGCTGGCACGGCGCGAAGTTCGACAAGCCGATCGGCCGCACCCGCGAGTACGTCGACATCATCCGGCTCGCGTTCTCGCGCGAGCGGGTCCGCTACGACGGCAACCACTACACGTTGCCGTTGCCGGACGGTCCCGGCAAAGCGCTGAAGATGATCATTCACCCGGTGCGCGAGTACATGCCGATCTACCTCGCCGCGATCGGGCCGAAGAACCTCGAACTCGCGGGGGAGAAGTGCGACGGCTGGCTGGCCATCTTCTATGACCCCGAGTTCGCCACCGAGCAGCACGCGTCGATCCGCACCGGCATGGAGCGAGCCGGCCGCACTGACGTGCCGTTCGACGTCACGCCGACGGTTCCGGTCGTCGTCGGTGACGACGTCAAGGCGTGCGCGGATCCGGTTCGCGGGTACGCCGCGCTGTACATCGGCGGCATGGGATCGCGGGAGCAGAACTTTTATAACCGGCTTGCGTCCCGGATGGGTTATGAGAAAGAAGCGAAGGAAATCCAGGATCTCTATCTGGATCGCAAGTACGTCGAGGCCGGCGCCGCGGTGCCGTTCGAGTTCATCGACCGGACGTCACTGCTCGGCTCGGTCGAGCGGATGGCGGAGAAGATGCAGGCACTCGCCGCAGCGGGCGTGACGACGTTGAACATCTCGGGATACGGCGCGACGCAGGATGAGCGGATCGCGACGTTGCGGACGGCAGCAGAAGCGCTGGATAAGTCAGGCGTGGGCGACTGAGGCCGACAGCATCTCGGCGCGCAGCTGCTCGAGGTTGCGCAGGGTGTGGCTGAGCACGGCGCGGTCGCATTCGACGTTCTCTTGCGTCGACAGCAGGTACTGCAGTCGCGCGATGCGCTCATCGACCTCGGCCATCTGGCTGGTCCCACCCCTCCATGTCGCTCCGGCGCCTTCGCCGGTCCAACGAATCAGACTCGTCGGAAGTGACGTGGTTACATGTCGGCGAAACCGACGCCGGAGTTGAGGCAGGCCATGACAACACTGCTGCTGGTCCGCCACGGCGTGACCGACGCGAACCGCGGCGGTGTGCTGGCCGGCTGGTCGCCCGGCGTACATCTGGCCGACACCGGGCGCGAGCAGGCCGCCGCGCTCGCGGCGCGGTTGGCCGGCGTGCCCGTCGCCGCGATCGTGTCCAGCCCGCTCGATCGGTGCGTCGAGACGGCCGAGGCATTGGCCGCCGGTCGGGACGTCGCGGTCGAGACCGACGACGCTCTGGGCGAGTGCCGGTACGGCGAGTGGACCGGTCAAGAACTGAAGAAACTGGCGAAAGATCCGCTTTGGAAGGTCGTGCAGGCCCACCCCAGCGCGGCGACGTTTCCCGGTGGCGAGGCGCTGCGGGACACGCAGGCCCGCGCGGTCGACGCCGTCCGGCGGATCAACGAGCGGCTCGGCCCCGACGCGACCTGGATCGCGGTCAGCCACGGCGACGTCATCAAGTCGGTGCTCGCCGATGCGCTCGGGTTGCATCTGGACCTGTTCCAACGGATCCAGGTCGATCCGTGCTCGCTGTCGGTCGTCCGGTACACCCCGATGCGGCCGTTCGTCGTACGGATGAATGACGTCGGCGGTGCGGTCGACGACCTGCGGCCGCCGGCCAAGAAGTCGCGGTCCCGGCGGCCGTCCTCCGACGCGATCGTCGGCGGTGGCGCCGGTGCCAAGTAAAGCCGAATAGGCTGAGACGGTGCCCGGCCAGCTGTTCGAATTCGACCCGCCCGAGCGGTTTGTCGCCGGGACCGTGGGTCAACCCGGCGAGCGCACGTTCTTCCTGCAGGCGAGCGGTGGCGGCCGGCTGATCTCGGTCGCGCTGGAGAAGGTGCAGGTCGCGGCGCTGGCGGAGAAGCTGGACGAACTGCTCGACGAGGTACGGCGACGCCAGGGTGCGGACTCTGCCGTGCCGGCCGCGGCGACCGTAGACCTCGAAGACGTCGCGCCGCTCACTGCGCCGGTCGAGGAGGAGTTCCGGGTCGGCACCCTCGCGCTCGCGTGGGACGAAGAGTCGGGCCAGGTCATCGTCGAGGCGCAATCGGTCGAGCCGGAGACCGACGAGGGCACGCCGGTCGATGAGCCGGCGAGCACTGAGTTCACCGGCGACATGCTGCGGGTGCGTATCTCGCCGGAGACCGCGCGAGCCTTCTCGAAGCGGGCGCAACGCGTCGTCGCTGCCGGCCGCCCGCCGTGCCCGCTGTGCGGCAACCCGCTCGACGCGGAAGGGCACGTGTGCCCGCGTCAGAACGGTCATCGCGGGCCGCACTGACGTGAGCGCCGAGGCCGCACTCGACTTGCCCGACGTGCTTCGCCTGCTCCGAGACGGCGAGCTGTGCGTCGAAGGCCGGCTGTACGACGCGTCGAACGCGACGCTCTACTGCACCGCGACGTTGGACGGCGTGACGGTCGCGTGCGTGCACAAGCCCGTGGTCGGCGAGCGGCCGTTGTGGGATTTTCCCGACGGGACGTTGGCCTATCGCGAGGTGGCGGCGTACGACATCTCGGTCGCGACGGGTTGGGACATCGTGCCGCCGACCGTGTTGCGCGAGGGCCCGTTCGGGATCGGAATGTGCCAGCTCTGGATCGACGTCGCCGAGGATGTCGACCTCGCCGCGCTGGCCCGTAGCGACCATCCGCAGTTACGTCGGATGGCGGTCTTCGACGCGATCGTGAACAACGCCGACCGCAAAGGCGGCCACCTGCTACCCACGCCAGCCGGTCACATCTACGGCGTCGACCACGGGGTGTGCTTCTCGGTGGACGACAAGCTGCGGACGTTGCTCTGGCGGTGGCGCGGCAAGCGCCTCACCGACGAAGCGATCGACGTACTGAGTGAACTGCGTGCGTCGCTCGAAGGTGCGCTGGGTGACGCGCTCGCGGCGTTGTTGCATCGCGACGAGGTCGCCGCGACCGTACGCCGGGTCGATCGGCTGCTCTCGACTCGCCGGCACCCGCAGCCGAGCGACGAGTGGCCGCCGGTGCCCTGGCCGCCGTTCTAGTTCTCCTTGTGCAGCAACGATTTCTGCACTTTGCCCATCGCGTTGCGCGGCAGCGCGTCGATGAAGCGCACGTCGCGCGGCCGCTTGTGCGGCGCGAGCGTTGTCGCGACGTGTTGCGTCAATGCGTCGGCCGTTGTCGGTTCGGCGGTGACTACCCAGGCGACGATGCGTTCGCCGAGGTCGTCGTCGGGCTCGCCCGTTACCGCGGCTTCCACGACCGCCGGGTGCGCGAGCAAGGCGTCCTCGACCTCGCCGGCGCCGACTTTGAATCCGCCGGTCTTCACCAGGTCGGTGGCGAGCCGGCCAAGGAGACGCAACCCGTCGCGGTCGTCGTACCGGCCCAGGTCGCCGGTACGGAACCAGCCGTCGTCGGTGAACGCGGCGGCGGTCGCGTCCGGTCGGTTGAGGTACCCGTGGAAGAGAGTCGGGCCGGTGAGTTGCACCTCGCCGAGACCCGACTCGTCGGCGTCGGCGATGCGCAGCCCGACGCCGGTGAGCGGCCGGCCGACATCGCCCGGCCTCCGCTGCCCGTCGCTGGGACGTGCGGCGGTGACGATGAGCGACTCGGTCAGCCCGTACCGCTCCACGAGTCGATGCCCGCTGTGTTCGCGCACCCGGTCGAAGACCTTGCTCGGTAATGCCGCCGAGCCGGAGACGAGCAGTCGCGCGGTACGCATCTCCGCCAGTGCCGCCTCATCGGCCCGGCCCCACATCGTCGGGACCGCGAAGTACATCGACGCGCCGTCGACCGGTGCGAACGACTCGGTGCGGATCAGCCGGCCGCCGACCCGCAACGGTCCGAGCACGCCGAGCACCAGGCCGTGCACGTGGAACAGCGGCAGCGCATGCGCGAGTACGTCGTCGCTGGTCCACGACCACGCATCGGCCAGTCCGTCGAGGCACGCGATGATCGCGCGGCGGGGGAGGACCGCGCCTTTCGGCCGGCCAGT
>JAVEEG010000286.1 GCA_030840585.1 Frankiaceae bacterium | reverse complement strand
CCAAGCAGCTCGTGCAGGGTGGCGGCGAGGACCAGCCGGAGGCGCAGACCCTCGGGCTGAGCATGGCGGTCACCGGCAAGAACTCGATCAACCCGCCGGTGCCGGTCCCGCAGCCGGCCAAGTTCCGACCCGGCGCGTTCAAGGTGATCGTGTACATCAGCGACGCCGGCTCGCACCAGGGCGGCGGTTTCCCCACCGTTCCCGACGTGGTGCAGACCCTCAACACCTACGACGTGAAGGTCGTCAGCATCGCCATCGATCACAACGGCGCCGACCTCAACGGCGCGCTGTCGATGATGAACGAGATGGCGATCGGCACCGGCTCGTACGCGCCATCCTCCGGTGTCGACTGCAACGGTGACGGCGGCGGCCAGTACGGCGACCTCGGCCCGGGCGCTCCGCTGGTCTGCCAGGAGAGCGTCACCTCGGCCGGCGACGGCGTGCCGATGGTCAACATCGAGCCGGCCATCTTCGGCCTGCTGCTGGCGGTCAAGGACCCCGGCACGGTCGAGGTGAAGATTAACGACGCCAACCATGCGCTCAAGGGCCCGATCGACGGCCTCACCAGCGACGTCGTCGATATGAAGTACGAGAGCGGGCTGAGGTTCGTCCTGCCGGTGGGCTGTTCGCCGAGCCAGGCCGGCAAGACGTTGCCCATCTACCTGTCGCCGTACGTGCGCAGCCAGCCGATCGGCACGACCGGCGAGGTGGACGTTGTCTGCAAGGCGGCCAAGGTGCTGCCGCCGGTTCCCCCGGCGGTCACGGTCGCGGCGCCGCTGATAATCGCGCCGGGTGCCCGGCCGCCGGTAGCGGTCGCGCCGCCGATCCCGCCGAACCCGCCCGTTCAGCCGGCCAGCAACATCAACCCGAACGCCGGTATGGCCCGCGAGGATGCGCAGCAGCCGCAGCTCGCGATGGCCGCCCAGGACTCGAACGAGCCAGCAGGAGAAGACACCGAGGTTGTCGAAATGAGTGCCATGCGGAATCACGCGCCTCGTTCCGCCGACGCGCTGTTCCTCGCTGCGGCCGGCGTGATGATGGCGGCCGCGGTCGGGTGCCAGATGCAGTTACGCCGCAGGAATGCCTACGTACGACAGGGCAGCTAACCCCAGATGTCCAGCACTAGCCCTCACTTCTCAGGAGTAGCGATGCGTGTTCGTCCCGTCCTCGCGTCGGCGGTCGCCCTCGCGTTGATTGTCGCCCCGGCCAGCGGCGCGTTCGCGAAGGCGAAGCCCAAGCCGAAGGTCTACTGCAACCTCCTGGGTGACAAGCCCAACGACGGCGCGTGGTTCGTGCCGGGCGTGAAGTCCGCCGGGCTGGACATCCTCGGCGGCGACATGGCGACCGGTGCCAAGACGATGGTCGCCGTGCTCAAGCTGAGCAGCACCAACTTCAGCCAGGTCGGCGACCCCTTCTCCAACCTCAGCTACAGCTGGCGGTTCGGTGCGCAGTCGACCCTCGGCCAGGTTTACGAGTTCTCCGCCACGCTGCACTTCGGCGGCACGGTTACTGGCGCCGCGAGCGCCGGCGGCGTGGGCGTCCCGGTGACGTTCGCGATCGACTCGGCGAAGAACACTTTCACCTGGACGATCAAGCGCAGCGACGCGAAGAACCTCGCTCGCCCGAAGAACGTCTTCCACGGCTTCTACGCCAACTCCTACGTCCTCAGCTCCTCCGCCGACTCGACCGACCCCACGCCGGCGAGCGACATCTACCCGGACCGCGCGCTGTCCTGCCTGAAGCCCGCATAGGCAGTTACATTCCGCGCGTAAGGAAAGACCTCCCCACGCAGTAGTGCACATGCGGACGAGATCCAATCCCGCATCCGTCGCGGGAGTCTCGGCCGGGGAGAAGGAGGAAGTAGTGAGAGGGACAGTAAAGAAGACGCTGCTTGGCGGCGTTGCTGCCGCGGTCCTGGTCATGGGCCTGCCCATGACGTCGGCCAGCGCGGACCCGGGCGACACCATCACCGGTGGTTGCCACTTCCACACCGACGCGCAGCAGCAGGCCACGCAGAATCAGAACACCGGTGTCATCGAGGCCAGCGCGGTCATGCGCACCAGCGCTGGCCTCCCGGACGCCGGCGCATGGGTGCACTGCAAGATTCAGGTCAACGGTGTTGACGCTCCTGACACCCAGCTCGACGCCCCCGCGAACGCGGCCGGCATCGTTCAGGGCCAGAAGCCGATCAGCTTCGACGACCAGAACGGCACCCTGCCGTCCGCGCTGTGCGAGAAGGACGACTGGGGCGACACCGACACCTCGGGTTGGTACTGCCGTGCTTCGATCGAGATCCAGGTTCCGCCGCAGGAAGTTATCGACCTGCTGAACAACACGGTCGACCCGATTGTCTGCCCGGTTCTGAAGACGATCGGTCAGCAGACCGGTGGCAACATCGCCGGTGTCATCACGATCGGCCCGGACGGCGACGTCTCCATCCCGGACCCGCTGAACCTGGGCATCAACCCGGTGTACGACTGCCCGCCGTACGTCGTCATCTAACTGGCCGTACGTCGTTATCTAACTAACAGCTAGCTCGAACGCGGTGTGGGGGCGGCAGTTCGCCTGTCGCCCCCACACCACATCTATCTAGGAGGGGTCCGATGAGACGAGGAAGCGCACTGTTGGTTGGTGCCGCGCTGTTGGCGGCGGCCCGGCTGGTGCCCGCCTCAGGGGACACCCCCCCGCCCGCTCCGGACCTCCCACACTTCGTCTGCGCCGGTCTGATCGACGACGAAGGTGACAACACCGCGCCGAAATACGCCTTCGGCGAGGACACCTCGACCGTCGTGCCGAAGCGCTCGGCGATGGACATCCGCACCATCAACCTGCGGCTGACCCCCACTCAGCTCCAGGTGTTCATGTCGCTGACGGGCGACCCGACGACCGCGTCGATGACGGCCGAAGAAAGCGCCTGGCGCTACGCCGTGACGTTCAACATCGACACGATCAGCTTCACCTACGGTCTCGAGCGCGACAACACCGCCGACCCGGGGAAGGATGCGAAGCCGGCCGACGCGGGCCAGTACAACCCCAAGGCGGCAATGACCGGCCTCATCGTCATTCCCGACTCGACCGCAAAGTTCGTCCCGGGCACCGGCACGAACCCGAGTTGGGTTGTGTTCACGTCCCCGCGCGCCGCGATCGAGAAGCAGATGGGCCCGATCGACCCGGGCACCAAGTTCACCGCGATCAGCGGCGCGGCCTACGACTACCTGCTGAACCAGTCAGGCACCGCGGACACGACGAGCGCTACCGGCCCGCAGGCGGAGTACGTCGCCGGTGACGACTCGTGCTTCGGCCCCCCCGCCACCAGCATCACCTCACTTGCTGCGCCGGCGGTGGAGTACAACCACACGTCGAAGCTCAGCGCGACGCTGCTCGACAAGGACGGCAAGCCGCTCGCCGGCAAGCCGATGACCTTCACGGTCCAGGACGGCAAGCCGACCAAGCTCTCCGCCACTACGAACGCGAGCGGGGTCGCGACGGCGTCGTACCTCGCGAAGGCGAAGGCCGGCACCTACCCGGTGACGGCGACGTTCGCCGGCGAGCCGTCGGTGCTGAAGACGTCGTCGATGAGCGGGACGATCAAGGTCTCCGCCGAGAAGACGGCCTTCACCGCCCCGAGCGTGGCGAAGCCGAGCAGCCAAACCCGGATTGTGACCACGATCCTGCGCGGCGACAACAACGTCGCGATCGCGGGCGTCAACGTCGACTGGTACGTCAACGGCAAGAAGGTCGCGACGATCAAGACCGACAAGACCGGCAAGGTCTCCTACCGCGGCGCCAAGCCGGGCCAGTCGGTTCAGGCTCGGTTCGCCGGTACGCCGGGGATGTTGCTGGCTTCGGTGTCCCGCATCGTCAAGGCCTGACCGCACCACGAACCTTCTTCTCGAAAATTCGTTTCGGCGCGTAAGCAAACGGCTGCCCAGCCGGTAGTGCAGATGCGTCCGAAATTGGTTCCCGCTTCCGTCGCGGGAGTTTCGGGCGGGGAGAAGGAGGCGCAGTGAAGACTGCAAAGAAGGCGCTGCTCGGCGGCGTCGCTGCTGCCGTCATGGTGATGGGCCTGCCG
>JAVEEG010000300.1 GCA_030840585.1 Frankiaceae bacterium | reverse complement strand
AACCAGCCCATCACGCCGGGCACGGGCAAGACGCCCGCGCCCGGCACGACGGCGCCGCCCGCGGCCGGCACGCCCGCCGCGCCCGCCAAGCCCGCCGTCGTGGCGCCGCAGGTCATCAAGCTCAAGGCCGGCGCGGCCAAGACCTACGACCCCGCCAAGCGCGCGGGCGCCGAGATCGGGCCCGCCGCGAACGCCATCGACGGCAAGCCGAACACGCCCTGGGACGTCACCGTGCCCGCCGACGGCAACCCGATCGGCGTCGGGCTGTACGTCGACCTCGGCGCGCCCTACGCGCTGCAGTCGCTGCGGATCGCGACGAGCACGCCGGGCTACACCCTCGAGCTCTACGGCGCCGTCGACGCCAAGGAGATCCCCGCCGACGTCCTCGACAAGCGCTGGCAGCACCTCACCGACGTCAAGGGCGTCGAGGACGGCGCGCCGATCACGCTGAAGGGCAAGGGCGACGCCCCGAAGTACCAGCTCCTGCTCGCCTACGTCACGAAGACCACCGAGCCCACCGACCCGCGCGCGGCCATCGGCGAGCTCACCGTGCGCGGGACGCCGTAGCAGCCGCCCGGCCCGTAAGCTTCGCGCCATGTCTGCCGCCGCACTGAGGACCACCGAGGGCGTCATCGTCCTCGAGCTGTTCGACAAGGACGCGCCCGAGACCGTGGCGAACTTCCGCAAGCTCGCCACCGACGGCTTCTACGAGGGCCTGACGTTCCACCGGATCATCAAGGACTTCATGGTCCAGGCCGGCTGCCCGGTGGGCAACGGCACCGGCGGCCCGGGCTATGAGTTCGACGACGAGATCAACGACCACAAGATCGTCAAGGGCGCGCTCGCGATGGCGAACGCCGGCCCGAACACGAACGGCTCGCAGTTCTTCATCGTCACCGCCGACGAGGCCCCCTGGCTCGACGGCAAGCACACGGTCTTCGGCCAGGTGACCGAGGGCGAGGACGTCCTCGAGCGCCTGAACAACGTCGCGACGGCGGGCGCCGACAAGCCGCTCACGCCCGTCTACATCTCCTCGGTCGAGCTCGGGGACTAAGCGCCGGCTTGAGCCTCGTCCAGGCCATCGTCCTGGGCGTCGTCCAGGGGCTCACGGAGTTCCTGCCGATCTCGAGCAGCGGCCACCTGCGCATCGTCCCCGCGTTCGCGGGCTGGGAGGACCCCGGCGCCGCGTTCACCGCGGTCATCCAGCTCGGGACGATGGCGGCGGTCCTGCTGTACTTCCGCGCCGACCTCGTCCGCATCGCCGCGGCCTGGCTGCAGTCGCTGCGCGATCCCGCCCGCCGCGGCACGCTCGACGCGCGCCTGGGCTGGTACCTCATCCTCGCGACGATCCCGATCTCGCTCGTCGGGGTCGCCCTCAAGGACCAGATCGAGAACGGGGCGCGCGACCTCTACCTCATCGGCTCGATGCTCATCCTCTTCGGCCTCGTCCTGCTCGCCGCCGAGGCCGTCTCCCGCCGCGAGCGCGACGTCACGACGATCACGCGCCGCGACGCCCTCGTCATCGGGCTCGCCCAGGCGCTCGCCCTCGTCCCCGGGGTCTCGCGCTCCGGCGCGACGATCTCCGCCGGGCTGCTGCTCGGCTTCGACCGCGTGTCGGCTGCGCGGTTCTCGTTCCTGCTCTCGGTCCCCGCGGTCGTGCTCAGCGGCCTCTACGAGCTCAAGGACGTCGTCAACGGCTCCGCCGAGGGCGCCGTCGGCGCCGGCCCGACGGCCGTCGCGACGGTCCTCGCGTTCGTCACGGGCTACCTGTCGATCGCCTTCTTCCTGCGCTTCCTCACGACGCACTCGACGGCGGTCTTCGTCGGCTACCGCGTCCTCCTCGGCGCCGCCGTGCTGGCCCTCGCCGGGAGCGGCGCGATCGCTTAGCGCTAGGGTCTTGACAGCCCGTCAGCTCCAGAGGAGACAGCGAACATGGCCAGCGTCGACATCACCGCCGCGCAGCGCGCGAACGGCCAGAGGGCCGGTGCGGAGATCCCCGTGGAGAACCCCGCGACCGGCGAGGTCATCGCGCACGTCGCCGACCTCGACGCCGAGCGCGTCGCCGAGCTCGCCGTCCGCGCGCGGGCCGCGCAGCCCGGCTGGCAGGCGATGGGCTTCGACGGCCGCGGGCGCGTCATCCGCCGCCTGCAGAAGTGGATCATGGAGAACGCCGACCGCGTCGTCGCGACGATCGTCTCGGAGACCGGCAAGACGTACGAGGACGCCTACATGGCGGAGATCAACTACGTCGGCGGGGCGATCGACTTCTGGTGCAAGAACGCCGCGTCCTTCCTCGCCGACGAGCGCATCCACGCGACGACGCTCGCCGTCAAGGGCAAGAAGATGATCGTGCGCTACGAGCCGCTCGGCGTCGTCGGCGTCATCGGTCCGTGGAACTACCCGCTGACGAACTCCTTCGGCGACTGCATCCCCGCGATGCTCGCGGGCAACAGCGTCATCCTCAAGCCGTCGGAGATCACGCCGCTGACGTCGCTGCTGCTCGCCGAGGGCCTCGCCGAGTGCGGCCTGCCCGACGGCGTCTTCCAGGTCGCGACCGGCCGCGGGGCGACGGGCGCCGCGCTCGTCGATGTCGTCGACATGATCATGTTCACGGGCTCCACCGCGACCGGCACGAAGGTCCTGGCGCAGGCGGCGCAGACGCTCACGCCGGTCGCCCTCGAGCTCGGCGGCAAGGACCCGATGATCGTCCTCTCAGACGCCGACCTCGAGCGGGCGGCGAACCTCGCGGTCTACTACTCGATGCTCAACGCCGGCCAGACGTGCATCTCGATCGAGCGCGTCTACGTCGAGGAGCCGGTGTACGACGAGTTCGTCCGCAAGGTCGTCGACAAGGTCGGCGCGCTGCGCCAGGGCCCGTCGACCGGGCCGGCGACGTCGGAGGTCGGGTCGATGACGTTCCCCAAGC
>JAVEEG010000306.1 GCA_030840585.1 Frankiaceae bacterium | reverse complement strand
ATCGTGCTCGAGAACGAGGACTACGCCGACACCTACGTCAACAACAAGAACCCGTGGCTCGGCACGAAGCTGCAGCGCCGCGGCACGTTGCTCACGAAGTACTACGGGACCGGCCACGTGTCGCTCGACAACTACATCTCGATGGTCTCCGGGCAGGCGCCGAACCCGGCGACAAGCTCGGACTGCCAGAACTACGGGAACTTCAACGGGACGACCAACAAGGCGGCCATCGGCCCGAACGGTCAAGCCATCGGTTCCGGATGCGTCTACCCCACTAACGTCAAGACGCTCGCCGACCAGCTCTCCAAGCGTCATATCAGCTGGGCGGGATACATGGACCAGATGGGCAACACGCCGTCGCGTGAACAGCGGCGGTGCGGGATCCCGACCTTGACCAACTCCGGCCTCGACGACACCCAGACCGCAACGGCCGCCGACCAGTACGCCGCGCGGCACAACCCATTCGTGTACTTCCATTCGGTGATCGATTCGGGGCGCTGCAAGCGTCACGTCGTACCCCTGACCTTCCTTCCCAAGGCGCTGAAGCGGGTAAAGACCACGCCGCGGTTCGCGTTCATCACGCCGGACCTGTGCAACGACGGGCACGACAAGCCATGCACCGGCAAGGACGCCCGCGGCTCGAATGCCGGCGGGCTGGTTTCTGTCGATCACTTCCTCTCGACCTGGATCCCGCGCATCAAGCATTCGAAGGCGTACCGCAAGAACGGGCTGATCATCATCACCTCGGACGAGTCCACGACTTCGGATGCCACCAGCTGCTGCAACGAGCAGCCGGGTCCCAGCGATCCGCTGCCGGGGATCAGCGGGCCCGGTGGTGGCCGAGTCGGCGCGCTCGTGCTCGGTCACTGTGTGCGGCGCGGCGCTCGCGATCCGGTGCCCTACAACCATTACGCCCTGTTGCGAAGTTTGGAAGACCTTTACCGCGTTCACCATGGTGGTAGCGACCGGCGCGGACACCTCGGCTACGCCGGAGTGGCCGGGCTGAGGCCGTTCGGGCGAGACCTGTTCGCACGCTGTCGATGAGAAGAGAGCACGCATTGCGCCGGTTCGCCGCCCTGGTCGTCCTCCTGCTGGGCTGTGTGGGCTTCGCGACAACGCGTGCGGCAACCGCAGCGCTGCCGAAACCCACCGCGCCGGACGCCGCGCTGGCCGCGGTGCCGATCGGCCACGTATTTCTCATCGTGCTCGAGAATGAGTCGTACAAGGACACCTACAAGCACAACCCGAACCACTACCTGGGCAAGAAGCTGCAACGACAGGGCACGTTGCTCACGCACTACTACGCGATCGGGCACGCCTCGCTCGACAACTATCTGGCGATGATCTCCGGTCAGGCGCCCAACCCGTCGACCAGCGGCGACTGCCCCGCCTATTCGAAGTTCAAGCCGACCACCCACCCGGTGACCATCGACCAGCACGGGCAGGCAGTCGGGAAGGGCTGCGTGTTCCCGGCCAGCGTTCCGACCCTGGCTGACCAGCTGTCGGCACGCGACATCAGCTGGGCTGGATACATGGAGCAGATGGGACGCACGCCGTCTCGCGAGCAGCAGACCTGCGGCGTGCCGAGCCTCAACCGTGACGGCAAGGACGCGACCCAGGCCGCGACAAGACACGACCAGTACGCCGCGCGGCACAACCCGTTCGTCTACTTCCATTCCTTGCTCAACTCCGGGCGGTGCGCGAGTCACGTAGTCCGGTTAGGCCAGTTGCACACCGACCTGAACAGCGTCGGGACCACGCCGCAGTTCGCCTTCATCACCCCGGACCTCTGCAACGACGGACACGACAAGCCGTGCAAGGGCACCGACACTGCCGGATCACGCAAGGGCGGGCTGGTCTCCGTCGACCACTTCCTCCGGTTGTACGTGCCGCTGATCAAAGCCTCACCGGCTTATCAGCAGGATGGGCTGATCATCATCATCTCCGATGAGTCGAACCGGTCCGACACCCGCAGCTGCTGCCATGAGCAGCAGGGACCCAACCAGGCGAAGCCAGGGCGCATCGGACCCGGCGGCGGCAAGGTCGGCAGCCTCGTCATCGGTAAATGCGTGCAGCGGGGAACCAAGGACCCCGCTCGTTACAACCACTACTCGCTGCTGCGCAGCCTGGAAGACCTCTACGGCATCGCGACGGGCGGCACCGACGGCTCCGGCCATCTCGGCTTCGCTGCGGCGGCAGGTTTGCGGCCATTTGGCACCGACCTGTTCAGTTCCTGCTAGCGGGCTGCCTCCGCAACGGACGTGCTCACCGCGCTCGGCGCGATCCGGACTTCCTCATTGCAGTCTTCTTCGCGGTCGCCTTCTTCGCCGTGGCCTTCGCTGCTGTCGCTTTCCGGGCCGGCGCCGGCTTCACCGTCCCGGGCTTGGCCGCGGACCGTTTCGCCGCTGTGGTGCGCGCCGCGGTCTTGCCGGTCACCTTCGCCGGCATTCGCCGGATCGGCGGGTGTTCGGGTTCGGGTTCCGCAGGGGGTTCCGGCGCGACAGCGTCGGCGGCGACCGGTTCGGGCGGCGACGGCTGCGGCGGCAGCTGCGGCTCGGCCGCCACCAGCCGCTCCCGGCGCTGGCCGCGCTCCAGCCAGAGCAGGTCGTCGCGCAACGTCTGGATCAACTCGGTGCGGTCCGCCGTCGCCTTGCGCACCGCGATGCTGTACCGCGTGATGATGTCGAGGTCGGTCAGCTGAACGGGATCGGCCACGGCGCGAGCCTACCGACGAGTCACCAACGCAGCACGACGTACGGGCTCACGCCGGTGTGTCGAGCAGCTCGAGCATGGTGGTCACGGTCCGCCAGTTGCGGGCGGTGCCGAGCACACCCAGCCGCTTCGCCCACGGCGCCGCCGCCATCTTCGACCGACCTTGCCCGTCCGGATACCACAGGTAGACGCACCGGTCGCCGAACTCGAAACGCTCGGGCGCGAACTCCTCGAGGTCGCAGGCTTTGCGCGCAGCGGCAGTTGGTTGCTTGGCCAGGAAACTCACATGCAGCTTCTTCGGATCGTCGGCGATTTTCGCGAACGGATTCGCTGCAATCACCGCGGCGATCTCTTTGCGGCTGCGCACCATGACGTCGACATCGACGTTCAGGTCGCGGTGCAACGCCTTGCCGACCGCAGCTTCGACAGCGGCCGGTTTCTTGGCGCCGGCGG
Organism: Frankiaceae bacterium; assembly: GCA_030840585.1. Taxonomy (GTDB): domain Bacteria; phylum Actinomycetota; class Actinomycetes; order JAFAQI01; family JAFAQI01; genus BP-197. The sequence continues at coordinate 1,255 of JAVEEG010000306.1, read as the reverse complement.
TGACGACAAGGTTCCCGCTCTGCACGTAGGTGGCCACGTCGGTGTAGCCGAGATCGGTCGCGATCTCGCGCAGCCGCGGCATCGGCACCTTGTTATGACCGCCGACGTTGACCGCCCGCAAGAACACGGCGTACCGCATCATCCCGGGGCCCCCGCGGAATTGTGAAGCGGAGCGGAGCAGTTTGGTGGGGTGGAGGTCGCCTGATCGATCGTCGCGGAGCCGAGCACCTCGTCTCCGTCGTACACGACCAGTGTCTGCCCGGCAGCCACCGCTTCCAGGCCGGGTTCGACATCCGCGACCAGCCGACCGTCGATGACCGACACCCGACATTCGATCGCGGCGCCGTGGGCACGCACCTGGGCAAACATCGAGGTGCGCGGTAGCGGTGGCGTCGCGCCGCACCACGTCGGCGGCCCGCAGACGATGCGCGAGACCGCCAGCCGTTCGGCCGGTCCGACCGTGACTGTCCGCGCCGCGGGCGAGATCGAGAGCACGTACCGAGGCCGGCGGTCCGGTGCTGCGGTCGAGAGCGCGAGACCCCGCCGCTGGCCCACCGTGAACGCATACGCACCCTCATGCGCCCCGACGACCTCGCCGGTCTCGTCGACGATGTCACCCGGCGCCGCGCCCAGCCGCTGTCGCAGCCAGCCGGCCGTGTCGCCGGAGGGAATGAAGCAGATGTCGTGGCTGTCAGGCTTCGTCGCCACGGCGAGGCCTCGTGCCGCCGCTTCGGCACGAACGTCGGTCTTTTGCGACTCGCCGAGGGGGAACATCGCCGCCGCGATCTGGTCCGGACGCAGCACGCCGAGCACATACGACTGGTCCTTGTCCCCGTCGACGGCGCGGCACAACCGGCCACCCTCGATGCGCGCGTAGTGACCCGTGCAGACGGCGTCGAAGCCGAGCGCGAGCGCCTTGTCGAGCACCGCGGCGAACTTGATCTTCTCGTTGCACCGCAGGCAGGGGTTGGGAGTGTGGCCGGCGGCGTACTCGTTCATGAAGTCCTCGACCACGTCCTCGTGGAACCGCTCGGAGAGGTCCCTGACGTAGAACGGGATCCCGATCACGTCCGCCGCCCGGCGTGCGTCGTTGGCGTCCTCGATGGTGCAGCAGCCGCGGGCGCCGGTGCGGTAGGACTTCGGGTTGCGCGAGAGAGCGAGGTGGATGCCCGTGACGTCGTGCCCCTGCTCGGCGGCACGGGCCGCCGCGACGGCGGAGTCGACGCCGCCCGACATGGCCGCCACGACTCTCAGC
>JAVEEG010000327.1 GCA_030840585.1 Frankiaceae bacterium | reverse complement strand
AAGATGATGGTCGCGGTAAGCATGGCCTCGGTGTGCTCCGAGGCCTGTATCGGCAGCTCGGCGGGCGGACCTGAGCGGCCCGCCCGCGCGCCTGCGACGTCTCCTGCGATAGCAGCTAGTTCGGATGCCACGGCGGTGCGGCCGCCGGGCCCGGCTGCGACGCCTGCGCGGCCCGGCCGACCCGGACCCCCAGGGCGGTCAGGCCGGTGGTGGCCTTCATGCACTCGCGGACTAGCGACGCCATCCGGACGACGACCCAGACCCCGAACACGGCCGCCGATGCGAGCGCGACGATGGCGAGCGCCGTTGCCATGGCCGCCGCTACTTCCCGCCGGCCTTGCGCACGACGAGCGCGGCCTTCGCCGCGATGCCCGGAAGCGTCGCGTTGATGGTGTTCAGCGGCCCGTTGATGTCGTCGACGAGCTTGCGCAGCGGCCGCAGGTGCTGGTGCTCGACGGTCTCCAGCGCGAACCCGAGCGTGCCGAGCCCGTTGGAGATCGTGTTCAGGCGCTTCTGCACCTGGAAGAGCGCGATCGCGAGGATGACGACGAGCAGCACCGGCTCGAGGATGCTGAGGATCGTCATGAGGTCGGTGCTCACAGCGCCTCACCCGCCCCCACGTAGCCGTCGGTGAGCGCGTTCATGTACCCGTCCTGAATGATGGCCTCCTCGATGATGAGGTTGAGAACCGGCGGCGTGGCAGCCAGCTTGGGGATGTTCCCGGTGTAGGACGCGACGACGCCGGCGGTCACGAGCAGGCTCTCGACGCGCGCCTCGATGTCCTTCACGAGGCTCAGCAGGAGCATCATGAGGATGATCACGACGACGAGCACGACCGCGCCCATGCCGAGCACGATCTGCCAGACGGCGTGCGTGTCAAATGCTGCGAGGGTCGTCGTCACTTGCCCACCGCCACCTTTCGCAGGGTCCGGGCCATGTGGAGGATCCGGACGGCTGAGTCGTTGACCCGGTCGACGCCGTCGGCGAGGCTCGTCGTCTGCGCACGGACCGTGTCGACGCCGACGTCGGCCGCGGCGGCCTGGTCGCCGATCCGCGCGGCCATCGTGAGGATCACGGCGACGATGATCACGACGACGACGATCGTGAAGAACGCGATCGCCATGCCGATGTACCAGTCGCTGTAGGTCGCGGCGAACATCAGGCGAAGACGACCTGGGGGCGCGTGCCCTCGACGTAGCCCATGACGATCGAGATGATGCCGCGCTCGACGTCGAGCTCCTCGAGCGTCAGGCGCAGGTGGTAGGCGACGCTGTCGAACGCGTCGTTGGTGATGTTCAGCGTCTGGTGCGCCGACGCCAGCGGGCGCCCGGTGTAGGCGTCAAGCCCGCCGCCGAGCGCGAAGGTCAGGAACATCCGCTGGTGCTTCTTCAGGGCGTCCTTGTCGATGCCCTCGAAGTACTTCTTGAGGTCGGGGTCAGCCCACAGCCGGGCGTAGAAGTTGTCAACCAACACGGTCAGGCCGGCATCTCCTCCGACGGACTGATACATCCAGTCGTGCACTTCGGTCGTCGCCATCGTGCTCGCCTCCTCTCCAAAGGGGCTTGGGTGCGATCGAAAGTACGTTCGGGCTGTTTCTGCGCATGGTCGGCGAAATGAACGGCGCGTTAAACAGTCATGATGTGGCGATGGCCTTCTCGGTGCCCGACCTGCCCTATCCGCACGACGCCCTCGAGCCGCACATCTCCGCGGAGACGATGCGGTTTCACCACGACAAGCACCACCAGGCGTACGTCGACAAGGCCAACGCGGCGCTCGACGGCACGCAGTGGGCGGACACCCGCGCCGAGGACCTGCTCGCGGCCCTCGACGAGCTGCCCGAGGACCTGCGCGACCGCGTCCGCGACAACGTCGGCGGCCACGTGAACCACACGATGTTCTGGGCGAGCATGAAGCCCGACGGCGGCGGCCAGCCCGGCGGCAAGCTGCTCGGCGCGATCAAGGGCGCCTTCGGCAACTTCAAGGTCTTCAAGGACACGGTGCGCGCCGCCTCGATGAGCGTCTTCGGCTCCGGCTGGGCCTGGCTCGTCGACGACGGGACGCGCGTCTTCATCGTCACGACGACGAACCAGGACAGCCCGCTCAGCGACGGCCTCACGCCGCTCGTCGGGATCGACGTGTGGGAGCACGCCTACTACCTGCAGTACGAGAACCGGCGGGCGGAGTACGTCGACGCGTGGCTGAGCGTCGTCGACTGGGAGGCCGTCGAGGCGCGCTACGAGGCCGTGCCGCGCCAGGACGTCAGCGACATCCTCAGCCGCGGCGTGAGCATCGCCGGCGTCGAGACGGTCTTCGGCGAGATCGACATCGACGCCGCCCGCACGCAGGCGGCCGAGCTCAAGGCGCTCCAGGGGTGGGGGCCGATGGCGAAGGTCGGCTCGATCGCGCGGGCCTGGAACGAGCTCGCCCAGACGCTCGACAAGCGCGGGGCGGCGACGGTCGCCGACCTCGACGCCAGCACGATCATCTCCTCGGCGACCGACCTCTGGGTCATCCCGCCGGGGCGCTCGATGGTCTGATCCGGGCGCCCTACGCGACGGGGCGCAGGTGGCGCAGCGGGCGCCCGTCGCGCAGCTCGCGCACGACCGCCTCGACGA
>JAVEEG010000265.1 GCA_030840585.1 Frankiaceae bacterium | reverse complement strand
TCCAAGCTCTGCCGTACCGGCGCACCCGGGACTTCGGTCCCGGACTGCGTCGGTCAGCGGGCGAGGTCGGTCGCAGCAAATTGAATCGCGTTACTAAAGAAGAGAGACAAAAAACGTGCTCGACGTGAACTTCTTCGATGAGATCCGCATCGGCCTGGCCACCGCCGACGAGATTCGGCAGTGGTCCCACGGTGAGGTGAAGAAGCCGGAGACGATCAACTACCGCACGCTCAAGCCCGAGCGTGACGGCCTGTTCTGCGAGAAGATCTTCGGTCCCACCCGGGACTGGGAGTGCTACTGCGGCAAGTACAAGCGGGTCCGGTTCAAGGGCATCATCTGCGAGCGCTGCGGCGTCGAAGTGACCCGCGCGAAGGTACGGCGCGAGCGGATGGGGCACATCGAACTGGCCGCGCCGGTCACTCACATCTGGTACTTCAAGGGCGTCCCGTCGCGGCTGGGTTACCTGCTCGACCTCGCCCCGAAGGACCTCGAGAAGATCATCTACTTCGCGGCGTACCTCGTCACCGAGGTCGACGACGCGGCCCGGCACCGCGACCTGTCCTCGGTCGAGGCGCAGATCGGTGTCGAGAAGTCGCGGATCAGCGACAAGATGAATGCCGACGCCGAGGCGCGGTTGAAGAAGCTCGAGGAAGACCTCGCGCAGCTCGAAGCCGAGGGTGCCAAGGGCGACGCGCGCCGTAAGGTCCGCGACGCCGCGGACCGCGAGGTCAAGCAGATCCGCACCCGCGCCGAGCGGTCGATGGACGAGCTCGACGCCGTACTCGACGCGTTCAAGTCCCTTGGCGTGAAGCAGCTCGTCACCGACGAGCGGCTCTACCGCGAGTTGCGCGATCGGTTCGGCAAGGGTTCGAAGAACGAAGACGGCACCTGGCGCACGCTGCCCGGCTCGATGGGCGAGTACTTCGAAGCCGGCATGGGCGCCGAGGCGCTGAAGAAGCTGCTGGAGAACTTCGACCTCGAAGCCGAAGCCGAGAGCCTGCGCGAGCAGATCCGCACCGGCAAGGGCCAGAAGAAGGCGCGCGCACTCAAGCGGCTCAAGGTTGTGTCCGCGTTCCTCAACACTCGCAACAGCCCGATGGGCATGGTGCTCGACTGCGTCCCGGTCATCCCGCCGGACCTGCGCCCGATGGTGCAGCTCGACGGTGGCCGGTTCGCGACCTCGGACCTCAACGACCTGTACCGCCGGGTCATCAACCGCAACAACCGCTTGAAGCGACTGCTCGACCTCGGCGCGCCCGAGATCATCGTCAACAACGAGAAGCGGATGCTGCAGGAGGCCGTCGACGCGTTGTTCGACAACGGCCGCCGCGGCCGTCCGGTCACCGGTCCGGGCAACCGCCCGCTCAAGTCGCTGTCCGACATGCTCAAGGGCAAGCAGGGCCGGTTCCGGCAGAACCTGCTCGGCAAGCGGGTCGACTACTCCGGCCGTTCGGTCATCGTCGTCGGTCCGCAGCTCAAGCTGCACCAGTGCGGTCTGCCGAAGCAGATGGCGCTCGAGCTGTTCAAGCCGTTCGTCATGAAGCGGCTCGTTGACCTCAACCACGCGCAGAACATCAAGAGCGCCAAGCGAATGGTGGAGCGCGCTCGTCCCGTCGTATGGGATGTGCTCGAAGAGGTCATCACCGAGCACCCGGTGCTGCTCAACCGTGCACCGACGCTGCACCGCCTCGGCATCCAGGCGTTCGAGCCGCAGCTGGTCGAAGGCAAGGCCATCCAGATCCACCCGCTGGTCTGCACCGCGTTCAACGCGGACTTCGACGGCGACCAGATGGCGGTGCACTTGCCGCTGTCGGCCGAGGCGCAGGCCGAGGCTCGCATCCTGATGCTGTCGTCCAACAACATCCTTTCGCCGGCGCACGGCCGTCCGATCACGTCGCCGACGCAGGACATGGTGCTCGGTCTTTACTACTTGACCGCGCACACCGCCGGCGCGACCGGCGAGGGCCGGCTGTTCTCTTCCGTCGCCGAGGCGACGATGGCGTACGACGCCCGCGAACTCGACCTGCAGGCGATGGTGAAGATTCGCGTCGACGACGTCCCGGCGGCGATCGACAGCGAGACGCCGACGCCCGCGGTCAGCCGCGGTGTCGAGACCTCGTCGCGGCCGTTCACCGCACCCGAGGGCTGGGCGCAGGGCGAGCCGGTCGTGGTCGAGACGACGCTCGGGCGCTGCCTGTTCAACGAGACGTTGCCGGAGGACTACCCCTTCGTCGACTACGAGGTGAAGAAGGCGCAGCTCGGCGAGATCGTCAACGACCTGGCCGAGCGGTACCCGAAGGTTCAGGTCGCGGCCAGCCTTGACGCGCTCAAGGAGCGCGGCTTCCACTGGGCCACCCGCGCCGGTGTCACCATCGCGATCTCCGACGTCGTCACTCCGCCGGAGAAGGCCGAGATCCTCGGTCGCTACGAGGAGATGGCGGAGAAGGTCCAGAAGCAGTACGAGCGCGGTGTCATCACCGACGACGAGCGCCGGCAGGAGCTCATCGAGATCTGGACTCGCGCCACCACCGAGGTCGCGAACAAGATGCGCGACAACTTCCCGAAGTACAACCCGATCCAGATGATGGTCGGCTCGGGCGCGCGCGGAAACATGCTGCAGGTGCAACAGATCGCGGGTATGCGTGGTCTGGTCGCGAACCCGAAGGGTGAGATCATCCCGCGGCCGATCAAGACCAACTTCCGTGAAGGCCTGACCGTGCTGGAGTACTTCATCTCCACGCACGGTGCGCGTAAGGGTCTGGCCGACACCGCGCTTCGTACGGCGGACTCCGGTTACCTCACCCGCCGTCTGGTCGACGTGTCGCAGGACGTCATCGTCCGCGAGATCGACTGCGGCACCGAGCGGGGGATCGTCGTACCGATCGGTCTCGCCAACGAAGACGGCAGCGTCACCCTCGACCGGGACAACGTGGAGAACCGGGTCTATGCCCGGACCCTCGCCGAGACCGTGTCGAAGGACAAGGAGGTGCTGGCCGAGGCCGGTGCCGACCTGGGCGACGTGCTGATCGGCAAGCTGGTCGACAACGGTGTGACCGAGGTGCGGGTGCGCAGCGTGCTCACCTGTGACTCCAAGGTCGGTATCTGCGCGCTTTGCTACGGCCGCTCACTCGCGACCGGCAAGCTCGTCGACACCGGCGAGGCCGTGGGCATCATCGCGGCGCAGTCGATCGGTGAGCCGGGCACGCAGCTGACGATGCGTACGTTCCACACCGGTGGTGTCGCGGGTGAGGACATCACCCACGGTCTGCCGCGTGTGGTCGAGCTGTTCGAGGCTCGGCAGCCGAAGGGCCGCGCGCCGATCAGCGAGGTCGCCGGTCGGGTGTCGGTCGAGGAGACGGACAAGACCGCGAAGCTCGTGGTCACGCCGGACGACGGCTCCGAGGTCGTCGAGTACCCGATCCCGAAGCGGATGCTCGCGTGGCGCTGGTACGACTCCGAGACCGAGCGGGCCCGTGGGCAGTGGCGGGTCGAGGAGGGTCAGCACGTCGAGGTCGGTCAGCAGCTGCACGCAGGTGCCGCCGACCCGCACGAGGTGCTGCGGATCCTCGGGCCGCGTGCGGTGCAGCTGCACCTCGTCGGCGAGGTGCAGGACGTGTACCGGTCGCAGGGTGTGACCATCCACGACAAGCACATCGAGATCATCATTCGCCAGATGCTCAAGCGAGTGAACATCCTCGAGTCGGGTGACACCGAGTTGCTGCCGGGTGAGCTGTCCGAGCGGCCGCGGTTCGAAGAAGAGAACCGCCGCGTCGTGTCCGAGGGTGGCCAGCCGGCCGCCGGTCGGCCGGTGCTCATGGGCATCACGAAGGCCTCGCTGGCAACAGAGTCGTGGCTGTCGGCCGCGTCGTTCCAGGAGACGACGCGAGTGCTCACCGACGCCGCGATTCACGCGCGGTCGGACTCGCTGCTCGGCCTCAAGGAGAACGTCATCATCGGCAAGCTCATCCCGGCGGGCACCGGCATCAACCGGTACCGCAACGTCCGGGTCGAGCCGACCGAGGAGGCGAAGGCGGCGGTGTACTCGATGACCTCGTACGAGGACAGCGACTACACCTTCGGCCAGGGCTCCGGCGAAGCAGTGCGTCTCGACGACTACGGCTACGACCAGGGCTACCGCGACTACCGCTAACGGCTCCCTTTCCCGTTCACTGTGACGAAGCTCGTCTTCTCAGCTATTGAGAGGACGAGCTTCGTCGCACTCAACGGCGGGCCTGTGGACGGTCGTTCGCGTCCTGGCCCCGGTTGGGGCACGTTGCTCTGGTGCGATACGCGCGTGTTCCTGACGAATTGAGCTCGGCCCCGTTTACGACGGCACAAGCTCGCGCCGCCGGCGTCTCGCGGACGGCACTCGGAAGCGCGCCCTGGCGGCATGTCTTCCGGGGTGTCTGGGCGCACGTCGACGTACCGGAGGATCGCGATTTCCGGCTGAACGCAGCGGCGCTCTTGCTGCCGCCGCCGGCCGTGCTGTGCGGACACACCGCTGCGTGGATCTGGGGCGCGGACGTGCGCCGTACGGACGATCTGAACGTCCATGTGTCGTTCCCGCTGGGCGGGCGGGTCCGGGCCCGCCCGGGCCTGCGCGTATGTCAGGAAACGTTGGCACCAAACGACACTTGGCGCCTCCGCGACGTCGCGATCACGTCGCCTACGCGCACGGCCTTCGACTGCCTCCGCTTGCTTCGCGGCACCGAAGGAGTCGTCGTCGCCGACGCGCTGACGCACCTCTGCCGTACGACGGTCACCGACCTGCGCGCGTACTTCGCCGCGCAGCACCGGCTCCGCAACCTGCGCATCGGCGAAGCTCTGCTCGATGACGTCGAACCGCTCGCGGAGTCACCGATGGAGTCGCGGGTGAGGCTGACGCTCGTCGCGGCAGGGCTGCCGCGTCCGGTCGCGCAGTTCGAGGTGCGTACACCCGCCGCTGTCTTCGTCGCGCGGGTCGACCTCGCCTATCCGGAGCTCAAGATCGCGATCGAGTACGACGGCGCATGGCACTGGAAGCAGAGGCGTGAGGACGACCGCCGCCGGGACGCGCTCCGCGCACTCGGCTGGACCGTGCTCGTCTTCTCCGCTGACGACATCTTCGGCGCCCCCGATCGGGTGATCGCGCAAGTGTCGGCGGCGCGGCGCCGGGCGGGCGGCGCCCAGGTCGGTTGACTGCGACGAACCTCGTCCTTTCAGCCGCTGAGAGGACGAGGTTCGTCGCACTCAACGGCTGCGTGGAGGGTGGCGTAGGTCGCGGTGAGGGCGGGTTGTTGGTAGCTCGCGTTCAGGCCGCTGGGGTTGGGGAGCACCCACACTCTCGCGCCCTCGAAGAGTTCCGGCTGCTCGCCCACGCTCGCCCGCTTCCGGTCGAACGCGATCCGGTACGTCGAGATGCCGAGGAACGCGACGTACGGCGGCCGGTGCCGCCGGACGAGCCGGCGTAACGGCTGCACGCCCGCCCGGATCTCGTCCACGGACAACTCGTCCGCTCGCGCCGTCGCGCGCGCGACCACGTTCGTGATGCCGAGGCCCGCGGCGATCAGCTCCGCCGTATCGGAAGGCTCGAGCCGGCGCGCGGTGAACCCCGACTCGTGCAGCGTGCGCCACAGCCGATTGCCCGGCCGGGCGAAATGCAGCCCGGACCACGCCGACCACAGCGACGGGTTGATGCCGACGAGCAGCACCCGCATCCCAGGCCCGACGAGGTCCGGCACGACCCGGCCGCGGGCGTCGGCGAGGTCATCCGGCGTGGGTCGCACTCGCCGATGATGCCCGGACGAGCGCGATAACATCGGCGCCGATGAGCGACGCCGACTTGCCGCGTCGACGGCTCACGTTGACGCACTGGCGCGAACACCGATGGGTCACCACGGCTGCTCCAGCCGGCGCGGCGCTCGGTACCTGGCTCGTGCTCGTCCTGCTGGCCCTGCCGATCCGCCACCGCTTCGGCCCGCACGCGTTGTCCGCCGGCCACCAAGCGCTCCCGCTCGCCCTCGGCGTACTTCTCGTGCTCGGCGCCGGCATCTTGCTGATCCGGCGGCCGGTCACCCCGGTGCTCGCCGGCGTACTGCTCGGCGCGATGGCCGGCTGGGTCAGCTTCTCGCTGCTGGTCATCCTCGCCGGCACGCCGTTCCCCTCCGGCGGGATGTACGGCGACTGCGGCCGCACGGTCGCCGCGGCGCAAC
>JAVEEG010000232.1 GCA_030840585.1 Frankiaceae bacterium | reverse complement strand
ACCTGCCGGAACGCGAGCAAGCCGGCATCGGGATCGGCCGCGTCGGCGAACCAACCGAGCATCACCGGCAGCAACGTGCGCTGGATCGCGGCCCGCCGGCTGACGCCGTGACTCAAGGCTTCGAGGTGTCGCAGCGCCGCCGCGGGGTCGCGAAAACCCAATGCTTCCAACCGTTCCGCCGCTGCTTTGGGCGACAGGCGCGCATGGTCGGCGGGCAGCCGCGCAACCGCATCGAGCAGCGGCCGGTAGAACAACTTCTCGTGCAACCGCCGGACCGCGCGGTTGTGGCTCTCGTGCTCCGCCCGCCAGTCGGAGATGTCGCGATGCCCGGTCGCGCGGGCCAGCCAGCGCAGCCCGGCATCGTCGGCCGGCAACAAATGCGTACGTCTGAGGTGCTGCAGTTGCAGTCGATGTTCTTCAGTGCGGAGGAAGCGGTACGCCGCCGCCAGCCGAGCGCCGTCTTCTCGGCCGACATAACCACCGCGGGCAAGCGCATCAAGCGCGACCAATGTGTTCGGGCTACGCAACGACGGATCGCTGCGGCCGTGCACCAGTTGCAACAGCTGTACGGCGAACTCCACGTCGCGCAAGCCGCCGGGACCGAGCTTCACCTCGCGTTCGATCTCGGCGACGGGGACGTGTTCGAGCACCCGCCGGCGCATGGCCTGCACGTCCGCGACGAAGTCCGGTCGCTGCGCCGCAGTCCAGACGAACGGTGTGATCGCGTCGACGTACTGCTGGCCGAGTTCGACGTCACCCGCAATCGGCCGGGCCTTCAGCAACGCCTGGAACTCCCACGTCTTCGCCCAGCGTTCGTAGTACGCGACATGGCTCGCGACGGTGCGGACGAGCGGGCCGGACTTGCCCTCCGGACGCAATGCCGCATCGACCGGCCACAGCGATCCTTCGCTGGTCACGTCCGAGCACACGCGCATGGTCGCGGCGGCGACCGCGGTCGCGGCGTTGTCGGCCGGCTCGGCGACGAACACGACGTCGACGTCGCTGACGTAGTTGAGCTCGCGACCACCGCACTTGCCCATGCCGATGACCGTGAGCCGGCCGCCGTACGTGGGATGTTCCGCAACCGCGACGTCGTACGCCGCGCACAGTGCGGCTTCGGCGAGGTCGGCGAGTTCGCCGGCGACGTCGTCGACGGCCAGACCGCCGGCGAGGTCGCGGGCGGCGAGTACGAGGAGCAGCCGCCGGTAGGCGCGCCGTAACGCGTCCCGGGCATCGGCGCCGGTCCGGCCGCGCACCGCGTCGCGCAATGTGGCCTGCAAGCCCAACCGGCTCGGCCGGCTGCTCGCGGTCGCGCCGTCGTCGAGGACGTGCCAGTCGTCGGGGTGCCGGGCGAGATGCGCGCCGAGCGCGGCGCTGGCGCCGAGCACCGACGACAACCGGCGGCGGAACGTCTCATCGGTGCGCAACCGGTCGACCAGCGCAACCCGGTCGCGGGCTTCCTCGACCAACCGGGCCAAGCCGGTGGCGGCGAGGTCGGGATCCGCGGCCGCTGCGAGGGCGGTGATGACGCCGTCGTCGACGAGGCCGAGATTTTCCAGTTCGGTGGCCGCTTCGCGGGGCGAGCCGAAGCCACTGCGGGCCAGCCGAGTGACCAGCGTCTCAGCCCGCTCCGGTCCGGTCACGTCGACTACCGTACGTACCGTGACCGACCCCGTTCGGGCTGTGTCCGCGCGCGGGCTGGCGAGGCGGTACGGCGACGTCGAGGCCGTGGCCGGCGTCGACCTCGATGTCGAGCCGGGCGAGGTCTTCGGTTTCCTCGGCCCCAACGGCGCCGGCAAGTCAACGACCATCAAGATGCTCTGCACTCTGGTGCAACCGAGCGCGGGCTCGGCGACCGTCGCGGGCCACGACATCGTCCGCGAACGCGACGCCGTCCGCCGAGCGATCGGGCTCGTCTTTCAGGACCCGACCCTCGATGGCTACCTCACCGCCGACCAGAACCTGCGGATGCACGCCGAGCTGTACGGCGTACCGAAGAGCGCGGTCGGCGAGCGGATGACCGAGGTGCTCGAGATGGTCGGGCTCGCCGATCGCCGCCGCTCCCGGGTGTCGACGTACAGCGGCGGGATGAAGCGGCGGCTGGAGATCGCGCGCGGCTTGCTGCACGCGCCGCGGGTGCTGTTCCTCGACGAGCCGACGGTTGGCCTGGACCCGCAGACGCGGGCGTCGATCTGGCGGTATATCAACGAACTGCGGCGGCGCGAAGACATCACCATCTTCATGACGACGCATTACATGGACGAGGCGGAGTACTGCGACCGGATCGCAATCATCGACCAGGGCCGCATCGTCGTCACCGATACCCCGGAGGCGTTGAAGGCGAGCGTCGGCAAGGACCGGGTGCAGATCTCGACCGAGGACGACGAGGCGGCGATGGCCGCGCTGCGTTCGCGGTTCGATGTGACGCCGGTGCTGGCCGAAGGGCAGGTGACGTTCGCGATCGCGGGCGGCGAGGGCTTCGTACCGCGGTTGTTCGCCGAGTTGGGCGTGCCGATCCGTTCGGTCAGTGTGTCCCGGCCGTCGCTGGACGACGTGTTCATGTCCTATACCGGTTCGACGATCCGCGACGCCGAAGCCGACGGTGGGTCCAATCAATGGCTGCGGATGATGGCCGGTCGCCGGTGAGCCAAGTGCGTCACGACGTGCGCGCGGTGCGGGTCGTATGGCAACGCGAGATGATCCGGTTTGCCAACGACCGGTTGCGGATCGTCACGTCGTTGATCCAACCCGTGTTGTTCCTGTTCGTGCTTGGCACCGGACTGTCGACGGTGACGACCGGCGCGGTGCACAACCTCAACTTCCGTACGTTCATGTATCCGGGCGCACTGTCGATGGCGGTGCTGTTCACGGCGATGTTCTCGGCCGCGTCGATCGTGTGGGATCGCGAGTTCGGATTCCTGCGCGAGATGCTGGTCGCGCCGGTCAGCCGGTGGGCCATCGTGGTCGGCAAGTGTCTCGGTGGCGCGACGACGGCGTCGTTGCAAGGCGTGCTGATCCTCGCGCTGGCCGGTGTGGTCGGGGTGCCGTACTCGCCGTCGTTGATCGTCATCGTGTTCGGCGAGTTGTTGCTGCTGGCGTTCACGCTCACCGCGTTCGGGGTGATGACGGCGGCGCGGATCACGCAACTGCAGTCGTTCATGGCGCTGAACCAGATGTTGCTGATGCCGCTGTTCTTCTTGTCCGGCGCGTTGTTCCCACTGGCGAACCTGCCGGGTTGGCTGCAGGTGCTGACGCGGATCGATCCGCTGACGTACGCCGTCGACCCGGTGCGCCGCGAAGTGTTCGCGCACCTGCACGCGCCGCCGGCCGTGGTGCACCGGCTGAACCCGGGCGTGACGTGGAACGGGTGGCTGGTGCCGACCTGGCTCGAGCTGCTGATCGTCGCGGCGATGGGAACGGCGATGTTGGGCATCGCGATCTGGGAGTTCCGCAAAGCCGACTGACCTCTGTGGACAACCGCCTAGAGCCGCGATGCGCCCGGCAGAGTCGGTCGGTGGACACACACGCCGCTTTACTACGTCGCGCGAGCGCGCTCGGCTTGTGCCGCGGCTCGCTGTCCGATCCGGCGTTCCGCTCCGCAACGGTACGGCGGATCCGCCGGGGAGTTTTCTGCGTCGACCAGCGACCGTCGTCATACGAGGAGTCCGTCGTCGCGGCATTGCTCGCGTTGCCGCGCGGGTCCGTCGCCGCGGGCCTGACGGCCGCCCGGCTGTGGCGTCTCGACGGCGTCCGCAGCGAGGCTCCGATGGAGTTCTTGGTTCCTGGCCGGCCGGGTAGCGCGCGCCAGGCGGGGTCGGTGCTGCGGTTCGAAACCTTCACTGGCGTCGATCTGCCGGACGGCATCCCGGCGACGTCGCAGCCCCGCACCCTCGTCGACTTGGTCGCGCGACTGGGTTTCGAGAACGGACTGGCGCTGGTCGAAGCGGCGCTTCGGCGCGATCCGACCGTGTTGACCGAGCTGGCAAGCGAGGTAGCGCGCAGGGTTCCGCGGCGCGGCGCGGCGCACGTGCGTCGGGTGCTGACGGTCGCCGACGTACGGAGCGAATCCGTGCTGGAGTCGCATGCCCGGGTGCTGTGGTTGCGCGCTCGGTTGCCGGCGCCCATCCAACAGGCGGCGATCCGGTCCGATGGCCGGTTCGTCGCTCGGGTCGACTTCCTCTGGGAGGAGGCGAAGCTCGTCGTAGAGGTCGACGGGATGGCGAAGTATCAGGAGGCTGGTGCGCTCCGAGACGAGAAGCGCAGACAGAACGAGCTGGTGGCGCTCGGATACACAGTGCTGCGGTTCACCTGGTCGGACATCGTCGGGCGGCCTGACTACGTGCTGGCCCAAGTGACGGCCATGATCAAGACGACGTAGTTGCAGGAATCTGGCACGAATTCGGCCTGATTCGCCGCAACTACGTCGTCTTGATCTTGACGCGGCCCTGAGGTCAGCCGGTGATGACGTGGGCGAAGCGTTTGGTGATCAATACGCCGACCGCCTCCAGGTCCCCGACGGCGGCGGCGACCTCCGCCACCACCGCAGCGGGGTCGCGGCCCTCCTCGGCCAAAGCATCGGCGTCGAGGCGGGCCCACTCGGCCACCATCTCCACCGTCGCCTCGACGTGGAACTGCAGTCCCCACGCCACCTCACCGACCCGGAACGCCTGCGTCGCGTAGCGCGCCGACGACGCCAGCAGCTCGGCGGAATCCGGCAGCCGGGTCACCGTGTCGAAGTGCCACTGCACGACCGGCAACTCTCCCGACGGCAACAGCAGGTCCGGCTGCGCCACCGTCACCACGTCGAGACCCAACTCCGGCCCGAGCGCACCGCGCTCCACCGAGCCGCCGGCCGCTACGGCGAGCAGTTGCGCGCCCAGGCAGATGCCGAGCGTCGGCACCCCGTCGTCGATCGCGGTCGTGATCAGGTCGCGCGTCGCCGGCAGCCACGGCGCCTCCGCGTCGTCGTGGCAACCCATCGGTCCGCCGAGCACGACCAGCGCGTCACCTTCGACGTACGGCGGCACCCGATGGCCCAGGTACGGATGGATCGGATGCACGTCGACACCAGCCGCGGGCAACCATTCCTGTAGCCGGCCCAAGCCCTCGTGCGCCGTGTGCTGGACGATCAAGGCGCGCGCCATGTCAGTGAGCCTGGGTCACAAGACCGGCAAGTAGCGGGTCAGCTCGAACGGCGTGACCTGCTGCCGGTAGGCCTCCCACTCGGCCCGCTTGTTGCGCAGGAAGTAGTCGAACACGTGCTCGCCGAGTGTCTCCGCCATGAGCTCCGACCCCTCCAGCGCCGCGATCGCGTCGGAGAGCGACCCGGGCAGCGGGGTGATCCCCAACGCGCGCCGCTCCCCCGGTGTCAGCGACCATACGTCGTCTTCGGCGCCGTCGGGCAACTCGTAGCCCTCTTCGATCCCCTTCAACCCCGCGGCGAGCAGCGCCGCGAATGCGAGGTACGGGTTGCACGCCGAGTCGGGCGAGCGGATCTCGACCCGAGTCGAATTTCCCTTGTGCGGCTTGTACATCGGCACCCGCACCAGCGCCGACCGGTTGTTGTGGCCCCAGCACACGTACGCCGGCGCTTCGCCGCCACCCCAGAGTCGCTTGTACGAGTTGACCCACTGATTCGTGACGGCGGTCATCTCGGCCGCGTGTCGCAACAGCCCGGCGACGAACGCGCGGCCCACCTTCGACAGCGAGAACGGATCACTCGCGTCGTGGAACGCGTTGCGGTCGCCTTCGAAAAGCGACAGGTGCGTGTGCATCGCCGAACCAGGCTGTGCCGTGAACGGCTTCGGCATGAACGACGCGTAGATGCCCTGCTCCAACGCGACTTCTTTGACCACGAGGCGCATCGTCATCAGGTTGTCCGCGGTCGTCAGCGCGTCGGCGTACCGCAGGTCGATCTCCTGCTGGCCAGGCGCGACCTCGTGATGGCTGAACTCGACCGAGATGCCCATGCGTTCGAGCATCGTGATCGCGTGCCGGCGGAAGTCGTGGCCGAGGTCGTGCGGCGTCTGGTCGAAGTACCCGCCGTGGTCGATCGGCTGCGGCAGCATCACGTCGGCGGATGGCCGGTCGCACAACAAGAAGAACTCGACTTCCGGATGCACGTAGAACGTGAAGCCGAGGTCGGCGGCGCGCTGCATCACCCGCCGCAACACGTGCCGCGGATCGGCGTAAGACGGAGAGCCGTCCGGCATCAGGATGTCGCAGAACATCCGGGCCGTGCCCGGTGCTTCGCCGCGCCAGGGCAACACCTGGAACGTCTGCGGATCGGGTCGGGCGAGCATGTCCGACTCGTGCACCCGGGCGAAGCCTTCGATCGCCGAGCCGTCGAATCCGATGCCCTCGCCGAACGCGCCTTCGAGTTCGGCCGGCGCGACCGCGACTGACTTCAGGAAGCCGAGGACGTCGGTGAACCAGAGCCGGACGAACCGGATGTCGCGTTCCTCGATCGTGCGCAGGACGAACTCCTGCTGCCGCTCCATGCCCGGAGCCTATGGCGCGAACGTTACGGGCCCATTACGTCGGCCCAGTTACGCGGCGTCCAGCAACAACGCCAGCTCGTCGAGCGGCCGGCCCTTGTGCACCACCGCGTCGGCACCACGAGCCGAAGCCTCGTCCCGCAACTCGGCCGTGTCGTCGGTCGTGTGCATCACGATCCGCGCCGCCGGGCAGGCCCGGCGCAGATCGGGCAGTACGTCGATGCCGTTGCCCCCTGGCATGTAGTTGTCGAGCACGATCGCATCGGGGCAATGGTCGGTAGCGATTTCGAGCGCGCGGGCGCCGTCCTCGGCGATCAGGATGGTGGTCCAACCGGCGACCCGGGACATATATGCACCCAGCGCGGAACGGACCGCCGCGTTGTCGTCGACGATCAGCAGGACGGGGTCCCCACTCATCTGGACAAGCGTGCGCCATGCCGACAAGCCGGACCATCGCTTGATCGGACATGCCCACTCAGCCGTTCGGGCAGTATTGAGCTGTGCCCCAGCTCCGGGTGGCCCTCGCACAGATCGACGTCACCGTTGGTGACCTGATCGGCAATGCCGATCGCGTGATCCGCGAGACGAAGCGTGCGGCCGCCGATGGCGCGCACCTCGTCGCGTTCCCGGAGATGGCACTGACCGGCTACCCGCCCGAGGATCTCGTGTTGCGCGGCTCGTTCGTCCGCGCGTCGCGGACGGCGTTGCAGCGGCTGACTTCACGATTGGCGGACGAGGGCTTGTCCGACGTCGCCGTCGTCGTGGGTTACCTCGACGCCTGCCCGGACCCCGCAGTGCGAGTGGGCCGGCCGCCCGGTGAGCCGCAGAACGCCGCGGCTGTGCTGTACGGCGGCGACGTGGTGACCCGATATGCCAAGCACCACTTGCCCAACTATGGCGTCTTCGACGAGTTCCGCTACTTCGTCCCCGGCGACGTGCTCCCGGTCGTCCGGCTGCACGGAGTCGACGTCGCGGTGACGATCTGCGAAGACTTGTGGCAGGCCGGCGGCCCGATCACGGTGTGCCGCGAAGCCGGCGTCGGACTCGTGGTCAACATCAACGGATCGCCGTACGAACGCAACAAGGACGACGTGCGGTGCGAGCTGGTCCGGCGGCGCGCAGCCGAAGCCGGCGCGACCCTCGCGTACGTCAACATGGTCGGCGGCCAGGACGAGCTGGTGTTCGACGGCGACTCGATCGTCGTCGATGCCGGCGGCAACGTGCTCGCGCGGGCCGCACAGTTCCGCGAGCAGTTGCTACTCGTCGATCTCGACCTGCCGGCCGCGACTAGCGACGTCGGCGGCTGGATCGACGCGGCCGACGGCACCCGGATGCGGGTCGACCGCCTCACCATCACCGATGAGCCGCTCGCGCCGTACGAACCGTTGCGGCCGGATCTCGCGCCGCGGCTCGACGATCTCGCCGAGACCTGGGCTGCGCTGGTCACCGGGGTTCGCGACTACACCCGCAAGAATGGATTCTCGTCCGTCCTGCTCGGGTTGTCCGGCGGCATCGACTCCGCCGTCGTCGCGACCATCGCATCGGATGCGCTCGGCAGTGACGCGGTGCACGTCCTCGGCCTGCCGAGCCGGTACTCCTCCGAGCACTCGATCACCGACGCCGAGGAGCTCGCCACCCGGCAAGGACTGCACTGGATGTTGCTGCCGATCGGCGGCGTCGTCGAGGCGTACGAGAAGGCGTTCGCCGACATCGGCGGATTGCACGGCGTCGCCGAGGAAAACCTGCAGGCGCGCGTGCGCGGCACCGCGTGGATGGCGCTGTCCAATCAACACGGCCACCTCATGCTGACCGCCGGCAACAAGAGCGAACTCGCGACCGGTTTCTCCACCTTGTACGGCGATACGGCTGGCGGTTTCGCGCCGATCAAAGACGTGCCGAAGACGTTGGTCTGGGCGCTCGCGCGCTGGCGCAACGAGACCGCGGTCGCGGCCGGCGCGATCGAGCCGATCCCGCCGCAGATCATCACGAAACCGCCGTCCGCCGAACTCGCGCCCGGACAGCTTGATGCCGACCGCCTGCCGCCGTACGACGTTCTCGACGCGGTGCTGGTCGCGTACGTCGAACGGGACATGGGCCACGACGAGTTGGTCGCCGCCGGTTACGACGAAGACCTCGTCGCGCGGGTGATCCGGCTGGTCGACGTGGCGGAGTGGAAACGGCGGCAGTACCCGCCGGGGCCGAAGATCTCGCCGAAGAACTTCGGCCGGGATCGGCGGCTGCCGATCACCAACGCCTGGCGCGACCCTCGGTCCTAGCAAACGGTGCCACACTGTGACTGTCCGCGGACCCGTCCGGGCCGCGAGGCAGGAGAGTTGCCATGACCGAACCTGAGGGTCTGTCCCCGTACGGCTCGCCACGACCGGGTGAAACGATCCGCCGGATCCGCATCCCGCACTTGCAGGCGATGAAGGAACGCGGCGAACGCTGGCCGATGCTGACGGCGTACGAGCAATATGCCGCCGCGGTCTTCGACGAGATCGGCATCCCGGTGCTGCTCGTCGGTGACTCGGCTGCGAACAACGTCTATGGCTACGACAGCACGTTGCCGGTGACCGTCGACGAGTTGCTGCCCTTGGTGCGCGCGGTGACGCGGTCGACCCGGCGCGCGCTGGTCGTCGCCGACATGCCGTTCGGGTCCTACCAGGAATCGGCCGGCCAAGCGCTGCGGACCGCGGTGCGGTTCATGAAGGAAGGCGACGCGCACGCGGTCAAGCTCGAAGGCGGTCGCGCGGTGGTCGGGCAAGTACAGGCGATCGTGACCGCCGGCGTGCCGGTGATGGCGCACATCGGCTTCACCCCGCAGAGCGAGCACGGGCTCGGCGGCTACCGGGTGCAGGGCCGGGGCGAGGCCGCCGAGCGACTGCTCGCCGACGCACAGGCGCTTGAAGAGGCGGGCGCGTTCGCGGTCGTACTGGAGATGGTGCCGGCCGAGGTCGCCGCGCAGGTGACCAAGGAACTGCGCATCCCGACGATCGGCATCGGCGCCGGTCCAGACTGCGACGCGCAGGTCATGGTGTGGCAGGACATGGCCGGGTTGAACAACGGGCCAAAGCCGAAGTTCGTCAAGCGGTACGCCGACCTGCGCGCCGTGCTCGCCGACGCGGCCCGCGCGTACGCCGACGAAGTCGTCGCGGGCACCTACCCGGCGCCCGAACACTCCTACGAGTAGAGCTGCCGGCGTAACACGTCCGGCGCTTCGACCAGCGACGGTCCGTACCACGTCAGGTGCCGCCCGCTCACGCATCGACTTTCGGTGTCCGGAAACGCTTCCGGACCGTCGTCGGGGCTGAACGG
>JAVEEG010000188.1 GCA_030840585.1 Frankiaceae bacterium | reverse complement strand
GACTCGGCCAGTAACGGCGTCCGCCGGGCCGGCTGAGCCGTGGGCCGGTCCCGCCTGTCGACTGGCGTCGCTACTGCACCGTGAAGGTGCAGCTCTGCTGATACGCCGTCACGGGCGGCGGCCCCGGTACGAACGAGCAGGACGCGGTGAAGTTACCGCCCAACGGCGCCGGACCGATCTGGCCCGCCATCTTCGCGGCGCTGCCGGTGCGGGTGTATGTCCCGGCGATGTCCTCGGTGCCCACGAGCGTGGTGCACTTCCCGGCGAAGGCTCCGGCGCTCTGCGCGAGCGATCCGATGGTGTCGTTGCCGTTCACGGTGCAGCTGATCGGGCCGATGTACGCCGCCGCCACCGCGTACCCGGTGCCGGAGTAGTTCCATATCTCACCCGGGTCCGCGTTGAGCGCGAGGCCGGGCGCGAACGTCCCGCTGCCCGTCAGCGTGAACGAGGCGGGGGCCGCGCTCGCAGGCGCGGTCGCGAAGGCCAGCGCGCCTAGGACTCCGATCGCGCCGATCAGGAGCCGAGATTTGACCGAGTAACGCATGGTGTTCCCTCCCGTAGTCGGGACACGTTACCGTGCGGTGGGAATGCAAGATAGCCAGGTAAGAACCTGGTGAATCCGCATCACCGAGCGTCAGCGGGCCGCGCGGCGTTCGGCGGCTTCGACGCAGTTGCGGAACAGCATCGCGATCGTCGTCGGACCGACCCCGCCGACCCGCGGGGTGATCGCGCCGGCGACCTCTTCACACGACTCATCTACGTCGGGCAGCAACCGCTTGCCCTCGTAGCGCACCCCCGCGCCGATCACCGTCGCGCCGGGCCGGATGTGTTCGGGCTGGATCATCCCCGGTACGCCAGCCGCCGCTACGACGATGTCCGCGCGCCGGGTGTGCTCGGCCCAGTCCGGTACGCCGGTGTGCACCAGCGTGACCGCAGCGTTCGCGGTCGGCCGCTTCTGCGACAGCAGGATCGACAACGGCCGGCCGATCGTGAAACCGCGGCCCACGACCACGACGTGCTGCCCGGCCACCGGGATCTCGTAGTGGGTCAGGATCGCCTCGATGCCGGCCGGCGTACACGGCTTCGGCCCGGGCATGTCGAGCGCGAGCCGGCCCATGTTCAACGGGTGCGCGGCGTCCGCGTCCTTGTCCGGGTCGATCTCGTACAGCGCCCGCTCGTAATCGAGCTGCGGCGGGATCGGGTACTGCAACAGGATCCCGTCGATGTCATCGGCGTCGTTGAACCGGCGGATGGTCGCGTGCAGTTCGTCCTGCGTCGTCGTCGCGGGCAGGTGCTCGTGGTGTCCGGGGTTGAAGCCGAGCTCGATCGCCTTCGCCTGCTTCATCGCGACGTAGCGCGCACTCGGCGCGTCATCACCGACGAGGATCGTCGCGAGCCCCGGCGGGTGGCCGCCGGCCCGTAGCTTCTCGATCCGCGGCGCGAGGTCGGCGAACACCGCGTCCGCGACCGGCCCGCCCGGCAACAGTTGCGCGGCCATCAGTGGAAGAAGTGCCGGGTGCCGGTGAAGTACAGCGTGATCCCGGCGGCCTCCGCGGCCGCGATCACCTCGTCGTCGCGCACCGACCCACCCGGCTCGACGATCGCCCGTACGCCGGCCTCCGCCAGCACCTGCAAGCCGTCGGCGAACGGGAAGAACGCGTCGCTCGCGGCCACCGCGCCCTTGGCCCGGTCGCCGGCTCGCGACACCGCGAGCCGGGCCGAGTCGACCCGGTTGACCTGACCCATCCCGACGCCGACGGTCGCGCCGCCGGCCGCCAGCAGGATCGCGTTGGACTTCACCGATCTGCACGCGCGCCAGGCGAAGTCGAGGTCGCGCAACGTCTCCTCGTCGGCTGCCTCGCCGGCCCGCAGCGTCCACGTCGAGGCGTCGTCGCCATCGGCGCGCAGATCGTCGGCGGACTGTACGACGAGTCCACCGCAGATCTGGCGCAGCTCGATGCCACGACCACCGTGACCGCTCGTGCGCAGGATCCGGATGGACGGCTTGCGGGACAGGATGTCGACCGCGCCCTCGTCGTAGTCCGGCGCGACGATGACCTCGGTGAACACCTCCGCAACCTGCTCGGCCATCGCGACCGACACCGGCCGGTTCGTCGCGATGACACCGCCGAACGCCGACACCGGATCGCAAGCGTGCGCGAGCCGGTGCGCTTCGGCGATGTCCGCACCGATGGCGATGCCGCACGGGTTCGCGTGCTTGATGATGGCGACGCACGGCGGGTCGAAGTCGTTCGCCGCGCGCAGTGCCGCGTCGGTGTCGACGTAGTTGTTGTACGACATCTGCTTGCCGTGCAGCTGCGTCGCCGTGCCGAGACCATCGGGGCCGAACCGGTTGCGATACAAGGCGCCGCGTTGATGCGGGTTCTCGCCGTACCGCAGCACGTCGACCCGGTCGAACACAGCGGTCATGATGTCCGGCCAGCCGGTCTCGTTCGCCGTCTCGTCCGGCGCGTACGCCGACGCGAACCACGACGCTACGGCGACGTCGTACGACGCGGTGTGCGCGAACGCCTTAGCCGCGAGGCGTTGCCGTTCCTCGAAACTGAAGCCGCCGCCGTCGAGCGCGGCGACGATCTGCGGGTAGTCCTGCGGCGACACGACGACCGCGACCGACGGGTGGTTCTTCGCCGCGGCGCGCACCATCGATGGTCCGCCGATGTCGATCTGCTCGACGCACACGTCCGGCGCGGCGCCGGACAGCACCGTGTCGACGAACGGATAGAGGTTGACGACGACCAGCTCGAACGGCGCGACCCCGAGGTCGGCCAGTTGCTGCTCGTGCGCCGGCAGCCGCAGGTCGGCCAGGATGCCGGCGTGCACCTTCGGGTGCAACGT
>JAVEEG010000313.1 GCA_030840585.1 Frankiaceae bacterium | reverse complement strand
CCGTCGATCTCCGGCATCAGAATGTCGAGCAGCACCAGGTCGACCGGGCAAGGCTCGTCCGTGGCCGGCGCTCCGATCGTCAGGAAGCGGTATGCCTCCGAGGCTGAGCCGACGGTGCTGACATCGGTGTAGCCCGCGGAGAGCAGCATCGCTTCGGCGATGTCACGACCGTCTTCGGAGTCGTCGACGACAAGGATACGCATGGTGAAACTCCCGTTGATGCTCGATTGAAATGGTGATGCAAGCGGTGACGACGGACTGCCGCGCGGCCGCACGTCAATTTCGCGCGAACAATCTCCAGTTCGCGTTGTCGTAGATGAGGCGATAGCCCGGAGCCCCGCGCCGGTAGAGCAGCGGGAACGCCTTGTTCAGCCGATCCTGCACGCCGATGCCGACCTGCGGATCCGGGACGGCGACAAACGGCGTTTCGATACGAGAGAACAGGACGCCGAGCGTGAACGCCTCATCGGACGGCGTCAGCAGCCCGCGTGCGCGCCCGCGCCCGAGCACGATTGCGGGGGCGTTGTAGGTGTCGACCAAGACTTCGTCATGCCCGAGTGTCGCGCGGCCGAGGCTGATCGCGGCGATCCGCTCCTGATCGACGCGGCGGCCTTCGAGCGCGGCGCGCACATTCGTGGCGCCGCGCGGATCGACGACAGCGAGCCCGGCGATACCGCCGACCCATCCGAGAGTGAGCAGAAGAAGAACGGAAGCCAGCCGTTCGCGCATGACCGGCACGCGGGTGATCATGATCGCGGCAAGGATCGGCGGCATGACGGCAATTGCCGCCGGATCGCCGAACAGGCCGGTAGCGACCGCCAGCCAGGCTGCGGCGATCGTCATCGCGACGATCACCAGAGCGGGGGCGACCAGGGGGCGGCGGCGATAGATCCAGGCGATCGCGGCCGGAACGAGAGGGGCGGCGAGGACCAGCGCGATGGCAACCATGATTGCGGCATCGAGCGCGAGCCAGCCGGTTAGTCCGCGTCCGAACAGTTGCGAAAATCCGACCGCCCAGGTGGCAAGCCCTTCAGCCGGTGCCATCAGGAAGCTCCAGCCGTGACCTGGGAACACCCACGACAGGTAGGCGAACGCGCCGACGCAAAAGACGGTCGGGAAGACGAGGGCGATGAGCAGGTTACTGACCGAGCCCGCCAGCATTTCGGGGCGCACGGCGAAGATCAGAACCGGGATCGCCGCGCAGGCGAGTGCCGCACCCATCGGATGCGAGAACGCAAGACCGAGTAGCGCAAGAGCGACGGCCATCACCTCAGGCGCGGCGCTGCGGGCGCGCAGGTCGTAGAGCGCGATACCCAACAGACACAGGAAGGCGGCGAGGATCATCTCGGCCGGCCCGGCGATAGCCGCGCGCAGCATCGCGGGGTGCAGTGCGAGAAGAAGTGCGGCAACAGCAGCGGCGATCAGCGGCAGACCCGCACGGCGAAATGAGGCGAGCCATACTCCGGCGAGAAGCGCGAGCACGCCGGCGGTCAGAAGAACAGGCGTGGGAGTACCGAGCGGCGTCACGAATTCCAGCAACGACGTGGCGAGGAACGGGATCGTCGGGTAGGCGGCGACGATGCGCCCGATCGGCATTTCGCGGTCGCCGGCCGTGATCGCATTCGCCCACAGCGTGACTGCGTCATCGGAGATGAGGCCCGCGGTCGCCGTGATCCTGGAGAGCACGACGACCGCGACGAACGCCACCGACATGACAAGCGCGACAGGAATGATGCGAACGATGCGGATCACGGCGAGGCCTCCTGCACGGCGGCCAGTTCTCGAACGACGTGCCGGGAGACGCCGTGGTGCGTCTTCTCCCAGTAGAAGGGATTGCGCAGCAGCTGCCACAAGCCTCGATAGGCAGCGATCGAGATCATGACCCAGTAGCCGAGCGCGGTCAGGCTGTAGGGAATGAGGTTGAGCCATCCGCGCCGGATCGGCGCCAGCATGTGCAGAAAGATGAAAGCGCCATTGCCCGCGAGCAGGTTGAACAGGCAGAGAAACAGCAGCAGTTGCGGGAAGATCGGATCGAAGCCGTTCGTCGCTGCGATCAACCACACCACGTAGAGCAGCCAGAAGACCGGGTTGAGCAGGCCGGCGAGCACCGTGCCGCCAATAAAGAACACGAAACCGAGGAAGCCGAGCGGCCCGATCGTGCGCATGAGATGCAGCGGACGCCGGGTGTGGACGAGGAAGGTCTGCATGTAACCCTTCATCCAGCGCGAGCGCTGCCGGATCCAGTTGCCCGAATGGCAACTCGCCTCTTCAAAGGTGGTCGAATCGACCACACCGACGCGGTAGCCCTTCTGCGTCAGGCGAACGCCAAGATCCGCGTCTTCAGTGACGTTGAAGGGGTCCCATGCGTGCAGCTCACGCAGCACATCGATCTTGAAATGATTTGACGTACCTCCGAGCGGAATCGGAACGTTGAGCCGCTCGAGGCCCGGCAGCATCTGGTCGAACCAGAGCGCATAGTCGAGCGTGAACATGCGAGTCAGCCAGTTTTCGC
>JAVEEG010000147.1 GCA_030840585.1 Frankiaceae bacterium | reverse complement strand
CTGGCCGAAACGATCGTCGACGCCTATCGGATGGCGTTCGAGGTGCCCGAGCTCACCGCCGGCGCCAACTACAGCGACGTGGTCGAGGGCTACGTGGGCATCACCCGCGACACTCTGCCCGCGTTCGAGGCGTTCGTGAACGAGGTGTTCGAGGCGCACCTGGTCCGGGTGGCCGGCGGCGCGTGGATGCCCGGCGAGGACAGCGCGACTACCAGCCGCGACCTCGCGATCGGCTTCGTCGACCTCGTCGGTTACACGGCGCTCGCCCGCACCCTCGACGCCCGCGACCTGGCCGGGCTGCTCAGCCGGTTCGAGGACACCGTCGGCGACGTGCTGGTCCGCCACGGCGGGCGGCCGGTCAAGACGATCGGTGACGGGGTGATGTTCGCGGCCGACAGCGCCGAGGCCGGGTGCGCCGCCGCCCTGGCGCTGGCCGCAGCCTTCGCCGCCGCCGCCGGGCTCCCGCCGGTCCGGGTCGGCCTCGCCTGCGGCTCCGTGCTGTCGCTGTACGGCGACTACTTCGGCGAGGTCGTCAACCTGGCCGCCCGGCTGGTCGCGCTGGCCAACCCCGGGACCGTGGTGGTGAGCGAGAACGTCGCGGCCGGCGCCGGAGCGCCGTACCGGTTCGAGCGGCTGCCGGCGCAGGCGCTCAAGGGCTTCGGCGCCCCGCCGGCGGTCTTCCGACTCCTCAGCTCCTAGCCGCGAACCTCCCTAGCGCGGACGAACCGGGACCAGGAGTATGAATACGTACTTGTGACCCAGGTCACAGTGCCGGCCGTGCCCCGTCCGAGTTCAACCGGAGGTTCCTCAGTGGCTGCGAACCCATTCGGCAAGTTCGGTCCGATCGCGATGGTGGCGGTCGTCCAGCTGGTGGTGGCGCTCGCTGCGCCCAGCACGGCACCGAACGCGAACAACACCGCGGGGTACGGCGGCGGCTACGGCTCCGGGCCGGGCGGCACGAGCGCCAACGGCCAGCCGCTGGGCGCCAACGGCCAGCCGGTCGGCCCCAACGGCCAGCCACTCGCGGCGAACGGCCAGCCAGTGGGCGCCAACGGCCAGCCGGTTGCCGGTAGCAACACCCAGGGGGGCACGATCGCCGGCGGCAGCGCCGGCGGCTCCGCCTCGACCGCGAGCGGCCTCGGCCTGCAGAAGCTGCCCGGTGACCGCAGCCACTGCGTCGGCGGCCGGCAGTTCGATCCCCGGCTCGACTACTACGCGCCGCCCTGTGTGCCCGGCACCCCGGGCGCGGCGTACCCGAACAACAACGGCGCGACCTGGCGGGGCGTGACCGGCAACACCATCGAGGTCGTCAACTACGTCGCCGACTACGGCGCGGAGGTCGACCAGATCCTCAAGGCGCAGGGCCTGTACTACAACGCCGACCAGGCCAAGGTCTGGAACAACGCCTACGCCGACTTCATCAACAGCCACTTCAACCTGTGGGGCCGCAAGATCCACGTCGACACCGTCGAAGGCACCTGCCGCACGGTGCCGCCGGACAACAACTGCCTCATCCCGGAGATGGACCGGATCGTCTCGACGTACAAGCCGTACGCAGTGTTCTGGGAGACGACGGTCTGCTCGCAGTGCTTCGCCGAGCTGTCCCGACTGCACGTCGTGAACTTCGGCGGTGGCGGCTTCTCGGACAAGTTCCACAACGCCAATGCGCCGTACTCCTACGACGGTGGCGAGAGTGCGACCCGGATCCAGTTGCAGTTCGCGAGCTGGTGGTGCGCGCAGATGGCCGGCAAGAAGGCTGCGTTCGCGGGCACCGAGAACAAGACCGAGAACCTCCGCGGGATGACCCGCCAGCTCGGCGTCGTCAGCACCAACGACCCGGACAACGAGGCGACGGTCAAGGAAGTGCTGTATCCCGCGCTGAAGAAGGGCTGCGGCGAGTCGGTTAAGGGCCACGAGTACTTCTACGCGCAGGACATCAACACCGCGGCGCAGCAGTCGGCGACGCAGGCGTCGCAGATGAACACACCGACGAACCCGGCGACCAGCGTCGTCTGCTTCTGCGACCCGGTCGCGCCGCAGTTCGGCCTCGGCGCATACAAGGCCGACAACTACTGGCCCGAGTCGATCCTCGCCGACAACCAGACCATGGACTTCGACTCCAATGGGCAGACGTACTCCAACTCGAAGGACAACGGAGACACCGTCGCCTGTCCGAACGGGGGCAACTGCCCGTACGACAGCACGATCGGGTTGGGTTCCAGCGATCCGCAGACGGCACCGGACAACAGCGCCGCGGTGAAGATCTGGAAGCTCCAGTCGCACGGCAAGCCGCCGCCGATCGCGGCCGCGACGCTGCAGATCGTGTGGAACGACTACAGCATGTTCGCCAGCCTGCTGGAGAACGCCGGGCCCCTGCTCACGCCGTCCCGGATGCAGGCGGCGGCACCCGAGCTCGGGATGCGCGGCGGCGGTACGACGAACATGCCGCTGCGCGGCTTCCGGCCTAACGACTGGTGCTGGACCAAGGACGTGCGCGTCGTCTACTGGAACAAGGCGAAGACCAGCCCGTACAACGGCCAGCCCGGTAGCTACGTGCAGATCGAGGGCCAGCGGTTCGACATGAACTTCCCGTCGCTCGCGCAACCACCGGCACCGGCGCCGGAGGACCGGCATTGAGCACGTACGGCGCCACGTTGCGGGCGAGCGGGTTCGCCGATCTTGTTGAGCGGGCGGTCGACGCCGCGTCGAGCCCGAAGCTTGCCGCGGTCATCATCCGTCGCACGATCATCGCGCTCGGGTTCTTCTTTTTCGTCCGCTGGTACTTCGGCCTGACGACGAAGAACACAGTCGACGGCCTGTCCCTCGGCTCCCTGTACGGCATCGTCGGCGTCGCCCTGGTGCTGGCCTACCGCACCAGCCGGATCATCAACTTCGCGGCAGCGGCGGTCGGAGCGGTGCCGGCGATCACCGCGGTCCTGCTGTCGACCGCCGAGCACGTCAGCTACCTCGTCACGATGCCGATCGCTCTCGTCGGCGGCATGCTGTCCGGCGCGTTGACCGAGTTCGTGATCCTGCGCCGGTTCAACAGTGCGTCGCGACTCATCGTCACGGTCATCTCGATCGGGGTCGCGCAGAGCTACGCCGCGCTCGGCTTCTTCATCCCGGTGTGGTTCGGCGAGCGGGCCGCCGCGGTGCCGAAGGTCACGACGCCGTGGCAGGGCATCGAGTTCCGCAACTCGCGCGGCGAGCCGATCGTCACCGGCAACCACATCTTCGCCGTCGGGATCGTCATCGCGCTCACCCTCGGCCTCATGTACTTCCTGAAGCGGACCCGGCTCGGCATCGCGCTCCGCGCGTCGAGCGAGAACGCCGAGCGGGCGAAGCTGCTCGGCATCCCGGTGGGAACCGTGAACATGGCCGCGTGGGCTATCGCCGGCCTGCTTTCCGGCGCGGCGATCTTTGCGCAGGCACCGATCGTCGGCGTACCGAGCGACGCGACGCTCGGCTTCGACACGCTGCTCTACGGCCTTGCCGCCGCCGTCATGGCGCGGTTCCAGAACGTCGGGCTCGCGCTGCTCGCCGGCCTCGGCGTTGGCCTGCTGATCACCGGTTCGACCGCGAAGTCGGGCACCTACGACTGGGCCGCGTTGACGATGTTCATCGTCATCTACCTGGCGATGCTGTTCCAGCGCCGCAGCCGTTCCCGCGCCGTCGAAGCCGACGCGTCGAGCTGGCAGACGGTCGCGACGTTCCGGCCGATCCCGCTGGAGCTGCGGCGCGTCGACAGCGTCGTCCGAGCGAGGGCATTGAGCATCCTTGCCGCCCTCGCCGTTGCGATCGTGTTGCCGTACGTCATCGGCGACGCGTACGTGCCGGCGCTGCAAGTCCTGCCGATCTACGGCATCGTCGCGGTCTCGCTCGTCGTACTCACCGGCTGGGCCGGGCAGATCTCGCTCGGCCAGTTCGGCATCGTCGGCATGTCGGCCGCGTGCGCCGGCGGTCTCATCGCGTCGCACAACATCGACTTCTTCGCCGCGCTCGCGATCGGCATCGGCGCCGGCGTGGTGACCGCGCTGATCGTCGGGCTGCCGGCGACCCGCATCCACGGCCTCTACCTCGCCGTCACGACGCTGGCATTCGGCTACGCCGTGCAGTACTGGTTCCTCAACCCGAACTACGTCGTCGGCAAGCACATCCTGCCCAACACCGGAGCGTCCGGCATCCGGCGGCCGTGGCTCTACGGCCGGATCAACCTTGAGGACGAGAAGTACTTCTACTTCCTCTGCGTCGTCCTGCTCCTGGTGTGCATCCTCGCCGCGCAGTCGTTCCGGAAGAACCGCAGCGGCCGGGTGCTGATCGCGTTGCGCGACAACCAGCGCGCGGCGACGTCGTACACGATCGCGCCGGTCCGCACCCGGCTCGCGGCGTTCGCGGTCTCCGGGGCGATCTGCGGTGTCGCCGGCGTCCTCTACGCCTACCACCAGCACAGCGTCATCCCGAGCAGCTACGACGTGTTCAGCGGCATCGGGGTGTTCCTGGCTGCCGCGGTCGCCGGCCTCGGCTCGCTGTCCGCCGGTGTGATTGGCGCGGTGTTGTTCGAGGCGACGGTGCTGTTCGGCCCCCACCTGTGGGCAGGGTTAGGGCCGACGTGGTGCTCGGTCATCCCGCTGCTGTTCACCGGGCCGCTGCTGATCCTCAACCTGTACGTCAACCCCGGCGGCTTCGCCGGCTGGGCGTTCGAGAAGCGCGACGACTGGCTGCGCCGGGTCGCGGCCCGGCGGCGCATCCACGTGCCGGCGCTGGTCGCCGACCGGCTGGTCGAGGACGACGCCCCGGCCGCGATGCCGATGCCCGAGCCGGAGTTGGTCCCGTGATGCCGCGTCTGGGCCGCCGCCGTACGGCGGACCCCGCCGCAGCCCTGTCCGCACTGATCGACGCGACGCCGTACCCGGATGACGCAGCAGTCGCGGCCGGCGAGCCGCCGCTGCTGTCCTGCCGAGGCGTCGACGTCGCGTACGACAAGGTCCAGGTGCTGTTCGGCGTCGACATCGACGTCGCGCAAGGTGAGATCGTCGCGTTGCTCGGCACCAACGGCGCCGGCAAGTCGACGTTGCTCAAGGCGGTGTCCGGCCTGGTGTCGCCCAAGGCCGGCCGGATCACGTTCGACGGCGTCGACATCACCGGCGCGGACCCGGCCCGTACGACGCAACTCGGCATCGTGCAGGTGCCAGGTGGCAAGGCGGTCTTCCCGACGCTCACGGTCGCCGAGCACTTCAAGGCGAGTTGCTGGCTGTACGGGAAGCAAGATGCCCGCGAGGTGAGCGATCGCACCGCGCAGGTGCTGGAGATGTTCCCGCGGGTCAAGGAGCGCTGGAACAACCTCGCCGGTGATCTGTCCGGCGGGGAACAGCAGCAGCTCGCGCTCGGCATGGCGTTCGTCGCGCGACCCCGGCTGCTCATCATCGACGAGTTGTCGCTGGGCCTCGCGCCGGTGATTGTGGAGCGGCTGCTCGACGCCGTTCGCGCGATCCACGCCGAGGGCGCGACCATCATTCTGGTCGAGCAGTCGGTGAACGTCGCGCTCACGCTGGCCCATCGCGCGTACTTCATGGAGAAGGGGCAGGTGCGGTTCACCGGCCCGACGTCGGACCTGCTCGAACGCGACGACGTGCTGCGGTCGGTCTTCCTCGACCGGGCGAACCAGTCGATGGCGAACGACCGCGCGCGGACCAAGGAGCGGGCCGAGGCGGTGGAGCTCGCGACCCGCCGGCCGGTGCTTGAAGTGAACGGCCTGACCAAGAGTTTCGGTGGCATCAACGCGGTCAGCGACGTCACTTTTACCTTGCACGACAACGAGATTCTGGGCCTGATCGGGCCGAACGGCGCGGGCAAGACCACGATCTTCGACATGATCTCTGGGCACCTGCCGGTGGGCTCCGGGCGGATCGCGCTCGACGGCCAGGACATCACCACGTGGGCGCCGGAAAAGCGCGCCACGTTCGGTCTCGGCCGCTCGTTCCAGGACGCCAAGATCTTCCCGTCGCTGACGGTCGCGGAGAACATCGCGCTCGGGCTCGAACGGCACATCGAGGTGCGCGACCACGTGTCCGCGCTGTTCGCGACGCCGGCGATGCACGAGTCGGAGACCGATGTCGCGTTCACCGTCGACGACCTGATCGAGTTGATGGGCCTCGGTGCGTTCCGCGACAAGTTCGTCGCCGAGCTCTCGACCGGGTCGCGGCGCATCGTCGACCTCGCGATGTCGATCGCGCACGAACCGACCGTGCTGATCCTCGACGAGCCGTCGAGCGGCATCGCCCAGCGCGAGACCGAAGCGCTCGGCCCGCTGCTACGCCGGATCCGGGAAGAGGCCGGCTGCGCGATGCTCGTCATCGAACACGACATGCCGCTCATCACGACACTGTCCGACTCGATCGTCGCGCTCGACCTCGGCCGGGTTGTCACCCAAGGGCCGCCGCGCGAGGTGCTGGCCGACGAACGCGTCGTGGCGGCGTACCTCGGCAACGACCCGTCCAGCATCAACCGCAGCTCGACCACACCGAAGCCACGTACTCGCAAGGCAAAGGCGGCGACACGATGAGAGCACGTCGTTGGTTGCTCCGGACGGCCCTCGCCGCCACGGCGAGCACGATCGGTCTGGTCGCGACCGGCACCGTGATGTCGCCGGCATCGGCGGACGCGCCGACGAAGGTCGGCTGGTGGACCAAAGGCGGCGGCGCGCCCAACCCCACGCCGGATGCCAACCCGGGCGGGATGCGGGTCGCGGTCGGGCCACAGGCCGGGGTCGTGTCGTATGGCGCGGTCGAGTACTCGGTGCCGGAAGACACGACCGCAACGCTCGAGCTCGCGATCACGAATTCCACGCCTACGCCGCCGTCGCCGTCGGGCAGCCCGGTGACGTTCTCGCCGCTGGGCAACATCCAGGCCTGCCCGACAAAGGAAGACAACTGGAAGGCCGGCGACAACCAGGACATGGCGACCGCACCGGCGTACGACTGCGCGACGTTCCACTTCGCCGGCGCGCCGTCCGCCGACGGCAAGACGATGACATTCCTGCTCGACGGCGCCGCGGCGCAGACGCCGGGCACCCTCAGCCTCGCGATCGTGCCGGTGCAGACGAGTGCCATCTACACCGCGGGCACCGACGCCGGAACGGACACCACTCCGCCGTACTACGTCGACTTCGACAAGCCGGGTGCGACCTCGATGCAACTGGACTCGTCGTCGGCGTCTCCGCCGCCACCGGCGTACACGCCGCCACCGGCGAGCTCCGGTTCGGGCGCCGGCACGACGAGCGGCGGCGCGACGACGCCGACCGTCACCTCAGTCACGGTGCCGTCCGGGGTCGGGACCGTCACGACGGACACGTCGAGCGGTCAGGCACCCGTCGTCGCCACCCAGCAACCGGCGCAGAACTACGCAGCTCCAGCGGCCGCGACCGCGCCCGCGGGTCCGTCGGAGAACCGACGAGATCTGTTGCTGGTGCTACTGATCCTGGTGCTGTTCGGGATCCTTTACACCCAGAACGCAAGCGGCGGAGCGCGCGTGCCGCGGGTCCTCGCGGGGCCGCGCGCGGCGCAGCCGCCGGCCTACCCGGTCGACCCGGGAGCCGCGGCGGGTGTCGCTGCCGGCGCGGCCGTGCCGGCGGCGATGGTCGCCGCGATGATGCCGTTGATGCCGGCCCGCGGTCTCGGCCGGTTCGCCAAGCCCCGCTCCGGCCCGGCCCGCCCGCT
>JAVEEG010000137.1 GCA_030840585.1 Frankiaceae bacterium | reverse complement strand
AACTCGGCGTAGAACTGCGGCTCCAGCGGGCCGACGGCGAGGAACTTGCCATCGGAACACTCGTACACCTCGTAGAACGGCGCGCCGGTGTCGAGCAGGTTGACCCCGCGTTCGTCCCGCCACACGCCCATCGCGCGCAACGCGGTGAACATCGTCGTCAACGACGCGACGCCGTCGACCATCGCCGCGTCGACGACCTGCCCAATGCCGCTCGACATCCGCTCGAACAACGCACACAACACACCGAACACGCAGAACATCGAGCCGCCGCCGTAGTCGCCGACGAGGTTCAGCGCGGGTGCCGGTCGCTCGTCCGGCCGGCCAGTCGCCCACAACGCACCGGTCAGCGCGATGTACCCGATGTCGTGGCCGGCCACCGGCGCCAGTGGTCCGCTCTGGCCGAAGCCGGTCATCCGCGCGTAGACCAGCCGCGAGTTCAGGTCAAGGCATTCGTCCGGGCCGAGCCCGAGCCGTTCCATCACCCCGGGACGGAAGCCCTCGATCACGACATCGGCGTCGGATAGCAGTCGTCGTACGGCATCGAGGCCGGACTCGGACTTGAGGTCCAGCGCGATCGACCGCTTGCCCCGATTGACGACGTCGCGCGCCGCCGACGACGCATCCGCAACACCACCCGGCCGCTCGACGCGGATCACGTCCGCGCCCATGTCGGCGAGCAACATCGCAGCGTATGGGCCGGGGCCGATGCCGGCCATCTCGATGACCCGCAGTCCGCGCAGCGGGCCGGTTGCGCCATTCGTCATGACCGCAGCATGCCTGCATAGTCCGAAGGGACTATGGAGGGCCCACCCGTGTTGGTCGAAACTCCCAGTGATCAACGTTAGGGAGGGATCCGTGGACGCGTGGGAGTTCCTGGTCGCTGAGACTCAGGACGAAGGCGTCATCACGGAGGTCATCCGTCCCGCCGCCGTACTGCCCGAGGAAGCCGCTCGCGCCGTACTCATGCAACTCGCACTACGCGACGTCCGCCTCGGCGGCATGTGGGACACCGAGCCGGCACTGTGGCGCCGGTTCGACGCACCGCTCACCGGCAGCCACGACCAGGACGAGAGCCCGCAACTCATTGGCGAGATCCAAGTCGCGTACGGTGTGCCCACCCGCTACGAGATCACCATCTTCCGAGCGACGGTCACGCGCGTTGGTAGCGAGCAGGGCTGGACCGTCGAGAGGCTCTGCGACGACGCGTTGCAGTACGGCGCGCTGACCCTCGCGAGTTGCCCTCGCGCGGATCTCAAACCGCCGCCGAAGCCGTTCCGGTTCGAAGGCGCCGGCCGGTCCTGACACCGTAGGCGTTCATCGGCGGATCCTTAGGATCGGTGTCCGCGGTCCGGTCGAGCCGCCGCAGACCGAACGCGATACCGGCGATCCAGATCAGCCCGATCAGGCCGAGCAGGATGTACGCGGCGCGTTGCAGTGCGATCGATCCACCGACCGCTTCGCGTTGCAGGATCTGCTTGTCCGGCACGAACGTGCGGGTGAACGTCGGCGTCGCCGCCACACCCTTCGCCGGGATCGCGGGGTCGGCCGGCATGTAGATCGGTAGCGCCTGCAAGCTGTTCACCGTCGCAAGCCGCAGCAACGTCTTCCACTTGCCGTACGCCGGAACCGGTGTGCTCGATTCGTAGACACCGGGCGCGACCTTGTGCAACGGCACGACCCACTGCCCGACGATCGTGCTCTGGAACATGCCGTCGCCGCCCTGCCATGACGTGAGGTTGAACCACGTCGCGTTGTCGGCGGCCTGCGGCGGATCCAGCCGCACCGTCGCGAGGACGGTGCGCTGCGGACCCGAGTCGACGTCGTGCAACGTCACCGTCGCCTTGTAGTTGTGCGCGCTCATCGGCATCGCGATCGCGATCACCGCGAACGCACCGGCCCAGGCGAGCGGCAACAACATGCGCGGGCTGCGTTGCCGGGCCGCGCCGGGTGGCAACAACGCGCGACCCATCGCGCCACCGAGGACACCACCACAGAGCGCGGCCACGAATCCGAGGACGGCACCGAGCGGCCACATCGACGACCGCCACGGCAGCGGCATCCAGATCTGGCTCCAACCCCACTCGGCCGCGAGCCCGACGGTGCCGATCGCTAGGCCGGACACGGCTCCGAACAGGATCTGCCGCCGAGTGCTGACGACAAGCGCGACCAACTCGACCAGCAACGCTTCGGCGAGGTACAGCGGGAAGTGCAACGTGGTCCGGCCGAGGACCGGACCGATCAGCAACGTCAACGATCCGCGAACGACGATGAACACGAACGCGGCCGCGAGCGCACCACCGCGACCGCAGCGCACCCGCGCGGCGACCAGCGCGATGCCGGCCGCGAGCATGATGAGCAATGGGTGGTAGACCGCGCGGAACTGCGGCACGCCGAAGTCGAACTCACCCTGCAACGTCGACAGTCCGATCAGCACCGCACCGCCGACCGCGATGTCGGCGTACCGGGTCAACCGCCCGCTCATGCCGGGGCGGTCGAGCGCGTTGCGATGCAGGTCGGGGGCGCGGCGGGTTCCCTCTTCGCGCAGGATCCACGCCGCGATCGTCGCGAGCGATGCGCCACCGATCATCTGGATGTGCGTCGGGCCCCAGAGCGTGACGTCCTGACCGAACAGCGTGTGCCAGACGTCGTCGAGCGGGAAGCCGGCCAGCGCAACCAATCCGCACAGGGTCAGCAATGCGCCGCCGACACTCACCCGGCCCAGCCGCGGTATCCGGATGCCGTGCGGGTGGTCGTCGGTGTCGAGGGTCAGCGAGGTCACACCGGCGATCGCGATGCCGAGCAGGCCGATGATGATGGGGTAATGCGCCGGGGTCGAGAAGGGTCCGTCGTCGCGACCCTTGTCGATGTGCCACGCGACGTCCCAGTAGAAGCCGAACACCGCGATCACCAGGCTGATCGTCGTCATGGCGATCGGCAGCGCCGCCCAGCCGGGCAGGCCGCTGAACCGCTCCGCCCGGCCGGCCACCCGGCCGAGCGCGGCGAACCGTCCCTGCCGGTAGCGCACCGCCGCGAGCGCGACGCCTGCGGTGAGCAGGATGGCGACGATCGAGGCCGGGATCACCTGGCTCGGCGGGAAGCCGCGCGCGGGAGCAAAGCCAGCGGCGAGGGTGAGGTACGGCGTCATCCGGGAAACCTCCAGGAAGTGGCGCGGCCGGGATCGGGGCTAGCCCTACCCACAATGTCGAATGTGACACCAAGTGATGTCACATCAGTGAACGACGAATACCGGGGTCTGGCAACGTGACGTCCGCCACAGCGGGTCTGGTGTGCGCCGTCGACACGCTCGCGGCCGAGGCCGGTGTCGCGATCCTGCGGGCGGGCGGCAACGCAGTCGACGCGGCGATCGCCACGAACGCGGTCCTCGCCGTCACGACTCAGCACATGTGCGGCCTCGGCGGTGACCTGTTCGCGCTGGTCAGCGTGCCCGGGTCGCCGGCCCCGCTGGCGCTGAACGCGAGCGGCCGGGCCGGCTCCGGCGCCGACCCCGAGCGACTGCGGGCGGCCGGCCACCGCGAGGTGCCGATGCACGGCGACATCGGGGCGGTCCCGGTGCCGGGCGCGGTCGACGGCTGGTGCGCGCTGTCCGAACGGCTCGGCCGGCTGCCGCTGGCTTCGGTGCTGGAGCCGGCGATCGAGCTCGCCCGCGACGGCTTCCCGGCGTCGCCGCTGCTCGCCCGGGCCGCGCCGTCGGTCGCCGATCTCCCTGGCGCCGAGGACTTCC
>JAVEEG010000105.1 GCA_030840585.1 Frankiaceae bacterium | reverse complement strand
CGGTCTCGGCCGTCAGCGTGGCGGCGGGCCAACAAGTCGACGCGGGTACCGTGCTCGTCGTCGTCGACGAACCGGACAACGCACAGGAGACAACGAATGCGGATTGAGGGCAGCAGCGCGATCGTCACCGGTGGCGCGAGCGGACTCGGACTTGCGACGGCGACCGAGCTGGCGAAAGCCGGCGCGCATGTCGTCATCGCGGATCTGCCGAACTCGGCCGGTGCCGAGCGGGCCGAAGAACTCGGCGGCACCTTCGCGCCGGTCGACGTCACTGACGAAACCGCGGTGCAGCAGGCGGTCGACGCAGCTTCGGCGGCGGCGCCGCTGCGCATCGTCGTCAACTGCGCGGGCATCGGCAACCCCGGCCGGGTGATGGGCAAGCAGGGCGTGCTGCCGCTGGATCAGTTCACTCGCGTCGTGACGGTCAACCTCATCGGCACGTTCAACGTGATCCGGTTGGCGGCCGCACGAATGGTCGAGACGGAGCCGGTCGACGGCGAGCGCGGGGTCATCGTGAACACCGCGTCGGTCGCCGCGTTCGACGGGCAGATCGGGCAGGCGGCGTACAGCGCGAGCAAGGGCGGCGTCGTCGGCATGACGCTGCCGATCGCCCGCGACCTGGCCGACAAGTACATCCGCGTCTGCACGATCGCACCCGGGATCATGGACACGCCGATGCTCGCCGGGCTGCCCGAGCCGGCCCGCGAGTCGCTCGGCAAGCAGGTGCCGCACCCGGCGCGTCTGGGCCTGCCCGCCGAGTACGCCGCCCTGGCCCGGCACATCGTCGAGAACGGTTACCTCAACGGCGAGACCATCCGCCTCGACGGCTCGATCCGGATGGCCCCGCGCTAGGCGACGCCATACGTCGCGGTCGTGCCGCTGAGGTAGCTGCCGGGCAGCAGGGTCCAGCGACCGCGCGCCGTCGACGACGTCAGCGTGATGCCGCGGCAGCGACCGTCGGTGCCGACGAGCCACAGCCCGGCGGTGCCGTCGGGGCGGGCGGTCAACGCCGGCAGCCCGCGCGCGACCAGGCCGGTCTTCCAGTTGGCCCAGCCGTAGCTGCGGTGCCGCAGCAGGTTGACCCGCTTCGATGCGTCGGTGCAGGCGAGGTAGGTCTGCCCGCCGCTGACCGCGACGGCCGGCTGGCCGGTGCAGTGCGCGCCGGTGTTCGACCAGTGCCCGCCGAGGGTTCGGGCGATGACGCCGGACGCCGTCGAGACCGCCGCGCGGACGACCTTGCCGTCGCTCCAGAGCGTCGCGCCGCTGCCCGGATGCACGCCGCGATCCGTCCACGCCCGCACGGCTGGCAACGTGATCGTCGACAGCGGCCACCACGCGGTACGCAGGTGGTGGTCGGTGCCGTCGCAGGCGATCGCGAGCGAGCCGCCGAGAGCCGCCGCGGACACCGTCGCGCAGGCCGCGCCGCCGGTGGTCAGCGGCCGCCACGTACTCCAGTCGTCCCGGACGTAGATGCGGTGCGTGCTGGTGACCGCGAACCAGAAGTTGCGATGTGCCGCGCTGACCACCGCCGACGATCCGCCGACGGTCACACCGCTCAGCGTCTCGCCGCGCCGGGTCGGGCCGAGCCGGACCGCGAGCCGGCGATGGCTGTCGAGGCCGCCGATCACCTCGCCCGGCGTCACCGCGCGAACCGTCGCGGTCGCCGATCGGGCCGGGTTCACCGTGGTCGTACCGCGGGCCTGGCCGAAGAAGCGGACGAAGTAGCCGGTCGTCGCGGCGAGTGTCGTCGCGGTCGAGGTGTGACCGGTGCTCGAGCCGCGAGCGACGCCGAGCAGGTGCACCTGCCGGCCGACGGCGCTGTACGTGGCCGTCACCGGCTGGGACACGCTCGCGCCGGCTCGCGACACGTGCGCAGTGACGGACAGACCGGCACCAGGCGTCTCACTGACGGCCGGAACGCTGACCCCGACCGCCGCCGCCGTCCCGCAGCCCTGGCCGAGCGTCGAGCCGGACGGCACGGGCCAGGGCGCGGATGCGCCCGGCGACACGGTGAAGCTCAGCGACGAGACCGGCAGCGAGAGCGTCGCCGGCGCGGTGGCCCCGCTCGGCTGGTGGTTGACGGTTCCGTCGGCGGCGTAGATCGCCATGTTGCCAGCGCCGTCGGAGATGGCGACGTCGTTGATGGTCCACTTGCCGGTCGCCGCGTACGACGGGAGCACGACCGACACCGGCCCGTGGGTCAGGTCGCCGCAGTGTTGCCACCACTGGCCTTGTACGCCGTCGCCGTTGACGTAGTCCACCGTCAGCTCGGTGATCCCGGTGAGGTCATCGAACGCGGTGAAGTCGAACGCGAACTCGTCACCCGGGTGGAGCGTCGACTTGCTCAGCGGTTTGAGCGAGCTCATCGTCGGCACGGTCGAGTCCGGCGTCACGGCGGTGACGTCGAAGTCCGCGGCGTCGGGATCGATCCCGTTCACCGGACCACTGCCGCCCCCGGCGCTGCCGGAGTACTGCATGGTGTTGCCCTCGTTGTCGGTGAGGAAGATGGACACCACGCGATAGTTGCCGCCGATCGCGCTCAACGGGATCAACCACGTGGCCGGGCCGACCGCGGCGACGTCTTGTTCCGCCTGAGCCCAGTTGACATGGCCTTGCACGTCGACGTACTCGATGCCCGTCGAGCCCACGCCGGAGACGTCGTCGATCGCGGTGTACAGCACCACGACCGGCTCGCCCGCGACGACCGACTTCTCGAACACACCGAGCGAGGTGAGGTGCGGCGGCTGGATGTCCTGGTCCGGGTTGTTCACCGTGAACCGGATCTTCGACCAGTCGAACGGGTCGGCGACCGGCCCCGACGGCTCCGACGTGTCCGTGCCGCCCGGGAAGTACGTGGTCCGGTTGCCGGCCCGGTCGATCACGTCGATGTCCCGGACGGCGTACGTCCCGGACGGCACCCACTTGCGCATCGTGCCGCCGGCGGTCGCGGCGGTCACGCTGCTCTGGCCGGTCCCGTTCCAGTGCGCGACGACGATGCCGTCGAGGGCGAGGTTCGACGAGCTGCTGCCTACGAGTTCGAACTCCATACCCACTTCAGACAGACCTGACGGACCGTCGTCGACCGCGCTGAACGGCACCGACAGCGTGCGGATGCCGTCGGCACCGAGGGTGAACGTCGGCGTACCGATCCACGTCAACCGCGGCGGCGGGTTCGTTGCCTGCGCGGTCGCCGGCAACGCAACGATTGCCATGACGACGAGCGCACCCAGCCATGCCGCGTGCCGACGCCATGCATGCCACCAGATCCCCCGCATTCAGCCACCGTACGGACACCGGCGGCAAATCGCAGGGTTTCGGTTCATCCCGAGCCGGGCGAACCGATTGCACGCACGCGGAGTCTCATTGCCGTGGACGACCTTGAAGCCTGGCTCGACGAGGCCTACCCGCGCGCATATCGGACCGCATGTCTCGTCCTCCGCTCGCCCGCCGACGCCGAGGACGCGGTCCAGGAAGCGTTCCTGCGAGTGTGGCGGTTCCGCGACGCGATCCCGGCCGGCGACGGGCGGCGGGCATGGCTCTACCGCGTCGTCGTCAACGCCTGCCTGAGCCGGTTGCGCGGCGACAAGGTGTGGCGGTCGCGCACCGACGATGACGTGCTCCAACGCATTCCCGCACCTAGTGATCCGCAGCGCGACGCCGAGGACGCCGCGCTGGCGGAGTGCCTGGGCGACGCCCTCGCCCGGCTGCCCGAACATCTTCGCGTCCCCGTCGTGCTGCGCTACTACAGCGGCCTGCCGGAGAAGGACATCGCGGTCGCGATCCAGCGCCGCCCCGGCACGGTGAAATCCCGGCTCGCGGAAGCCCGCCGCCGGCTGTCCGAGGACCCCGCTCTGGTCGAGTGGGCCGGCCTGGAGGTGGCCCGATGATCACTGACGACCTGCTCGAACGCGGACTCGGCACGATCGGCGACGGGTACGGCGTCCCGCCGCGCGCGATCGACGACATCCTCGGCCAACTGCGCCCGGCCGAAGCGGCCGAGCCCGAGGACGGCGGCGTGGGGGCCGTCCACGGGCACTGGCCGTCCAGCCGCCGGACCTGGCTGCTCAGCAGCGCCGCGGCCATCGTCGTACTCGTCATCGTGGCGTTCGTCATCGGCGGAAATTCGGCGTCGAACAGTACGACGTCCCACCAGGCCAACACCTCGGCGGGGGTCAAGGATCAAGCCGCGCCGCCGGAGCAGTTCGCCACCGCGAGCGGCGGCAATGGCAGCGCCGCCGTGCCGATGGCCGGAGTGGTCGGAACGGCCCCGCGGTCGGATACCGCAGTGGCCCCGCAGTCGGCGGCCGGCTCGAAGTCGCAGGTCGCGCCAACCGACTCGTTGACGAAGATCGAGCGGACCGGCGAACTCGATCTGCAGGTCGACAAGATCAAGGTGAACGACGCGGTCAATACGTTGACCCGCTATGCCACCCAGGTCCGGGGGATCGTCGCCAGCAGCCAGATGCTCGAAGGCGACGGCGCCCCGAGCGCGACGGTCACGCTGCGGGTGCCGAACAGTTCCTTCGACGTCGTACTCGGGCAGGCGCGCGGGCTCGGGAAGGTCCTGTCGCTGCAGACGAAGACCGCCGACGTCACCGCGCAGTACGTCGACCTCGGCGCGCGGCTGCACGCCCTCGGGCTGACGAAGCAGACGTACCTCAACATCCTTCAGAAGGCCACGACGATCGGGCAGATCCTGTCGGTGCAGCAACAGATCAACGACATCCAGACCCAGATCGATCAGCTGCAGGGTCAGCTCAAAGTGCTCAACGACCGGACGACGTACGCGACCCTGACGGTCAGCATCGATCAGAAGTCGCACGTGAAGGCGGCCGTCGTGCATCAGCAGTCGGGCCTGAGCAAGGCGGTGCACCGGTCGGTGTCGCGGTTCGTGCACGGCATCGAGGCGATCATCGGCGCCATCGGCCCGATCGTCCTGGTGTTGCTGCTGATCGGCCTCGGCTGGCTGCTCGCGAAGGTCGGCTACCGCATCGTCCGGCGCCAGATGGTCTGATCGTCGACCAGCGGCTCCTCGCTCACCAGCAGTTCGCGCAACGGTGGCAGCCGGCCGACCGAGGTGACGGCGAGGTCGGTGCGGAGCACACCGGAGAGTTGCGGCAGGACGGTCGCGTCCGCCACGACGACGTACGCGACCTCTTCGGTGCTCGACGGGACGCCGCGGTGCCGGAGCTCGGCCAGCCGCCAGCTGTCCTGACCGTCGGGCGGCCCGACGTTGAGCACGATCGCGCGGGAGCCGGCGGCGAGCGCGGCAACGCCGGCGTAGAAGCCGTTGGCGACAGTGACCTCGTCGGTCGCGAGTTGCGGGCGCAGCCAGTCGGCGACCTCGGCGCTGTCAGCCGGGTTGGTCGTGACGAAGACGAGCAGGGTCCCAGACTTTGCGCCCCCGGACCCCGTGACCATCGAGCAGACGCCTACCCCGGGCGCCCGCGAGCAAACTAATGATTATCGATAACGCGCCAGGACGAGCGAGACCGCGGCGAGCAAGCCGGCCAGGATGACCGCCGTCGGCAGCACCCCGACGACGAAACCCGTGGCCTTGGCGCCGTACTTCACCTCGACCAGCGCGGCCGACGCGGCCAGCGCCAGCGCGACCAGGATGGGTGCCCACGGGGCGCCGGTCGCCAGCCAGACGGCGCCGACCGCGACGTACGACGCGACCGCACCGATCGCGAACTCGCCCACCTGTACGGCGGCATGGCGAGCGCTGGTCCGGGTCACCACCTCATAGTGATGCCCCCAGCGCCCGGGCGGAAGCCTTTCCGCGGCGTGTCGGATCCCTACCCCAAACCGAGTAGCGTTCGGCCATGGAACGAGACCTCTACGACGCCGACCACGAGGCGTTTCGCGCGACCTGCCGCGCCTTCCTCGACAAGCACGTCGTGCCGTTTCACAAGCAGTGGGAGGCCGACGGGATCGTGGACCGCGGCATCTGGCTCGAGGCCGGCAAGCAGGGCCTGCTCGGCATGGAGGTGCCGGAGGAGTACGGCGGCGGTGGCGTGCACGACTTCCGCTACAACTCGGTGCTGTCCGAAGAGATCGTGCGGGCGCGGGCGAGCGGTGTCGGGTTCACCTTGCACAACGAGGTCGTCGCGCCGTACCTGCTGAAGCTCGCGACCGACGAGCAGAAGCAGCGCTGGCTGCCGAAGTTCTGCACCGGCGAGATCATCACCGCGATCGCGATGTCCGAGCCGGGCGCGGGCTCGGACCTGCAGGGTATCGCGACGACGGCCGTGCGCGACGGCGACGACTATGTCGTCAATGGCCAGAAGACCTTTATTACCAACGGGATCCACTCCGACCTCGTCATCGTGGTCGCGAAGACCAACCCGGAGGCGAAGGCGGCGTACGGGCTGTCGTTGCTCGTCGTCGAGCGGGGGATGCCCGGGTTCGAGCGGGGCCGCAACCTCGACAAGATCGGGCTCAAGGCGCAGGACACCGCGGAGCTGTTCTTCACCGACGTACGGGTGCCGGCGACCAACTTGCTCGGCGAGGAGAACCGCGGCTTCTTCCACCTGATGGACAACCTGCCGCAGGAGCGGCTGGCGATCGCGGTCGGTGCGGTGGCGGCGAGCGAGCGAGTGCTCGACCAGACGCTCTCGTACTGCAAGCAGCGGACTGCCTTCGGCCGGCCGATCGGATCGTTCCAGCACAGCCGGTTCGTCCTCGCCG
Source organism: Frankiaceae bacterium (assembly GCA_030840585.1). Taxonomy (GTDB): domain Bacteria; phylum Actinomycetota; class Actinomycetes; order JAFAQI01; family JAFAQI01; genus BP-197. The sequence goes on along the minus strand of JAVEEG010000105.1, from coordinate 2,621 downwards.
AGCTGGCGACCGAGGTGCAGATCGCGCGGGTGTTCGTCGACCGGTGCATCCGCGAACTCAACGACGGCCGGCTGTCGATCACGGACGCGGCGATGGCGAAGTGGTGGACGACCGAACTGCAGCTGCGAGTCGTCGACGCCGGGGTGCAGTTGCACGGCGGCTACGGCTACATGCTCGAGTACCCGATCGCGCAGGCCTACCTCGACAGCCGGGTGCAGACCATCTACGGCGGCACGACCGAGATCATGAAAGAAATCATCGGCCGGTCCCTAGGTGTCTGAGCGCGTCATCCCCACGCGTTGACTGTGACGTTCGAGGCGTTATCGCGCTCGAATAACGCCTCAAACGTTGCAGTGAACGGGGTGGACTAGGTCTCCTGCTCGACTAACTCGCGGAGTTCGCGGCGTAGGACTTTGCCGGCCGCCGAGACTGGGATCGTGTCGACGACGCGGATGTCTCGGAGCTTCTTGTACGGCGTGACGCGGCTGTTCACCCAATCGAGGACCTCGCGCGGGTCCGATGCCGGATCGTGCAGTACGACGAATGCGACCGGCAGCTCGCCGACGGCGACGTCGCGCTTGCCGACCACGGCGGCATTCGCGACCGATGGATGCTGGAACAGCACCTCTTCGAGCTCGCGCGGGTAGACGTTGTAGCCCTTGTAGATGAGCATGTCCTTCTTGCGGTCGACGATCGTGAGGTAGCCGTCGTCGTCGATCACGCCGACGTCGCCGGTCCGCAGCCAGCCGTCCGCGTCGAGCACCTCGGCGGTCGCGTCCGGCCGGTTGTGGTAGCCGCGCATGACCTGCGGGCCGCGGATGCACACCTCGCCGTCGACCAGCTTGATCTCGGTGTCGAACACCGGCACACCGACGGTGCCGACCTTGCGGAGGCCGGATCGCCACGACGGGTTCGTCGTCGCGCCCATCGTGACTTCGGTCAGGCCGTAGCCCTCGCCGATCCGGGCGTCCGGGAACCGGCGCTGCAGTTCCTCGATCACCTCGACCGGCAGCGGCGCCGCGCCGGACGAGATCGTCCGCACGGTCGACAGGTCGCGCTTGTCGATGTCGGGGTGCGCGAGCAGCGCGACGTAAATCGGCGGCGCGCCGCCCATGCTGGTGATCCGGAACCGCTCGGCATCCTCGAGGTAGCGACCGGGGTCGAAGCGCAGGTGCAGCACCAGCGTCGTACCGATGAGCGTCGTCAGGTTCAACCCGCCGATCGTGCCCATCGCGTGGAACCACGGCGTCAGATTGATCGCGATGCCCTCGCCGAGGCGGGCCGGCCACTCGTCCTCGGAACCAACCTGGTCGAGGATCAGACCGCCCTCGCCGTCGAGGACGGGCAGCGAGCCGGTGCTCCAGCAGGCGTACTGCAACGTGTTCACCACCACGTTGCGGTACGGCACCTGCACGCCTTTGCTCCGCCCGGTGGTGCCGCCGGTGTAGGCGAGGTGCGCGATGTCGTCGTCGAGGTCATGCTCGACCGCTGGCGCTTGCGTCGACTGCCCGGTCAGGAACGCTTCCAGCTCTATGTCGACGTGTTCGGCGGTGCCGATCCCGACGACCAGCTCCGCCGGGATCCGGTCGCGCACCGCCGCGATCGCACCGGCGACGAGTGACCACGTGACGACGACGCGGGCACCGCAGTCGGTGAGCTGGAACGCCAGGTCGTCCGGCGGCAGCAGCGGGTTCGTGGGGGAGAAGGTCGCGCCGGCGAGCAGGATGCCGTAATAGACGATCGGGTAGTCGATGCAGTTCGGCGCGTGTACGGCGACCACGTCACCGCGGCCGATCCCGTTGGCGCGCAACGCATTTGCCATCTGCGCCGCCCGCGCCGCGGCTTCGGCGTACGTCATCGAACGGTCGACCGACTCGTCGATCCAGCCGACCCGATCCGGCCAGCGGCGCGCGGCGCCGGACAGGATCGCCCCCGGTGGCACCCGCGGGTAGTTGAGCGACCGGGAAAGCCCGGGCGGCGCGACCTTCGTCGTGACCTGGTCAGGCACCGTCGACGACCAGCCGCGCGATCCGCTCGCGGTGCTCGGCCGGATCGCCGTACTGGTACTCGGCCCGCTTGGCCCGCTTGAAGAACAGGTGGGCGTCGTGCTCCCAGGTGTAACCGATGCCGCCGTGGTACTGGATCATCGCGGCCGTCGCTTCGCGCGCGGCGTCACCGGCCTTCGACTTCGCCACCGACACGGCGAGGGCCGCGTCGGGCAAACCGGTGTCGAGGGCGTGGGCGGCGTACCAACCGGCGTGCTCGGCCATCGTGACCGCGACATGCAGGTCGGCGAGCGCGTGCTTGATCGCCTGGAACGATCCGACCGGGCGGCCGAACTGCTCGCGGGTCTTGTCGTAGTCGACGGTGCGGGTCAGCGCGACCCGGGCGACGCCGGCGAGGTCGTTCGCGTAGAGCACCGCGGCGCGATTGAGGACGTCCGGCAGCACCGGCTTGGCAAGCTCCTCACCCAAGGCGCCGTCGAGGGTCACGTTGGTCAGGACCGTGCTCCGGTCGAGCGCGTCGGTCACGGTCACCGAGACGCCGGCGCCGCGCGGATCGACCAGCCACAACCGGCCGCCGTCGGCCGCGACCACAAGCGCGTCGGCGACGTGCGCGTA
>JAVEEG010000175.1 GCA_030840585.1 Frankiaceae bacterium | reverse complement strand
AGGCGCGGATCGCGATCGGCTCCGGCGGCTGGTTCGGCGAGGGGTTGTTCCACGGCACCCAGACCAACGGGCACTTCGTGCCGGAGCAGCAGACCGACTTCGTGTTCACCGTCGCGGGGGAGGAGCTCGGCCTGCTCGGCGCCGGCTTGGTCGTCGTACTCGTCGGCGTCGTGCTGTGGCGCGGGCTGTCGATCGCAGCCCGCGCGGGCGACGCGTTCGGCACGCTCGTCGCCGTCGGCATCGTGTGCTGGTTCGGCTTCCAGGCGTTCGAGAACATCGGCATGACCGTCGGCATCATGCCGGTGACGGGCTTGCCGCTGCCCTTTGTCAGTTACGGCGGATCCGCCATGTTCGCGAACATGCTCGGGGTCGGGCTGCTGCAGAACGTCTATATGCGCTCGCGCACCTGATCGTGTCCGGGCCGGCGCGGCGGTCGTCGTCGCTGCGCGGCATCTCTCGCTTCGCTCGCCCCGATGCCACGACGCTCCTCCCGACCGCCGCGCCGGCCCGGGCGCGCGTAGCCTGGACCACCGTGCCCGTCGAGTCCCTGTTCGCGCGGTTGGAGCCGTTGCTGCCAACCGTGTCGAAGCCGATCCAGTACGTCGGGGGCGAGCTTCATTCGGCCGTCAAGGACTGGGACAGCGTCGACGTCCGCTGGGTGCTGATGTACCCGGACGCTTACGAGGTCGGACTGCCCAACCAGGGCGTGCAGATCCTGTACGAGGTGCTGAACGAGCGCGCCGATGTTCTCGCCGAGCGGACCTACAGCGTCTGGCGGGACATGGAAGACGTGATGCGGGCGCACGACATCCCGCAGTTCACCGTCGTCGCGCACCGGCCGGTCCGCGCCTTCGACGTCTTCGGGATCAGCTTCTCGACCGAGCTCGGCTACACCAACCTGCTGACCGCGCTCGACCTCGCCGGCATCCCGCTGTCGGCTAGTGACCGCGGCGAGGACGACCCGCTGGTGATCGCCGGCGGTCACGCCGCGTTCAACCCGGAGCCGATCGCCGAGTTCATCGATGCGGCCGTGCTCGGCGACGGCGAAGAAGCCGCGCTGCGGATTACCGACATCGTCCGATCGTGGAAGGCCGAGGGCCGACCCGACGGGCGCGACGGCTTGCTGCTGCGGCTGGCCCGCGACGGCGTCGCATACGTGCCGTCGTACTACGACGTCGACTACCTCCCGGACGGCCGGATCCGCCGGGTCGCGCCGAACCGTCCGGGCGTGCCGTGGCGGGTCGCGAAGCACACCGTGATGGATCTCGACGCGTGGCCGTACCCGAAGAAACCGTTGGTACCACTGGCAGAAACGGTGCACGAGCGGTACAGCGTCGAGATCTTCCGCGGCTGCACGCGCGGCTGCCGGTTCTGCCAGGCGGGCATGATCACGCGCCCGGTGCGCGAGCGGTCGATCACCACCGTCGGCGAAATGGTGCAGCGCGGGATTGCGGCGACCGGTTTCGAGGAGGTCGGGCTGCTCTCACTGTCGAGCGCGGACCACTCCGAGATCGGCGAGATCGCGAAGGGGCTCGCGGATCGGTACGACGGCGAGCAGGTCTCGTTGTCGCTGCCGTCGACTCGCGTCGACGCGTTCAACGTGACGTTGGCGAACGAGCTGTCCCGCAACGGCCGCCGTACCGGCCTGACGTTCGCGCCCGAAGGCGGCAGCGAGCGGATGCGCAAGGTGATCAACAAGATGGTCACCGAGGAGGACCTGATCCGCACCGTGTCGACGGCGTACGGCAACGGCTGGCGGCAGGTGAAGCTGTACTTCATGTGCGGCTTGCCGACCGAGACCGACGACGACGTCCTGCAGATCGCGCAGATGGCGAAGCGGGTGATCCAGGCCGGTCGCGAGGCGGCGGGGCGCAAGGACATCCGCTGCACGATCTCGATCGGTGCGTTCGTGCCGAAGCCGCACACGCCGTTCCAGTGGGCCGCGCAGCTCGACCACGAAACCGTCGATCGCCGGCTGCGCGCGCTCAAGGGCGCGGTGATGGCGGACCGCGACTACGGCCGCTCGATCGGGCTGCGCTACCACGACGGCCGCCCGTCGATCATCGAAGGTTTGCTCTCGCGCGGCGACCGCCGGGTCGGCGCGGTCATCCGCCGGGTCTGGGAGGACGGCGGCCGGTTCGACGGCTGGACCGAGCACTTCTCGTTCGAGCGCTGGGCCGGCGCGTGTGCCGAGGTCTTCGCCGGCATGCCGGTCTCGCTGGACTGGTACACCACCCGCGAGCGCGAGTTGGCCGAGGTGTTGCCGTGGGACCACCTTGACGCCGGGCTGGACAAGGACTGGATGTGGGAGGACTGGCAGGACGCGGTGCACGAGGTCGAGGTCGAGGACTGCCGCTGGACGCCCTGCTACGACTGCGGCGTGTGCCCGACCATGGGCACCGAGATCCAGATCGGACCGACGGGTCGGCCGCTGCTGCCCCTCTCGCCCTCGTGATCGTCGACCGGCGCGGCGGTCGTCGTCGCTGCGCGGCATCTCTCCGGCTGCGCTCGCCCCGATGCCACGACGCTCCTTACGCCCGCCGCGCCGGCCGCCGTGGCTAGACAACCCGAGGGACCGCCGCCGCCAGCCGTCGTACAGCGGCTACGCATTCGGTATGCCAAGCGGGGGCCGCTGCGGTTCACCTCGCACCGGGACTTTGCCCGTGCTTTCGAACGGGCGCTCCGCCGCGCCGAAGTGCCGATGGCGTACTCCGCCGGGTTCAGCCCGCATCCGAAGATCTCGTACGCCGGGGCTGCGCCAACCGGGGTGGCGTCCGAGGCGGAGTACCTCGAGATCGGCCTGGCCCGGGCCTGCGCGCCGGACGATGTGCGCGCGGGGCTCGATGCGGCGCTGCCGAGCGGGCTCGACATCGTGGAGGTCGTGGAGGCCGAGCCGCCCGGGCTCGCGGACCGGCTGGAGGCGTCGCGGTGGCGGATCGTGCTGCCGTCGGTCGACCCCGCCGAGGCCGCCGCGGCGGTCGATGCGCTGCTCGCGGCCGAGTCGGTCCCGGTCGAGCGGCTGACCAAGGACGGGACCCGGGTGGTCGACGCGCGCGGGGTCGTCATTGCGCTCGGCTTGTCCCCAGCGGGCGTGGCTGCGCCGGACGATGGGGCATCCTGTGCGATACTCGACATAGTCATGCGGCACGCGACACCCGCCGTACGACCGGACGACGTCCTGACGGCGCTTCGTCACGTGAGCGGCCTGTCGACGCCGGTTACCCCGATGGTGACCAGGCTGGCGCAGGGACGGCTCGACGAGACGCCACCAGCGGGGCCGGGCGGCCATCCCAGGCTGATCGACCCGCTGAGCCGGGGCGCCGCCCAGACCACGCCGCCGCGCTAGCGGCGGTCCGAAGCTTCCGCCGCGGGGCACGCTCCGCGAGCGGCACGAACCGGCTCCTGTGCGGAGCGCCGACGGCGCACCCGGGAGCGGACGGGAGACCTCCCCATGGTCGACGATTCGACGACCGACACCCCGCAGCCACCTGCGGCCGAGCCGGCGGCACCGGCGAAGAAAGCAACTGCGCGCAAGCGCACGACCAAAGCTGTACCCGAGGTCGAGACTTCGGGCGGGGCTAATGACGCGGCGGGCGCCAGCGGCGCCGAGACACCCGCGCCCCGCACCGCCCGTAAGCGCACCGCCAAGAAGGCAGCCGCCACGGCGGCACCGTCGAGTGAGACGTTGTCGGGCGATTCGGGCGCCAAAACGCCCAAGAACGTCTCACTCGATGAGGGAGGCGCTCCCGCGATCCCCACAGTGATTTTCAAGGCGCCGGAGCCGGTCGAGCCAGATGCGGCCGGAGCAGCGGCGCCGCCGCGCAAGCGGGCGCCGCGGAAGGCCACCGCGCCCTCCCGCCCGCGCACCAACGCCGCCGAGACGGGTGAGGCTGAGAGCGGCGGGGCCGATGGCGGCGAGACCGGGGCGGACACAGATCTCGAGCC